>NZ_CP132339.1:6000000-6357572 GCF_030944405.1 Janthinobacterium sp. J1-1
GCGCGGCAGGGTGCCGCTGGTGCTCGACGAGTACGACTACCAGTTCGAGATCGGCAAGGCCAAATTGCTGCGCGACGGCAAGGACGTGCTGATCATTTCCACCGGCCTGATGACCATGCGCGCGCTGGAAGTGGCCGACGCGCTGGTGGCCAGCGATATCGAGGTGGGCGTGCTGCACGTGGCCACCATCAAGCCGCTCGACGTCGACACCATCGTCGCGCAGTGCCGCCGCGAAGGCCGGCTGGTGGTGATCGCCGAAAACCACAGCCAGATCGGCGGCCTCGGCGAAGCGATCGCCATGGCGCTGCTGCAGGCGCGCGTGCAGCCGGTGCTGCGCCACGTCGCCCTGCCCGACCGCTATCTCGATGCGGGCGCCCTGCCAACCTTGCACGACCGCTACGGCATTTCAACCGAGGTCATGGCCGCCAATATCCGGCTGTGGCTGAAGTAAAGCAGTAGCTTGCCATGGCCCCGCCAGGCCATGGCACATAAAAATACCTACACAATACGGAGACAAGCATGGACCACACAGTGGCACTGACACCAAAGCAGGCAATCGGCCAAAGGAAGCGGATCTGGATCTACGTCTTCCTGTTTACGCTGACCCTGATCAACTACGTCGACCGGGTCTCGCTCTCGGTCGCCTCGCACGCCCTCAAGGCGGAGTTCGACATTTCGCCGATCGCCATGGGCTATCTGTTCTCGTCCTTCGTCTGGCTATACTTTATCGCCCTGATCCCGATGGGCTACCTGGTCGGCCGCTACGGCCCCAAGACGGTCAACAGCTACGGCATCGGCGTGTGGTCAATCGCCACCGTCTGCACGGCGTTCAGTACCGGCTTCATTTCGCTGATCAGCTGCCGCCTGATCATGGGCGCCGGCGAAGCCACCACCTACCCGGCGGGCGCGCGCGTGGTGCGCGACTGGATGCCGGTCAAGGAACGCGGCATGGCCACCGCCGTGTTCCATAGCGGCAGCCTGGTCGGGCCGGCCGTGGGCGCCATCGGCTTCGGCTGGCTGATCACCAGTTTCGGCTGGCGCATCGCCTTCGTGGTGGCCGGCGCCATCGGTTTTATCTGGCTGGCGGCATGGCTCAAGTGGTACCAGCATCCATCGAAAGCGCCATGGCTGAGCGCGGCCGAACTGGCGGAAATCACGGCCGACTCAGACGCCGCCAGCGCACGAGCGCCAGCCGTGCCCGCCATGGGCTTTGCCGGCCTGGTTCGTTCGCGCACCATGTGGGCCATCGGCCTGTCGCACGGCTGCGCCGTGTACGCCACCTATTTCTTCCTGACCTGGCTGCCCACTTACCTGCAGACCGAAAAAGGCCTGACGGTAATGACCAGCAGTTTTTATACCGCCATCCCCTACCTGGGCGCGGCCGTGCTGGCCGTGGTGATCGGCCGCTTCAGCGACATGGTGGTGCCGCCGCCGGCCGCCGCCGCCGGCAAGCGCCGCTTCGTGGTCGGCGCCGTGCTGGTGGCCTCGTCCGTGATTTTCCTGGTGCCGCTGCTGTCGGGCACGTGGGCGATTTTGCTGGTGATCACCCTGTCGCTGGCCACCTGCGCCTCGGCCATCTCGCTCAACCTGTCGCTGATCAACGACCTGGTGCGTTCCGGCGAGGACGTCGGCACGGCGGCCGGCTTCATCACGGCGGTCGGCAATCTGTTCGGCCTGCTGGCGCCGATCGCCACCGGCTATTTCGTGGCCAGCACGGGCGGCTTTGCGATGGCCTTTACGGTCGTCGGCGCCCTGCTGATCGTCGGCGCGGTGCTGTCGGTGTTCGGTGCGACCCGCCCGGTGCAATAAGCGCAGCGAGGCAAATTGGTGGGAAGCCGCAAGGTTTCTCTTTACGGGGGAAGCAATTCCCCTTTTTTTGTTGAGAATCGAGTTTCATGAGCACGACACAAAAACAAGCCGCCCTGCCCTGGCGTATCGCGGCGACAGCCTTTCCCTTGTTTATCGGCGCGTTCGCACTGGCCATGGCCTTCGGCGGCATCTGGCTGATCGCCGTCGGCGGCAGCTGGTATTACGGCCTGGCCGGGCTGGCCATGCTGCTGGCGACGGTGCTGCTGCTGCGCCGCAAGCGCGCCGGACAAACCCTGATGGCCGTGGTCTGGGCCGCCTCGCTGGCCTGGGCGCTGTGGGAAGTGGGCTTCGACGGCTGGGGCCTGGTGCCGCGCGTGGTCGGCGTCACCGTGCTGTTCATGCTGGCACTGCTGGTGTCGCCCGTCATCAATGCCGCCACAGGCCGGCGGCGCCGCTTCGATGCGCCGCAGACGGGCGGCCTGGCGCTGTCCGTGCTGACGCTGGTCGGCCTGGGCCTGATCGTCGCCAACGATGCGCCGTCGCAATTCGGACCGATGCCGGCGCCAGACGACGCCGCCAGCGCGACCGGCGCCGGCGCCGACTGGGCGGCCTATGGCGGTGACGACAAGGCCCAGCGCTACACCACCTTGAAGCAGATCACGCCGGCCAATGTCGGCAAGCTCCAACGCGCCTTCGTGTTCCACACGGGCGACCTGCCCAAGCCGGGCGAGCGCTATTCGCCGGCCAACACGCCGCTGAAAATCGGCAACGACCTGATCATGTGCTCGGCGAAGAATATCCTGATCTCGGTCGACGCCGCCACCGGCCGCGAAAAATGGCGCTTCGATCCGAAGGTGCCCAGCGAAGCGATTCCGCACGCGGCCGTCTGCCGCGGCGTGGTCACCTACACCGCGCCGCAGCTGAGCGAGAACGCCGCCTGCAAGACGCGCGTGATCGGCACCACGCTGGACGCGCGCATGGTGGCGGTCGACCTGCGCGACGGCAAGCCGTGCGCGGACTTCGGCGTCAACGGCCAGGTCGACCTGTGGCAGGATATCGGCAAAAAGGTGCCGGGCTGGTACGCCCCCACCAATACGCCGACCCTGGTGCGTGACGTGGTCGTCACCGGCGCGCAAGTGCGCGACGGCCAGCACACCGATGCGCCGTCTGGCGTGATCCGCGGCTTCAACGCCGTCACCGGCCAGATGGCCTGGGCCTGGGACCTGGGCAACCAGGACAATGTGCACGGTCCCAAACCGGGCCAGACCTATACGCGCGGCACGCCGAACATGTGGGCCGCCGCCGTCGGCGACGACAAGCTGGGGCTGGTCTACCTGCCGGTCGCCAACGCCTCGATCGACTATGTCGGTTCGCACCGTACCGAACTGGAGAAGAAATACGCCGACTCGCTGGTGGCGGTCGATGTGAGCACCGGCCGCGACGTCTGGCACTTCCAGGCGCTGCGCCACGACCTGTGGGACTATGACCTGGGCAGCCAGCCGACCCTGCTCGACTACCCGGGCGCGGACGGCAAGCCGGTGGCCGCCATCCTGCTGCCGACCAAGCAGGGCGACATCTACATCTTTGATCGCGCCACCGGCAAGCCATTGACCCCGGTCGGTTCGGTCAATGGCTCGAAGCTCGGTTCGGTGGAACCGGATTTTGTCGCCGCCACCCAGCCGACCTCGGGCTGGCACTCGCTGCGCAAGCGGCCGAAGACCGAAGCCGACATGTGGGGCTTCTCGCCGGTCGACCAGCTGATGTGCCGCATCCAGTTCCGCAACTCGAACTACGACGGCTACCTGACGCCGCCGTCGGTCGACAAACCGTGGATACAGTATCCGGGCTATAACGGCGGTTCGGACTGGGGTTCGGTCGCCATCGACCCGGTGCGCCGCGTGCTGATCGCCAACTACAACGACGTGCCGAACCGCAACCAGCTGGTGCCGCGCGCCCAGGCCGACGCCATGGGCGTGCAACCGATCTACGCCAGCAAGGATGCCAACGCCAAGGCCGCCGGCAAGGGCGAAGGCGGCGCTTCGGTGTATCCGCAGGTCAAGGCCGCCTACGCCATCAGCGTCAACTCGGGCTGGCGCAATATCGGCACCGGCGTGCCGTGCACGGCGCCACCCTACGGCGGCATCCGCGCCATCAACCTCGATACCGGCAAGACCTTGTGGGACGGCCCGCTGGGCACGGCGCGCCGCAACGGCCCGTTCGGCATTGCCTCCGGCATCCCGTTCAATATCGGCCTGCCGAACAACGGCGGCTCGGTGGTGACGGCCGGCGGCCTGGTGTTCATCGCCGCCGCCACCGACAACCTGTTCCGCGCGATCGACATCAAGAGCGGCAAGACGCTGTGGCAGGACGTGCTGCCGGCCGGCGGCCAGGCCAACCCGATTTCGTATGAAATCAATGGCGAGCAGTACGTGCTGATCGCGGCCACCGGCCATGCCTTCATGGAGACCGGCAACAGCGACGCCATCATCGCCTACAAGCTGCGCAAGTAGGTGGCAACAAGGCCAGTCCGACAGGGCTGGCCTTTTTCTTTTACAGCATCCAACAAGGAGCTTCACATGGATTTGGGATTGAACGGAAAACGGGTATTGGTCAGCGGCGGCTCGCGCGGCATCGGGCGCGCCATCGTCGCATGCTTTTTGGCCGAAGGCGCGCAAGTGGCGTTTTGCGCGCGCAACCACGATGGCGTGGCCAGCGCCAGCACCGCTTTTGGCGCAGGCGCGTTCGGTGCCGCCGTCGATGTGACCGATGCGGCGCAGGTCGGCGCATGGGTACAGGAAGCCGCCGGGCGGATGGGCGGGATCGATATCGTCGTGCCGAACGTCAGCGCGCTGGCCGGCGGCGACGACCTGGCCACCTGGCGGCGCGCCTTCGAGACCGACCTGCTGGGCACGGCGGCGATGGTGAAAGCGGCCCTGCCGCTGCTGCGCGCGTCGGACGCGGCCGCCATCGTGCTCATTTCCAGCGTGTCCGGGCGCGAAGTCGACATGTTCGCCGAACCGTATGGCGTGCTCAAGGCGGCCTTGAGCCACTACAGCAAGACCTTGTCGGCGCGCCATGCCGGCGAGGGCATCCGCGTCAATACGGTTTCACCGGGCAATGTCTATTTTGCCGATGGCGTCTGGGGCGATATCGAGCGCAATGATCCCGCGACGTTTGCCGGCTGCCTGGCGGCCAATCCGATGGGCCGCATGGCCACGCCGCAGGAGGTGGCGCGCGCCACCGTGTTCCTGGCCAGCCCCGCCGCCAGTTTTATCACCGGCACCAATCTGCTGATCGACGGCGGCCTGACGCGCGGCGTGCAGTTCTGAGCATTATCCGGCCACCGCCGCCTCGATCGCGGCCACGTCGATCCTGCGCATGCCCATCATCGCCGCGAAGGCGCGCCGGGCGACTTCGCCGCCTTGCGCCATGGCGTCCGTCAGCACGCGCGGCGTGATCTGCCACGATATGCCCCACTTGTCCTTGCACCAGCCGCATTCGCTTTCCGCGCCGCCATGCCCGACGATGGCGTTCCAGTAGCGGTCGGTTTCTTCCTGGTCATCGGTGGCGATCTGGAACGAGAAGGCTTCGTTATGCTTGAAGGCGGCGCCGCCATTGAGGCCGATGCAGGCGACACCGCAGACGGTGAATTCGACCACCAGCGCGGTGCCGGCCTTGCCGCCCGGGTAGTCGGACGGCGCACGGTGGATCGCGCCGACGGCGCTATCTGGAAAGGTGCGGGCGTAAAAGTTCGCGGCCTCTTGCGCGTCATGGTCGTACCAGAGGCAGATCGTGTTCTTTGCCATCATGATTCTCCTTGAAGGTGACCATAATGTACAAGACCAGCGCCGCGCGTGCCTGCACCTTACGGACAAGCAAGCGTGCGCCGTTCAAGCCGCGCTCAAACCGATACCGGCCGCACCAGCACCTTGCCCACCAGCGACTGCACCACCCTGCCCAGCGGCACTTCCACCCGGCGGTGGAAGGCGGCGCCGGCGCCCAGGCTGGCGGCCCAGGCCGTCAGCATGCCCAGCGCCTGCCATTCCGGCTGCAGCGGCGCGAAGCGGATAAACGCCGTGTTGACCAGCAGGCTGACGGGAAAGTGGATCAGGAACACGGCATACGAGATACGGCCCAGGCCATTGATCAGGGGCCAGGCACGTTCGCCGGACGCGACTTGCATGCGCCCGCACAGGAACAGCACGCATGCCACCGCCAATGCCAGTTCGATGCGGCTGCGAAACTCCACCGCCAGCGCCAGCCAGGCCGGCACCACCAGCAGCAGCATCAGCACCAACACGGCGCCGGCCTTGCGGCGCGGGTCGCCGGCCCACCAGGCCAGCATGCCCAGCCCATAGCTGCCGAAGAAATACGGCGCCCAGTTGTCCCAGTCCGCGTCCAGGTTGAAGTACAGCAGCGACGCCGCCACGCCGCAGGCAACGATGGCCGGCACCAGCCATGGCAGGCGCCGCTCGCCGGCAATGCGGCCCGCGCCCCAGAACACCAGCGCGGCCAGCGCATACAGCTGGAAGTCGATCGCCACATACCAGGCGCCGGCCGACAGCGATTCATAACCGAGCACGCCATGCAGCAGCAGCGCATGGGCGACGATCTGGCCGACACTGGCCGGCGCCGAAATCGAATCGTGCAGCATCACGCCGGAGGCGAGCGCATTGGCCAGCGCCGCGATCAGGGTGGCGGCGATAAAGGGCGGCGCCAGCTTGGCATAGCGGCGCCAGATCGCCGACAGGGGCGACGGCGCCAATCCGGGCAAGCCGCCGGGCGCCAATGACTTGGCGGCCAGGAAGCCGCCGATCACCAGGAACACCTGCACGGCGATGCGCGCACTGTCGCCCAGCCAGTCGATCAGCGCCGGCCACATGGGCTGCACCAGATCCGACATCGGTCCGTAAAACGCCAGGTGGTGCAATACGATCAGTTGCGCCGCGCCCGCCTTTAACACATTGATCCAGCCAAACTGCGGACGATGGTCTGGGTCCGCTTGAACTGCCTTTGCTGCCGTCATGCCCTATCCTTGCCTTGCCAGGTACTTCTCGCCGCCAGCCGCGCGAACTGGCGCGGGGACGATGATTTTCCCGAGAGGCCGACATGATAGCCGAGCTGAACGATGAGGTGACGCGCGGTTGCTTGCTGGAACTAATCTTTGCGCGAAAAATCGGCCCACATCAGGGTCTGGATCATGCTGCCGCCCTGCTCGTTGGCACGCACCGCCACCGCCATGCCCTGCATCACGAACACCACGCCCTGCTGCGGCTCCAGGGTGTTGAGCAGCTGTTCGAGCCCGCGCGCCAGCGATGTGGGGCGCTGCAGTTTTTCCGCCAGCTGCGCCGCGCACTTGTCGTCATTGCCGCTGCGGGGCGGACATTGATCGACACGCACGAAGGGGATCTTGCTGTCCTGCAGGCGCGCGGACAATTGCGCGACGATGGCTGCCGGTGGCGCAGTAAGATACAGATGATAGGAAGCCGCGCTGCAGCAATTATTCGACAGCAGCAACAGGCTGACCGGCGCGCCAAAGGCCATGGTGTCCGCTGACGGCACATAGGCAAACGGCGGCGCATGGGCCGCGTCGCTGGAATACGTCTTGCGCAGCTCGGCAGCGCTGGCGGCGCGCCAGCCCGGCAGGCAGGCGGCGTTGGCGGCGGCGAAGCAGGTGCGATAGCCTGACTGCTCATCGATAAACAATTGCTCGACCACCTTGCGCCCGCCCGCCGCGCCGGAGATCATATCCTTGGGCAACACATCCCAGCTGCCGGCACCATTCTTGCGCCAGGCAAGCGCCGTACGCGACCAGGCCCATAACGGTTCGTAGGGGTTGGCTTCCTCGTCGGCTTGCCGGGCCAGGTAAGTCCGCGGCAAGGCTATCGGTTCGCGCCGCTTGCCATCGCCATCGATCACCATCACGACCGATGGCGCGGCTTCATCGTCAACATAGGCAAACGACTTGCCATCGGGCGATACCGACGCCAGCGCACGCAGTTGCAGGCTCTCGCCATCATCGAGCGCACGCGGCAAGACGATGGTCTGGACCGGAAAAGCGCTGACGAGGAAGCCGGGCAACTGCTGGCCGGGAAAGTAGCGGCTGCTTTTCGACCAGGGAAAGCCGTGCGGATACTTTGCGGTGCCCCGGTAGCCGTCTATGGAGGGAGCAATTTTTTCGACCACCGGCTTGCCGTCCCGTTCGCGCACCAGCGCCAGCACGCCGGACTCGTCTTGTAATTTGGCAAAATAGACGGGTATGTGGAAGTCGGTCCAGCGTTCGATGGCGTCGGTATGCTTGACAAGCACTTGCGCGCCATGGATCAGACGCATCGAGTGCTGCTCGGTGGACATCAGCGAGCCGCCGCCCTGGCGGTATTCGATCGACAAGACCGTGAACTCGTCGTACGGCAAGGCCATGGTGACCTTTTCGCCGCGTTCCAGCACATCGGCGTAGCGGCCCGTGGGCGGCTCCGTAAACGGATTGCAGCCGGCCAGGACCAGCAGTGCGGCGCCCCACCAGTACAACCGTGCGCGCATTTTCATGTGGTGTCAGCCTTCGGATGATTGCTGCAGGATCGCCGCCAGCAAGCCCGGAAAGCGGCTGTCCATGTCGGCCCGTCGCAGCTTGTTCATATGGGTGGTGCCGGTGTTTTCGGTCCACACCAGCCCCGCTTCGCGCAGCACCTTGAAGTGATGCGAGACAGTCGACTTGGGCCGGCCGCCGTCGAGGTCGCCACAGGCGGCGGCCTCCACGCAGGCCAGGTGCTGCACGATGCCCAGGCGGATCGAATCGCTGAGCGCGTACAGCACGCGTTCGAGCACGAATTCGCTGGCGGCAGGATGTTTGTGTGGTCGCATGAGCGGAATCATACACCATGCGCTATACTCCTTCCATTCTTCGAAAACTTTCGAAGTACCGAACCACCCAACATTTTTTCGCAAAGGCCACCATGTCCGCCCTGTTCCAGCCCTACCACCTGAAAGATATTACCCTGCGCAACCGTATCGCCGTGCCGCCGATGTGTCAGTACATGGCCATCGACGGCCTGGCCAATGACTGGCATCTGTCACACTACGCCGGCATGGCGCGTGGCGGCGCCGGCCTGGTGATCGTCGAAGCGACGGCCGTCTCGCCGGAAGGCCGCATCACCCCCGGCTGCACCGGCATCTGGAGCGACGCGCTGGCACAAGGTTTTGCGCCGATCGTCAAGGAAATCAAGAAAGCCGGCGCCGTGCCCGGCATCCAGATCGGCCACGCCGGCCGCAAGGCCAGCGCCAACCGCCCATGGGAAGGCGACGACCATATCGCCGAAGGTGATCCGCGCGGCTGGCCAACCATCGCGCCGTCCGCCATCGCGTTTGGCGGCGGCCTGGGCAAGGTGCCGCGCGCCATGACCCTGGACGATATCGCCCGCGTGCGCCAGGACTTCGTCGATGCCGCCCTGCGCGCGCGCGAAGTCGGCTTCGAATGGCTGGAGCTGCATTTCGCCCACGGCTACCTGGGCCAGAGCTTCTTTTCGGCCCATTCCAACCAGCGCGACGACATCTATGGCGGCAGCCTGGAAAACCGCAGCCGCTTCCTGCTCGAAACCCTGAAGGCCGTGCGCGAGGTATGGCCCGAGCACCTGCCGCTGACGATCCGTTTCGGCGTGATCGAATTCGACGGCCGCGACGAGGAAACGCTGCTCGAATCGATAGGCCTGGTGCGCCAGTTCAAGGACGCCGGCATGGACATGATCAGCGTCAGCATGGGCTTCACCATTCCCGACACGACGATCCCCTGGGGCCCGGCCTTCATGGGCCCGATCGCCGAACGCGTGCGCAAGGAAGCCGGCGTACCGGTATCGTCGGCCTGGGGCTTCGGCACGCCGGCCATCGCCGAGCAAGTGGTGAAGGATGAACAGCTGGACGTGGTCATGGTCGGCAAGGCCCACCTGGCCAACCCGCACTGGACGTATTTCGCGGCCAAGGAACTGGGCCTGCCACGCGCCTCGTGGACCATGCCGGCGCCGTACGCGCACTGGCTGGAACGCTACTGACCCTCGTTCGCCTTGCCCTTGGCCTCGAATCCCTCCAGCGGCAATTCCGGCAGGAACAGCAAGGCGAACAGTCCCACCAGCAGCAGCACCGCGCCGGCGCCAAACACGCTGGCGATCGCATGGCGGTACACCTCGACGGTCTGCGCCGCCGCGTGCGCCCCCAGCGCCGACACCGCCTCCACGCCATGCGCATGCAGCTGGCGCGCGAGGATGGCGCCGGACGCCGTCACGCCCAGCAGTCCCCCGAGCGAGCGGAAGAAGGCCAGCATGGCGGTGCCGACCCCGCGCCGCGACAAGGGCAAGGCATTTTGCACCGCAATCGTCATGTTCGGCATCACCAGGCCGAGACCCGCGCCGAGGAAAAAGATGGCCGGCTCGATCACCCAGTAACCCTGCGCCGTTTCCATCGCCCAGGCCAGCACGCCGAAGGCGGCCACCGCCACGCCCAGGCCCACCACCTGCACCATCTTGTACTTGCCCGAACGCGACAGCACGCGGCCGTTCAGCAGCGACGACAGCACCAGCCCCACCATCATCGCCACCGTCATCACGCCCGATTCGGCCGGACTGGTCCCCATCACCAGCTGGAAAAACAGCGGAAAGAACACGCTGGCACCCATCAGGCCCATGAAGGTCATGGCCATGACCAGGCTGGCGATGTTGAAAGTGCGGTTCAGGAACAGATCGGGCGGCAGCACCGGCTCGTCGACCCGGCGCACATGCAGCAGCAGCCAGGCCGCCATCAGCACGGCCAGGCCGGCGCTGAGCTTGACCGCCAGGCCATCCCACGGCCACTCGGTGCCGCCCAGCGCCAGCACCAGCAAGGCGGCCGTGATGGCGCCGGTCAGCAGCACCGAACCCAGGTAATCGATCTTGTGCGCGTGCGCCTTGACCGGTTTGCGCATCGCCTTGGCGATAATATAAAAGGCCACCGCGCCGACCGGCAGGTTCACATAGAAAATCCAGTGCCACGAGAGCGCATCGGTAATCACGCCGCCCAGCACCGGCCCCAGCACGCTGGTGACGGCAAACACGATCGGCACCATGCCCTGCCGCTTGCCCCGCTCGGCCGGCGGCACGATGTCGCCGATAATGATCTGCGCCAGCGGCATGAAGCCGCCCGCCCCCAGGCCCTGGATCGCGCGGAAGATGATCAGTTCGGTCATGTTCTGCGCCAGCCCGCATAGCACGGAACCGAGCAAAAAGGTCAGCAGCGCGGTGAAAATCATGGGACGGCGGCCATACTGGTCGGCCAGCTTGCCATACAGCGGCATGGTGGCGGTCGACGCCAGCACATAGGCAGTCACCACCCACGACAAGTGCGCCATGCCGCCCAGATCATCGACGATGCGCGGCAGGGCCGTAGCAACGATGCTCTGATCCAGCGCGCCCAGGCCCAGCACGGCCATCAGGCCAATGTACACGGCGCGCACTTCGCGCTCGGTGACGGGGGCGGCGGTATGTTTGCTTGTATCGTTCATGGTTGTTCCGATTCGAATAGGCCAGGTTTGGCGGGAAACCTGAAAGCCTCGACAAAGGCCGAAAATGCGGGTGACGCCTGGCGCCGGTTCGGGTAGTACAAATGAAAGCCCTGGAAACGCGGACACCAGTCCGGCAGGATCTCCCGCAGCCGGCCATCGGCCAGGTAGGGCGCGACCAGTTCTTCCGGCACATAGGCCAGGCCGATGCCGTCGAGCGCCGCATTGAGCACATGCATGGTGCTGTTGAACACCAGCTGACCTTCCACTTTCACGCTGAAGGCCTGGCCATCCTTTTCGAATTCCCAGGCGTAGATGGCGCCAGCTGGCCGGTGCCGGATATTCACGCAGGCGTGGCCCGTCAACGCATATGGCGTCGCGGGCGCTCGATTGCGCTCGAAATAGGCCGGCGAGCCGACCACCATCAGGCGCCAGTCAGGGCCGATCCGGGTGGCGATCATGTCCTTGCTGACCGCTTCTCCCATCCGTATGCCGGCGTCGAAGCGCTGCTCGACCACATTCGTAAAACCGTAGTCGACATGGAGCTCCAGCGTGATGTCCGGGTAGTGGTTCAGGAACGCAGCGAGCTTCGGGCGCAAACATAGCTCGATCTGATCGTCGGTACAGGAAACGCGGATGGTGCCGCTGGGCTTGTCGCGCAACTCGCCCAGCGCTTCCAGTTCCGCCGTGATCTGCTCGAACAGCGGCGCAATCGAGCGCATCAACCGCTCGCCTGCCTGCGTCGGCGCCACATTGCGCGTGGTGCGGGCCAGCAGCCGCACCCCCAGCCGCGCTTCCAGCGCACGCATGGCATGGCTGAGCGCGGACGGGCTCACGCCCAGCCGGGCCGCCGCCTTGGTAAAGCTCTGGTCCTGCGCGACCGCCAGGAAGGCTTGCAGATCATGGATTTTGGTAAGCGACATTACTGAATTTTTTTCACAATAACATCCGGATTGTACCTACTAATCAAAGTACATCGATTGCTGCACCATATCGCCCTGAACCTTCAAGGAGTAGCGACAAATGACCGTACAAATTTCCGGCATCGCCGCGAGCGATCACGCCACGGCAGGCGACGCCGTGCAGCAACCGGCCCGATGGAGCGGCATCTTCGCGATGACCCTGTGCGTGTTCGCGCTGGTGGCGTCGGAATTCCTGCCCGTCAGCCTGCTGACGCCGATCGCCGGCGACCTTGGCGTCAGCGAAGGCCTGGCTGGCTACGGCATCGCCATTTCCGGCGCGTTTGCCGTGCTGGCCAGCCTGAGCATTGCCAGGCTGGCCGGCAATATGGACCGCAAGCTGCTGCTGTTGCTGCTGACCGGTTTGATGGGCGTGTCCGGCCTGATCGTGGGCCTGGCGCCCAACTACCCGGCCTACCTGCTCGGGCGCGCGCTGATCGGCGTGGTGGTCGGTGGCTTCTGGTCGATGTCGGCCGCCGTCGCCATGCGGCTGGTGCCAGCGGCGAGCGTGGCCAGGGCGCTGGCGGTGTTCAATGGCGGCAACGCACTGGCGACCGTCGTCGCGGCGCCTCTGGGCAGCTACCTGGGCGGCACCGTCGGCTGGCGCGGCGCCTTTCTGTGCCTGGTACCGGTGTCGCTGCTGGCGCTGGCCTGGCAATGGATCAGCCTGCCAGCCATGAAGACCGCGCCGCGCCCAGCGGCTGGCGGCCAAGTCTTCAGCCTGCTGAAACAGCCCCTGGTGGTCAGCGGCATGCTGGCTGTCGGCATGTTTTTCATGGGGCAGTTCATGCTGTTCACCTATGTGCGCCCATTCCTCGAAACGGTGACGCGCGTCGATTTTTCCACCCTGTCGATGGTGCTGCTGGTGACCGGCATCGCCGGCTTGCTGGGCACCATGCTGATCGGCACTTTGCTGCAATGGAGCATGTACCGCACGCTGGTGCTGACCCCGCTATTGATGGCCGTCATCGCACTGGCGCTGACGGTTGCCGGTGGCTGGCTGCCCGCGGCATTCGTGCTGCTGGGCCTGTGGGGCCTGATGGCGACGGCGGCGCCCACCGGCTGGTGGTCGTGGCTGGCCAAAGCCTTGCCCCGCGACGCGGAGGCAGGCGGCGGGCTGATGGTGGCAACCGTGCAGCTGTGCATTGCGCTCGGCTCCGTCATCGGCGGCATGCTGTTCGACGGCATCGGCTACCGCGCCACCCTGATCGCCAGCGCCGCGCTGTTGCTGCTGGCAGCGCTGCTGGCCTGGCGCACGGCGCGCCTGCAAGCTCGTTGAAGCAGACCCGGCATGCAATCACTGTTTCCACTTGATCGCGCGGCACGGCGATTGCACGCTTCGGCTACAATTTATGCCTCTGCTCTTACTTTTTCCAGGACACACGATGATCGTCTTTATTACCGGCGCCACCGCCGGCTTTGGCGCCGCCATGGCACGCACTTTCGTTCGCAACGGCCACCGGGTGATCATCAGCGGCCGCCGCGCCGACCGTCTGCAGGCGCTGGCCGCCGAACTGGGCGAGGCTGCCTTGCCGCTGCTGCTGGACGTGACCGACAAGGTCTCGATCAACACCGCGCTCGACAGCATTCCCGCCGCCTGGCAAGCCATCGACGTGCTGATCAACAATGCCGGCCTGGCGCTGAACGTGGCGCCGGCGCACGAGGCGTCGCTGGAGGACTGGGACACCATGATCGCCACCAATATCAGCGGCCTGGTCGCCATGACGCGCGCGCTGCTGCCGGCTATGGTGGCGCGCAACAGCGGCACCATCATCAACCTCGGTTCGGTGGCCGGCGACACGCCCTACCCCGGCGGCAATGTGTACGGCGCCACCAAGGCCTTCGTCGAACAGTTCACCCTGAACCTGCGCGCCGACCTGGCCGGCACCGGCGTGCGCGCCACCAACCTGGCGCCGGGCCTGTGCGGCGGCACCGAGTTTTCGAACGTGCGCCTGAAGGGCGACGATGCGGCGGCGGCCAAGGTCTACGAGGGCACCCAGCCCTTGACGGCCGAAGACATCGCCGAAACCGCCTACTGGATCGCCACCCTGCCGCCGCACGTCAATATCAACCGTATCGAGATGATGCCGACCTGCCAGGGCTATGGACCGTTGAATATCAAGCGCACGGTGGCGCCATAAGCGAAGAATTACGCGGCATGCCTTGCAAAATTGCCCGGCGCCGGTCATAATAGCCGCCCTTGGGTCGTTAGCTCAGCTGGTAGAGCAGCGGACTTTTAATCCGTTGGTCGCAGGTTCGAATCCCGCACGGCCTACCAAGAATTTGCTTGATGTAAAAGCCAACCCTCACCGGTTGGCTTTTTGCATTTCAGCACGCATGTTCTATCATGCTGGCATTCAAGTCGAACTCAAGCCCATGCCCTTCACTATCGCCGCCCCCGTCCACAGCGAACTGATCATCAAGAAAAGCCGTTTTATCGGTTGCGTGCAGCCGATGACGGACCGCGCCAGCGCGCAACAGATCGTCAACGGCTTGAAAGCCCGGCATCCGGGCGCGGTGCACGTGTGCTGGGCGCTGCTGGCGGGCGGGCAGTCGGCGGCCGTCGATGATGGCGAACCGAGCGGCACCGCCGGGCGGCCCATGCTGGACGTGCTGCGCCACCAGGACCTGGAAGGGGTGCTGGCGACGGTGGTGCGCTATTGGGGCGGCGTGAAACTGGGCGCGGGCGGGCTGGTGCGGGCCTACACCGACAGCGTGGCGCAGGCGCTGCTGCAGGCGGAAAAGACGGCCATCGTGCGCCAGCGGCGGCTAGCCTGCACGGTGCCGTATGCGATGGAAGGCATGCTGCGGCGCGAACTCGATGCGGCGGGCGCCACCTTGCTGGCGGTGGCGCACAGCGACGCGGTGCTGTTCGATTTCAGCCTGGCCGAGGGCGCCGCCAGCGCCTTGCTGGCGCATCTGGACGAGGCGGGCAACGGGCGCATCGCGTGGCTGGAACAGCAGGACTAAAAAGGCAAGAAAAAGGAATCCAGACTTGCCCGCCTGGTGTTGAATTCGGCAACCTGCTGCGCATCAAGCTTGAGTTCCACCTCGGTCCAGGAGCCTGAAACATCGCTGACATGGCTCCAGATGCGCCGCACCGACAAGGTCGATCCGTGCAAGTCGGCGTCCAGCAGGCTGATCCTGATCGCGCCGTTATCGCGAAACGCATATTTGCCGCTCGGCGCGGTGGACAAGGCGTGCGTCCAGCTTTGCAGTTGCGCGGTCGAGGCTGGCCACAGATCGATCCTGAAGAATGCCCTGATGGTCTCGGTCAGCGGCAGGATGTCGTTCAACAGCTTGTGCACGCGCTCATCGCCGGTATCACGCAGCGCCTTGGAATTGGCGGCGTAACTGAACTCCAGGATGACTTCATGCATGTCGCGGGCGGTGGCGGCCCGGTCGAAATGTTGCGTCAGATAATTGGGTTCGAGCCAGTCCAGTGCATGGACCAGCTCGGCAAGCGAGGCCAGCGTATCGGCAACATTACTCACATTACTGCACCCGCCGCACTTTCGGCGAGTTATTCGTGCCGTCGATCTTCAGGAAGTAGGTGCCGATGACATTACGCTCGACCTTGACCCTGGCATCGGTCATCGGCGACAGCACGGCGGAGCTGCCGTCGACGATGCGCCATACCTGGCCATTGGCCAGCCTGACCAATTCATTGCCGCTCCAGCCATCAAAACGGCCGGCGATGGTCGAGCTGATCGAATTGTCCTGTTCGGGTATGACCGACTTGGGCGCCTTGACGGTCGCCATGCCGAACGCCTGTTCGCGCTGCTGCGGCGTGGGTGCGGCAGCGGCGGCGGCGACAGGGGCGGCCAGCGGCGCGGCCGCGCCGACGGGAATCGCGTCATAGCAGGCCACGCGGGCGGGCACTTCGGCGATCGCCCGGCATTGCAGCATGGCGGCGTCATCCGCCAGGGCGCTACCGGCTACGAACAGCAATACAAACAGAGCTTGCATCGATACTCTTTCAAAATGAAGGGCTTGTGCCTGGTGTGACAGGAACTCGGTGACAAATTATAGCCTCAGCCGCGCGGCCGCCTTGCCTGCAGCAAAATAAAATGCAGCCAGGCCAATGCCGGCAGCACCACCAGCACCAGCGCCAGTCCGGCCGGCATGGCCGGCAGGAAATGCACGCCGGCGGCCAGGAAGCCGGCGACGGCGGCCCAGAAACGCCAGTCGAAGGCATACGCCTTGCGCGCCACGGTGGCCAGCGCGATGCGCCAGAATTCCACCAGCGCCCACAGGCTGGCGGCCAGCAGCAGCGCCGTCACGGTATTGGCTTCGGGCGCGTCCGAATACGTCCGCACCAGGTTGTACAGCAGGACGGGAAAGCCGCCGGCGATGGCGACGGTGGCTGGCCCGGCCGCGACAATGGCTTCCACCAGCCAGCCTTTGGAACGATGATCCATGGCCCGCCCTTACGCGACGACGCCGGAATGGGCGGCGATCACTTGCAGGGAACCATCCACCGCCTGCGCCCACACGCGCGTAAAGCGGAAGTCGCCATGCGTTTCGGCATCGTGGTAAGTGCCTGTCAGCCGCATGCGTACCGAGACCACCGCCACATTGCCCTGGAGGCGGACCTGCTGCTCGGAGACTTGCAGCTCGGTAATCGTCAGCAAGCGCTGTTCATGCGCGGCCAGGTCGGCCTGTTTGCTGAGCAGATGGCCCAGGTGATTGGTGAACAGCAAATCGTCGGCCAGCAGCAGATTCAGTTGCGCCACGTCGGAATCCATCATGGCCAGGCGCAGCCGCTCTTCCGCGTTCAGGACCTGTGCTTCATTCAGTTGGTTCATGTTTTCCTGGTCAAGTAATGTTCCTGTTATGCATCAGGCAAGCGTGCCATGCTGACACAAGTCATGCATCAATGCCCGCATTCTACTATCCACCCGATGGCTTATAACAGGCGCACATATTCATATAGCGTAATATTCGCAGCCGGTTCGGCCAGTACGCCCCCATAGTACGGTAGAGTGCCTGCCCTTCGGCACCAGAGCAGGTGCCATGTTCCATGCAGCAAAGTTCTATAAAATGCCGTAAGTAAATCAAAACCAAGAAAGTCAGGATAAGGCCCCTCTATGGCAATTACCATCATTCTCAATCTGATCGTCGCACTGATCGTGTTCGCCTTCATGTTCCGCCAGCAAAGCCGCCACGCCACGTTTACCGTGCGCGTGTTTACCGGCCTGGGCCTGGGCGTACTGCTGGGCGCGGCCGCGCAAGCCATCTATGGCGCCGATGCGGCGGCCATTGCCGGCACCAATGACTACCTGGCCATCGTCGGCAGCGGCTATGTGAAACTGCTGCAGATGATCATCATGCCGTTGATCATGGTGTCCATCATCTCGGCCATTTTGAAACTCAAGGACGCCAGTTCACTGGGCAAGATCAGCGTGTTGACCATCGGCATCCTGTTGATCACCACCACGGTGGCGGCCGCCATCGGCATCCTGATGGCGAAACTGTTCGGCCTGACCGCCGTCGGGCTCACTTCCAGCGCGGCCGAAGTGGCGCGCGGCGTGCAGCTGCAGGGCTCGCTGGAAACGGCCAAGGCCTTGTCGCTGCCGAAACTGCTGATCAGCTTCGTGCCGGCCAACCCCTTCCTCGACATGACGGGCGCGCGCAAGACCTCGACCATCGCGGTGGTCGTGTTCGCCATCTTCATCGGCATTTCGGCCACCGGCATCGCCGCGAAAAAGCCCGAGATCTTTGCCTCGTTCGAACAGTTCATGAAAGTGGCGCACGCCATCGTCATGCGCATGGTCACGCTGGTGCTGCGCCTGACGCCGTATGGCGTGTTTGCGCTGATGTTCGAGGTGGTATCGAGTTCGAGCTACACCGACATATTGAAACTGATCAATTTCGTGGTGGCCTCGTACAGCGCCCTGATCTTGATGTTCCTGGTGCACCTGGCGATCATCGCCGGCACCGGGCTGAACCCGCTGCGCTTCGTGAAGAAAGTGTTCCCCGTGCTGGCGTTTGCGTTCACCTCGCGCACCAGCGCCGGGTCGATCCCGATGAGCGTGCAGACCCAGACCAAGCGCCTGGGCACGCCGGAAGGCATCGCCAACTTCGCCGCGTCGTTCGGCTCGACCATCGGCCAGAACGGCTGCGCCGGCATTTATCCCGCCATGCTGGCCGTGATGATCGCGCCCACCGTCGGCGTCGATCCGTTTACCGTCAGTTTCCTGCTGCCCTTGCTGGCCATCGTCACCATCGGTTCGATCGGCGTGGCCGGCGTCGGCGGCGGCGCCACCTTTGCCGCGCTGATCGTGCTGTCGGCGATGGACCTGCCGGTGGCCCTGGCCGGCTTGCTGATTTCCGTGGAACCCTTGATCGACATGGGCCGCACCGCGCTCAACGTCAGCGGCTCGATCACGGCCGGCACCGTCACCAGCCGCGTCATGGGGCAGACCGACCTGGCCGTCTACAACAGCGAGACGGCAGCCGACCTGGACGAGGTCGAGCACGCCGTCTGAGCGCCACCGTTTGCCGCTTTCGTCTATATTGATAATTAATTGATATGGATGAAAGAGGCAGGCGATGGAACAGAAATGGCCGCAACAAATCTGGATCGTGCGTCATGGCCAGAGCGCCGGCAACGTGGCGCGCGATACGGCCGAAGCGGAAAAACAGCTGTTGATCAGCATTGCCGAGCGCGATGTCGACGTGCCCCTGTCCACCTTGGGCGAACAGCAGGCCCAGGCGCTGGGCGACTGGTTTGTCTCCCTTCCCCCCGAACAACAACCGACCGTGGTGCTGTATTCGCCGTATGTACGTGCGCGTGAAACGGCGCAGGCGGTGCTGGGCAAACTCGACAAATCCTCGCTCGTCTCGGTGGTGGCCGACGAGCGCCTGCGCGAAAAGGAGTTCGGCATTCTCGACCGGCTCACCGTGCACGGCATCGCCAGCAAATATCCCGAACTGCACGAGCAGCGCCAGCACGTGGGCAAGTTTTATTTCCGCCCACCCGGTGGCGAAAGCTGGTGCGACGTGATCTTGCGCCTGCGCAGCGTGCTCGACACGGTCACGCGCGAATACCGCGGCGAGCGCGTGCTGATCGTCGGCCACCAGGTGATCGTCAACTGCTTCCGCTACCTGCTGGAGCGCTGCGACGAGCAGGCCATCCTGGCGATCGACAAGGCGGCCGACGTGCCCAACTGCGGCGTCACCTCGTATGCCTTCAATGCTGCCTTGGGCAAGCACGGCAAGCTGCAACTGGACCTGTGCAATTTTGTCGCGCCACTGGAAGACTCGGGCACGCCCGTCACCGACCAGCCCGACATGCCGGCCGCGCCCAAGGCCTGACAAGGAGAGCGGATGAACGCCACCGCCATCACCGCCGCCCTGCTGCGCGGCTGGCCGCTGCCGATGCCCACACCCGACGGCGACAAGGAAGTGCGCGGCCACCTCTTGATTATCGGCGGCTCGCGCGAAATGCCGGGCGCCATCTTGCTGGCCGCCACTGCGGCCTTGCGCGCGGGCGCAGGCAAGCTGACCCTGGCCACGGCCGCCAGCGTGGCGCCGCAGGTGGCGATCGCCATGCCGGAAGCGAAGGTGATCGCGCTGGAAGAAACGGCGCACGGCGGTTTCCGGCGCGAAGCGAAAGAGCGGCTGGCGCCGCTGGCCGGCAAGGTCAGCGCGGTGCTGGTCGGACCCGGCATGAGCGATGACGCGGCCAGTTGCGAACTGATGCGCTGCCTCTTGCCCGTGTTTGCCGGCAGCCGCATGATTATCGACGCCTGCGCCATGAAGGTGGTCTGCAACTCCGGCAATTTCCGCTTTGCCCAGCCGGTACTGCTGACGCCGCACGCGGGCGAAATGGCGCACCTGACGCGCCAGTCCAAGGAAGCCATCCTGGCCGACCCGCAAGGCGCGGCGCTGGAGGCGGCGCAGCGCTGGAATGCGGTGGTGGCGCTGAAAGGCGCGCTCACCATCATCGCCACGCCCGGCGGCCAGTGCTGGTCGCATGAAGGCGGCAATGTGGGCCTGGCCATTTCCGGTTCGGGCGACACCCTGGCCGGCATCATCACGGGCCTGGCCGCGCGCGGTGCGCCACTGGAACAAGCATGTTCCTGGGGCATTGCCCTGCATGCGCTGGCCGGCGACCAGCTGGCCTTGCGCTTCGGCCTGCTCGGCTACCTGGCGCGCGAGATTCCGGCCGAAGTGCCGGCGCTATTGCGGCATCTGGCTGCCTGACGTGCGAACGTAAAAACAACAGCATAAGCATATCCGGAAAGAATCGTTAGCCCCGCCGCTGCCCTCCCTTAAGCTTCGATCAACAGTTTCCATATGATCAAGCTTAAAGGACCGCCGTGCCATCTCGCCATTTTTCCGTTCCTTCTACCCCGCTGCGCACCATCGTCATCGCCTGCGCCATGCTGTCAGCACCGGCATGGGCGCAAGATACGACAGACGCCAACCTTGAGACCGCCAGCATCGACCAGGTCACCGTGGTCGGTTCGCGCGTGCGCAACCGCACCGTGTTCGACAGCACGGTGCCGATCGACCGCTTCGGCGCACGCGAAGTGAGCAACGCCCTGTCCACCGGCGATGTCGGCGCGGCCCTGCAAAACCTGTCGCCATCGATCAATTTTCCGCGCATCGAATCGAGCGGCGCGTCGGATTCCGTGCGCGGCATCCAGCTGCGCGGCCTGGCGCCGGACCAGGTGCTGGTGCTGATCAACGGCAAGCGCCGCCATACCAGCGCCGTGCTGGACACGGAAAGCAGCTTTTCGGGCACGGTGCCGGTCGACATCAATGCGATCCCACCGGGCGCGATCGACCATATCGAGATCCTGCGCGACGGCGCCGGCGCCCAGTACGGCAGCGACGCGGTGGCCGGCGTGATCAATATCGTGCTGAAAAAAGCCCGCACGGGCGGTTCGGCCTCGGTCAGCTACGGCGCCAACCATACCAGGTTCGACCCGACGGACCAGACCCTGACGGACGGCCAGACCACCATCGTCAACGCCGACTACGGCGTGCCGCTGGGCGACGCAGGCTATTTCCGCTTCGGCGCGGAAACGCGGCGCCGCTCGCCCACCGAGCGTGCCGGCCCCAGTGACGCGGGCTGGACCTCGTACAATTTCACGCCGGCCGACCAGGCGCTGGACGGCAAGGTGGTATTCAAGTCGGGCGACTCGCGCCAGCACAACAACTATGCCTTCTATAACGCGCTGTTGCCGCTTGAAAATGGCCTGGACCTGTATTCGTTTGCCACCGTCAACGACCGCAAGTCCGACGGCAGCGCCTACTTCCGCTATCCGGGCGACCCGTCGAACGTGCTGGCGCTGTACCCGAACGGCTACCGCCCCGTCACCAATGGCGACAAGCGCGACGTCAGCCTGGTGGCCGGCCTGCGCGGCACCACGGCCAGCTGGAGCTGGGACCTGAGCGCGCGCCACGGCGGCGACCGCTTCGACTACGGCGTCAGCCACTCCGTCAACGCCTCGCTGGGCGCGGCCAGCCCCACCAGTTTCCACCTGGCCAGCTTCGATTTCCGCCAGAACGCGCTGAACCTGGACGCCACGCGCAACATCGAGATCGGCCTGCCGGCCGCCCTGAGCCTGGCCGTCGGCGCCGAATGGATGCGCGAAACCTACCAGAGTTCCGCCGGCGACCCGGCCTCGTATGCGGCAGGCAGCCTCACCGACGCGCCACCGGGTGCGCAAGCGGGCCCGGGCCTGCGTCCGTCCGACACGTATGACGGCAGCCGCCAGATCCGCTCGGTATATCTCGACGCGGAAACCGATCTCACGCCGCGCCTGCTGGTGGGCGCCGCCGCCCGCTATTCCGACTACAGCGACTTCGGCAGCGCCAGCACGGGCAAATTGTCGACGCGTTTTAAAGTCACGGACGACTTCCTGCTGCGCGGTTCGCTGTCGAACAGTTTTCGCGCGCCGGCGCTGGTGCAGACGGGTTTCCGCTTCGCCACCCTGAACTTCAATGCGGACGGCACGGCGCTGCAGACGTCGGCCCTGCTGCCGGCCAGCGACAGCCTGGCCCGCAGCTTCGGCGCGCAGGATCTGAAACCGGAAAAATCGACCAATCTGTCGCTGGGCCTGGCCTGGAAACCGGCCAAGGCCACCAGCCTGACGGTGGACGCCTATGTGATCCGCATCCGCGACCGCATCACGCGTTCCAGCGATTTGCAAAGCGATGCCGTCACCGCCTACCTGGCGCGACAAGGGCGCAGCGATATCCAGTCGGTGGCCTACCTGGCCAACCTGCTCGACACGCGCACCAAAGGCCTGGACGTGGTGCTGAACCATGACCTGGCGGTATCTGGTGGCAAGCTGAACCTGAACGCGGCGCTCAATCTGAACAAGACCAGCCTCGACAAAGTACGCCAGAGTTCCGGCGCGCTGGCCGCCATCGATCCCGAGCTGACCCTGCTGACCGACACCAGCCTGTTCCGCATCAGGAACGCCTCGCCGAAAAGCAAGCTGATCCTGGGCGCCGACTGGCAGGGAGCGAACTGGGGCGTGCAGGCGCGCGCCACCCGTTTTGGCGAGCTGAAGGATTTCTCGTATGACAGCGAGGCACCGCTGATCGACGGCATTCCGGCGCAGCGCTTCGGCGCCGTCTGGTCGCTGGACCTGGAAGGCCAGTTGAAACTTTCCAAACAACTGACGGTGAGCGTGGGCGGCAACAATATCCTGGACCGCTATCCGCAGCGCGTGCGCGAGACCAATAACGCCACCTACGGCGGCGCCCTGCCCTACAATTTCATCAACCCGATCGGCGTGAACGGCGCATACTTTTACGCCAAGCTGAGCTATACGTTTTAACCAGGACTACACATGATCATCAAGAAACTCTCCCGACTCGTCGCCGGCGCCTGCCTGGGCGCGCTGCTGCTGTCCACCCAGGCGCAAGCGGCCACGCCGCTGGTGCTGATGACCGATTTCGGCACCGCCGACGGCGCTGTCTCGGCCATGCATGGCGTGGCCTATGGCGTCGATCCCAAGCTCACCATTTCCGACCTGACGCACCAGATACCCGACTACGATATCTGGCTCGGCGCCTACCGCCTGTACCAGACGGCCAATTACTGGCCCGAGGGCACGGTATTCGTTTCCGTGATCGATCCGGGCGTGGGCACCCAGCGCAAGTCGGTGGTCTTGAAAACGAAAAACGGCCGCTATTTCGTCGGTCCCGACAATGGCTTGTTTACCCTGATCGCCGAGCGCGACGGCGTGGCCGAACTGCGCGAGATCGATGAAAAGGTCAACCGCCTGGCCGGCTCCGCCGAGTCGTATACCTTCCATGGCCGCGACGTCTACGCCTATGTCGGTGCGCGCCTGGCCTCGGGCGCCATCACGTATGAACAGGTGGGCCCGCAGTTGCCGAGCGAGTCGGTGGTGAAGATCGCCTACCAGCACGCCGTACGCGACGGTAATACCATCCGCGGCATCGTGCCGGTGCTGGACGTCAAGTATGGCAATGTGTGGACGAATATCCCGAAAGCACTGCTCGATGAACTGGGCGTCCAACCGCACGACCCGCTGCAAGTGCGCATTTTGCACAAGGGCAAGCAGGTGGCGAAAGTCACGGCGCCGTTCGAACACACGTTTGGCGGCGTGGCCAAGGGCAAGCCACTGGTCTACCTGAACAGCTTGCTGGACGTGGCCGTGGCCATCAGCCAGGGCGACTTTGCGGCCAAACACCATATCGAGTCGGGCGTGGACTGGCAAGTCGAAGTGAGCAAAGTCAATAACAAGTAAGGCCAAACGGCCAGGACGTTCTGTCCTGGCCTTCTGCTTTGAGTCCCGCGCTTGCGCCTCACGCTTGCGTCTCGCGCTTGCGCAGGCGCAAACAAAACTGCCGCCGCTCCCCGGCAATCTGTGTCGATTTGTAAATCGCGTGAACCTGCGGCCGTCTGCCCACTCTAATTTTGGCAAGCGATGCCAGCCTTGTTCTGAACCGGCAAGGAATCCGACAACAGGTTGTTAACCGAAAGGGAAAATCATGACGGCACCACTGATTACCACCAGCAAAATTGTCTTCGGCAGCGCGATTGTGTGCGCGCTGCTGGCCGGCTGCAACAAGCGCGAGGATACGGCGGCCACCACGCCGCCAGCCACCACTGTGACGCCAGCCACGCCGCCGGCCGATACGGCGCCCGCCCCGACCACGCCACCGCCAGACACCACCACCCCGCCACCGGCCGGCACCACCCCACCGGACGGCACGACAACGCCGCCGGGAGGTACCACGCCGCCGGGCGGCACGACGCCACCACCGCCAAGCGGCAGCTAAGCCCGGCGACCGCAAAAAAAAGAGCCTTCCGAAGAAGGCTCCCTGTTTTTCCGTGATTACTTGCAGTAATCAGCTTGCGGTTTACTTGTGCAAGTTGACCGTGGCCGCAGGCGCGCGGCGTCCCATCAGGAACAGCACGGCCAGTTTCAGCATGCGGTAAATGAAGCGGATCAGCAGCAAGGTCAGCACGCACTCGATCAGGGTCAGGATCAGGGCGAACGCCACGTTCATGCGCCCGGCGCGCCAGTGGAACTTGGCCACGGCGCCATCGCGGGAGATCTCGATGCTGTCGTAGAAGGTCGGCACCACCAGCAAGGTCAGAATGGTCGAGGTAATCGTGCCACCGATAATCGCGATCGCCAGCGGACGGTAAAACTCGCCGCCCTCGCCCAGGCCCAGCGCGACCGGGAACATGCCGGCGATCAGGGCAAACGTGGTCATCAGGATAGGACGCAGACGCATGCGTCCGGCCTCCATCAGTGCGTCCTCGCGGCCATAGCCTTCCTCTTCGCGCTTGCGCGCCGCGTCCAGCAGCAGGATGGCGTTCTTGGCGACCAGCCCCATCAGCATGATGATGCCGATAAAGCTCATCAGGTTGAGGGTGTTATTCGTGATCACCAGCGCCACCACCACGCCGATCAAACTGAGCGGCAGCGACATCATCACCGCGATCGGCGCCGTAAAGGAGTTGAACTGCATCACCAGGATCAGATACATCAGGCCGATCCCCATCACCAGCGCGATCACCATCTGGGTAAACAGTTCCTGCTGGTCCTGGCCGGCGCCGCCCAAGGCCAGGCCGTAGCCGGGCGGGAAGTCGATCGACTTGGCCAGGTTCATCGCATCGGTGGTCACTTCGCCGTTCGAACGGCCCTGGGCATTGGCCGAGACGGTAATCGTGCGCTTGCCGTTTTTATGCTCGATGCCGGACGGGCCCTTGCCCATGGTAATGCTGGCGATCTGGTCCAGCGGCACCATCTGGCTGGTCCCCGTCACGCTGATCGGCAGGCGTTCGATATTTTCGGACGCCACGCGGTCGTCGGGGTGCAGGCGCACGGCCACGTCGCGCGTCTCGCCGGTCGGGTCGACCCAGTCGCCCACTTCCACGCCGGCAAACGCCACGCGCAAGGACTGCGCCGCATCGTTGACGGAAATGCCCATCGAGTTGGCCAGGCCTCGGTTCAGTTCGATCTTCAGTTCGTTCTTCGGATCCTGTTCCGACAGGCCCACGTCGACGGCGCCCGGCACCAGGCGCAGCTTGTCCATATAGGCGTTGGTGATTTCCATCAACTTGCGTGAATCGGGTCCCGTGAATTCGACCTGGATCGGCTTCTGCGAGCCATTGCTGAGGTCATCCTGCACCACGTATTCGGCCCCCACCAGGCGCGACATCTTCTCGCGCAGTTCGACCGCCACTTCCTTGGCCGAGCGCTTGCGCGTATTGCGCTTGCCGATATCGACATAGATGCGTCCGCCGGCGGCCGTGACCGAACTGTTGGTGTCCTTGGTTTCCGGCAAGGTACGCGCCAGCACGGCCGCCGCTTCCAGTTTCAGGCGCGAGTATTCGATGCTGCTCGACGACGGCGTGCGCACATTGATCATCAGGTTGCCCGAGTCCGATGCCGGCAGGAAGCTGGTGCCGCCGTGCGTGGCATGCAGGACGATGGCGCCAGTCAGGCTGAGCAAGGCAATAAAGGCCATCCAGCGGCGGTGATGCAGCGCCCAGGCGATCACATTGCCATAGCGGTCAGCCTGGTGATCGAACCAGTGATTGAAACGGTCGAGCACGGCGCTGATGCCTTTTTTCGGCGCCGTATGGTGGTCGGCCGGGTCGCCCCAGTAGGCCGACAGCATCGGGTCGAGCGTAAACGAAATACCGAGGCTGACCAGCACCGAGCACGTCACGGTCAGCGCGAACGGACGGAACCATTCGCCCGAGATGCCGGGCATAAAGGCGACGGGAATAAACACGGCGATGATCGAAAACGTCGTCGCCGCCACCGCCAGGCCGATCTCGGCCGTGCCTTCCAGCGCGGCCTTGCGGCGGTCCTTGCCCATCTGCATGTGGCGCACGATGTTTTCACGCACCACGATGGCGTCATCGATCAGCACGCCGATCGCCAGCGACAAGCCCAGCAGGGTCATGAAGTTCAGGGTAAAGCCGCACAGCCAGACGGCGATAAAGGCCGCGATGACGGAGGTCGGCAAGCTCAGCGCCGTGATCAGGGTCGAACGCCAGGAATTCAAAAAGGCGTAGACGACGAAGATGGTCAGCACGGCGCCCAGCACCAGCGACTCGATCACATTGTTCAGGCTGTGCTGGGCGTTTTCGCCACCGTCGCGCGTCACTTCCAGCTTGGTGCCTTCGGGCAGGGTCTTGTTGATCTCGACCATCATGGCGCGGATCTTGTTGGCCACGCTGACGGTGGACGCGTCGCGCACGCGGGTGATCGAAATGCCCACGTTGGGCTTGCCGCTGCGCACGCTCATGCTGTTGACTTCGGCAAAGCCGTCCTGGATGGTGGCCACTTGCGCCAGGCGCACGATCTCGTCGCCGCGGCGCTTGATCACCACCTGCTCGAAGTCGGACGGCGACTCGATGCGGCCCACCAGGCGGATGCTTTTCTCGTCCAGGCTGCCGCGCACCTTGCCCACCGGCGCATTGGTGTTCTGGTTGCGCAGGGCGGTCACCACGTCGCTGACGGACACATTGTATTCGCGCAGTTTTTCCGCGCGCAGCAGTACCGACAGTTCGCGCTTCAGCGATCCCCCCACATTGACCAGCGCCACGCCATCGACGGCGCGGAAGCGGTCCGACAGCACGTCTTCGGCCAGGCGCGAAATTTCCGCATGGCTTTGCGAACTGGACGACAGCGCCAGCTGCATGATCGGTTCGGCGCCCGGATCGATGCGCTGCAGGATAGGTTCGCGCATTTCCAGCGGCAGCTTGTAGCGCACGGCGGCAATCGCGTTGCGGATATCGTCAGACGCTTCGATCAGGTTGGTCTTGAACGAAAACTGCAAGAAGATACTGGCCGCGCCTTCGTTGGACGAGCTATTGATTTCCGTCACGCCGGAAATGCTTTGCAAGGACTTTTCCAGGCGGTTGACCACTTCGCGCTCGACCGTATCGGGCGAAGCGCCAGGGTAAGGAATGCTGACGACGATAAACGGCACTTCGACGTCCGGGTTCTGGTTGACGCGCAGTTTCGACAGCGCCAGCAGGCCGACGCACATCATCGCCAGGATCAATACGATGGTGGCGGTGGGCCGCTTGATACTGAAATCGGAAAGGAACATGGCTTAGTTTCCTTTGGCGACGACAGGCGTGCTGGCGCTGCTGGCGACGGCGGCCGCCGGCAGTTTCTTCGGCGCCGCCAGTTCCACCTGCTGGCCATCCTTGAAGGTCGAGCCGGGCGTGCGCAGCACGGTGTCGCCGCTGGCCAGGCCGCTTTGCACTTCCCACTGGCCGGTGCGGATATCGCGCGCGCCGATGCGCAGCACGGCCTTGTGCAGCGCCTTGTCCTTCACGGTCCAGGTGTAGGTCTGGTCGCCCGCCTTGACCAGCGCGGAATCGGGGATCATGACGGCGCTGACGCTGTCGGCTTCGATGCGGCCTTCCGCATACAGGCCGGCCACGCGCGGCTGGGTCTTGTCATTGAAATCGACCAGCACCGCCACCTGGCGCGTGACGGCATTGGCGGCCGGATCGACGCGGCGTACCTTGCCCAGGAAATCCTGACCCGGATAGCCATTGATGCGGAAACGCACGGTCTGCCCCACCTTGACCACGCCGATCTTGTCGGCCGATACCAGGCCTTCGAGGCGCATGCTGGTCGGGTCGATCACGCGGATGAGTTCCTTGCCGATCTGCGCCGTGTCGCCGTTGGACACCTTGCGCTCGCTGACGATGCCGTCGAACGGCGCACGCACGAGGGTGCGCTGCAACTGCTGGCGCGCCTGGGCGGCGCGGCTCTTGGCGGCCGACAGGTCGCTCTGCGCATTGTTGCGGCGTATCTCCGTGTCTTCCAGCGCCTGGGTCGAGGTCATGCCCGAGGCGCGCAAGGTCTTCATGCGCTGGAACATGCGTTCGGACTGCTCCAGCACCTGGCTGGCGGCGCGGCTGGCTTCTTCGGCCGAATTGAGGCTGTCGCGGATCGAGGTTTCGTCGAGCTTGACCAGGATGTCGCCGCGTTTCACGGCTTCGCCGTTTTCCTTCAGCACCTGGATCACCACGGCCGACACTTCGGCGCGCAGGTCCGCATTGCGTTCGGGCTGCACCGAGCCGGTAATGACCGGACCCGAGGCCAGCGCATTGCTTTCGATGGTGAGCACGTCTTCGGGGGAAATGATCAGCTTGGCCGCCGCGCCGGCTGTGGTTTTGCCGTCCTTGCCATCCTTGCCGCCCCCCTTGCCAGGATCTTTGGACTCTTTTCCGCAAGCGGCCAGGGCAGAAGCGATGGCCAGGACGAACAGGGTTTTGCGCAACATGGGTAACTCTCCGGATAGAAGGCAGTGCATGTCAATCTGGCAACCGGGTAAGGCGCTGGCGACACGCACGATTATTTTTTTATTAAAACCGCAAGCGCCAGAGTATCCATGAGCGTCTCTGGCGATGTCAATCAGCCGATTCCTGTAATGCCGGAATCGGGGGGTGAAACGTAGTTTTTACGTCCTGAAACGCAAAACCCCGCCGGGCGGCGGGGTTGGATATTGACAGATGAAATAAAACTGATCAGCTGAACAGGGCGTTGACCAGGAAACCGATCGCCACGCCCGTGCACAGGCCGCCGGCGATTTCCACCAGGGTATGGCCCATGCGTTCGCGCAGATGGGTGTGCGCCGCACTGCCCGCCTCCCTGGCCAGGCGGTTGATGGCGGCGGCCTGCTTGCCCACATGCTGGCGCAGGCTGTTGGCGTCGATAATGACGATAAAGGCCAGGGTCACGGCCACGCCAAAGGCCGGATGGCCGATGCCTTCGCGCAAGGCGATCAGGGTCGCCATGCTGGAGACGACGGCACTATGGTTGCTGGGAAAGCCGCCATTGCCCACCAGGCCGAACGCCCATTGGCGCGTGCGGGCGCTGTTGATCAGGAATTTGATCGGGCCGACCAGTATCCAGGTAATCAGGGGCGTGACGAGGTAAGCGATATCCACGGGTGTTCCTTTATTTATATATGTTGGTCAGATGCCGGCGACGGAGTGCCGCAATTATCGCAGATCGCCCCCGCTGACAGAACCGCCATTTTGATGCGCAGTTTCGTGCGTATAAAACGCGGCGCCTGGCGGCAAGTAATATAAAATCATGGCATATACAACAATTGACGTAAAACAACACGTCTCGAATAACACGTAACGGGGTCCCAATGAAGCATTTCAGAATTTCCTTTTTAGTGACCTTTATCCTGATGGCGGTCTCGGGCTGGTGGGGCTATACCCACGGCGGCACCAGCGGCATGTTGCAGGCGCTGTGGATCACGGGCGTGCTGGGCATCATGGAAGTGTCGCTGTCGTTCGACAATGCGGTGGTCAACGCCTCCGTGCTGCGCCACTGGAATGAATTCTGGCAAAAGCTGTTCCTGACGGTCGGCATCCTGGTCGCCGTGTTCGGCATGCGGCTGCTGTTTCCGCTGGTGATCGTTTCGGTCGCCACCGGCCTGGGGCTGGTCGATGTATGGACCATGGCCACCACCACGCCGGATGTGTATGCCAAGCACCTGACCGACAACCACGCGCAGGTGGCGGCCTTTGGCGGCGCCTTTTTGCTGCTGGTGTTCCTGAACTTTTTGTTCGACGACGAGAAGGAATTGCACTGGCTGGGCTGGGCCGAGGAAAAAGTCAACGCGCTGGGCACCGAAAGCCTGGCCGTGCTGATCACCATGGGCGCCGTGGCCGCTTGCGTGGCGATGGGCCCGGCCGATGAAAAATACAGCGTGCTCGCTTCGGGCATCGTCGGCATCGCCGTGTATATCGGCGTGAACTGGATCAGCGGCTTGCTGGAAGAAGGCGAGCCGGACCTGCAGGATGATGAAGAGGGCGACGGCGCCGTGGCGGTGAAGAACGGCAATGGCGAACTGGTGAAAAACGTCGCGCGCGGCAGCATCGGCGGCTTCCTGTACCTGGAAGTGCTCGATGCCTCGTTCAGCTTTGACGGCGTGATCGGCGCGTTTGCCATCACCAACGACGTCGTCATCATCATGCTGGGCCTGGCGATCGGCGCCATGTTCGTGCGTTCGATGACGGTATTCCTGGTGCACAAGGGTACCCTGGACGAATTCGTCTACCTGGAACACGGCGCCCACTATGCGATCGGCATCCTGGCATTGATCATGCTGGGCTCGGTCAAGTACCATATCCCCGAATGGTTCACGGGCCTGTCGGGCGTGGCCTTTATCCTGGTATCGCTGTGGTCATCGCTGCGCTACCGGAAACGGCATGCGGCAAGCGCTTGATATTGGCGCTTTCGTCACCATATGCCCTCCATGGAGCAAGTGCGCGCACTTGATCCATACGGGCATGAAAGTAATCTATTTCTATAAAAGGAGCACCACATGGCAATCAGTTTGCAAAAAGGCGGCAACGTCAACCTGAGCAAGGAAGCACCGAACCTGAAGAAGATCATCATCGGCCTCGGCTGGGATCCTCGCTCAACCGACGGCGCCACCTTCGACCTTGACGGCAGCGCCTTTCTCCTGAAAAACGACGGTAAAGTCCGTGGCGATTCCGACTTTATCTTCTACAACAACCTGAAATCGACCGATGGCTCCGTGGTCCATACGGGCGACAACCAGACCGGCGAAGGCGAAGGCGACGATGAGCGCCTCGAGATCGACCTGTCGCGCGTACCGACCGATATCGAGCGCATCAGCATCACCGTGACGATACACGACGCCGACGCACGCCGCCAGAACTTCGGCATGGTGTCGAAAGCCTTTATCCGCTGCCTGAACGCGGAAGGCGAACGCGAGATCGCCCGCTACGACCTGTCCGAAGACAGCTCGACGGAAACGGCCATGATCTTTGGCGAAATCTACCGCCACAACGGCGAATGGAAATTCAAGGCCATCGGCCAGGGTTTCAACGGCGGCCTGGGTCCCCTCGCACGTTCGTTCGGCGTCAACGCTTAACAGTTTCATGAGCTAAACGCAGCCGCCTGGATAGTCTCAGGCGGCTTTTTTTTGGAGATTTATCATGCCAGTATTTAGTGTCACCGGTGACGTCGATCCCTTCCTGCATGTCAGCATGAAGCAGGGCGAAACCATTTATTGCGAGTCCGATGCGATGGTGATGATGGAAACGGCGCTCGACCTGAAAGGCAAGATGACGGGCGGCCTGGGCAGCGCCATCATGCGCCGCTTCGCCAATGGCGAGTCGTTCTTCCAGCAGCACATCGAAGCGGTGCGCGGCAGCGGCGATTGCCTGCTCTCGCCCACCCTGCCGGGCGCCATCGAAGTGGTCGACGTCGGCGCGCGCCAGTACCTGCTCAATGATGGCGCCTTTGTGGCCGCCACCTCGGGCACCGAAATGAAGGTGCGCACGCAAAGCATCGGCAATGCGCTGTTCGCGCAGTCGGGCGGCTTTTTCGTGATGGAGACGGCCGGCAGCGGCCAGGTGGTGGTGTCGGGCTTCGGCTCCATGTTCCAGCTGGACGTCGAGCCGGGCAAGGATGTGGTGATCGACAATTCGCACGTGGTCTGCTGGGACAACAGCCTGAAATATGAAATTTCGGTGACCACCGGCGGCGGCGCCAGCGGCGGCGGCATCGGCGGTTTCCTCGGCAATATCGTCAACAGCGTGACCAGCGGCGAAGGCATCGTGCTGCGCTTTTCCGGCTCGGGCAAGGTCTTCATCTGCTCGCGCAACCGCGACGCTTTCCTGAAATGGACCGCATCGGGCAAAGCAGGTTAATATTTTGTTGTTTTGCCATAGTTTCTAAGGCCAGGTTAAGTGTGATTGGCTACCATCTCCGCGCGCACGTGCTTCCACGTTGCGCGCGGTTCTTCTTTCGCTTTCTTCACCGGTCCCCGTACATGCATAGAGTCTGGTTCAACAAAACATTTTCCTCGGTCGCCACCGCCATGCGTTTGATACGCGAGGCCGACATTGCCGCCACCGGCGGCCAGCGCCGCTATCACCTGATCTATACCAACCCGAACGAGCATGCCGCGGCCTTTCTGGCGGCCGATGAATACGCGGTCGAGCCGACCGACCTGAAAGGCGAAGACTACCTGGAATGGTGTTTGGCATTCTGCCGAGAACGCGCCATCACGATCTTCTGGCCGGGCCGCGCCGCCGGCAGGATCGCCAGCGCGCGCGCGCGCTTCGAGGCCATCGGCACGCGCGTGCTGAGCGTGGCCACCGAAGAAGTCCTGGTCCTGATGCACGACAAGGCGCGCTTTTGCGCCGGCCTCGATCTGCCGATGGCGCCGGTGGCCGACACGCGCGCCGTCAACACTATCGCCGAATACGACGCGGCGTTTGCCGAACTGCGCCCGCTGCATGCGCGCCTGTGCATCAAGCCGTCCGAGTCCGTGTATGGCCTGGGCTTTGCCGTGCTCGATGAACGCTCGAGCGCCGAACTGCTGCTGGCCGGCGCAGCCTACAAGATCAACACGCAGGAACTGCGCGACGGGCTGGCGCGCATGGAAACCTTCAAGACCCTGCTGCTGATGGAATACCTGGATGGCCATGAATACAGCGCCGACTGCGTGGCCGACCACGGCAAGCTAATATGCGCGATTCCGCGCAAAAAACTGCATGCGCCGGGCAGCGGCCAGCTGATCGAACTGCGCGAGGAACTGCTGGCCGCCTGCGACAAGCTGGCGCGCGACTACCAGTTGAACGGCGTGTTCAATATCCAGTTCCGCGAAGGCGCGAACGGCCTGGCGCTGCTGGAGATCAATCCGCGCATGTCGGGCGGCATCGGCATGGCCTGCGCGGCCGGCCCCAACCTGCCCTACATCGCGCTGGCCGGCTTCGACCAGGGCTATGAAAACGTCACGATTCCCGCCATCCGCGAGGGCATGCGCGTGGCCGAAGCGGCGTATCCGGTGGAACTGCCATGACGCTCGTGCGCCAGACCATGCCGACCGGCGAGCTGACCTTGCAGGTCGACGAGGCGCGCTTTCCACTGGACGAGCTGATCGGCTACGCGGCGCGCGCCAACGCCAAGCGCGGCTTTTTATTCTTGTCGAAGGTGCTGGGCAAGCACTGGCCGGTCACGCCCACCGCGATGCAGGCGATCCACACTGATCTCGCTGCGCAGATTCCTGCGGACTTGCCCGGCCCGGTGGTGTTTATCGCCATGGCGGAAACCGCCGTCGGCCTGGGCCAGGGCGTGTTCGAGGCCTGGCTGCAAGCCCATCCCGGCAGCGAAGGTCTGTTCTTGCACAGCTCGCGCTACCGCGTGGGCGAGATCCCCTTCTTTGAATTCGAAGAGTCGCACAGCCACGCGCCGCGCCAGTTTTTACACCTGTCCGATAACGCCAGCGCCGTGTTCGCGCGCGCGCGCAGCCTGGTGCTGATCGACGATGAGGCATCGACCGGCAACACCTTCGCCAACCTGATCGCCGTCTGCCGCGCGCGCTATCCGCAACTGGAACAACTGCACCTGGGCGTGATCACCAATTTCATGGGCCAGCACGCCAACGCGGGCTTGAGCCAGCGCTTCGGCCTGCCCACCACGGTCGGCGCGGCCTTGTCCGGCCAATACGCTTTCCAGATGGGCGACACGCCGGCGCCCGTGGCTACCAGCGCCCAGCGTTTCGAAGCCAATGCGGAACGGGGCGCCAGCGACGCGTTCGGGCGCATCGGCGTGGACCGCCCATTGATGCCGCCGCAAGCGCTGGCCGCCCGGCTGGCGCAAGACATCGCCGACGGCGAATCGGTGCTGGTGCTGGGCACCGGCGAATTCATGCATCCGTCGTTTTTGCTGGGACGCGAGCTGGAGGTGTTGGGCAAGCATGTGGTGGTGCAGTCGACCACCCGCTCGCCGATCCTGTCGTGGGGCTCGGTCGGCCATATCGTGTCCTGCGACGACAACTATGGCGAAGGCATCGCCAACTATCTGTACAACGTGGCGCCAGGTCAGTACCAGCACGTTTTTATCTGCCATGAAACCCCGGCCAGTCCGGCCCTCATGCAACTCGCCGGCCAGCTTCATGGCCGCCTGTTCCACTTTCAGTCAGAGACCACAATTGAAGAAATTCCTGTTTGTTGACCTGGACGACACACTGTTCCAGACCCCGAAAAAAGTGCCTGGCCAGACCGATCTGCAGCCGGCCGCCTACCTGAAAAATGGCGAGGCCTGCTCATTTACCACGGCGCGCCAGCGCGCGTTTTTTGAATTCGCGCAAAGCGGCATGACACTGATACCGGCCACGGCCAGGAATGGCGACGCGTTTCGCCGCGTCGACCTGCCGTTCACCAGTTATACCGTGCTCGATTACGGCGGCATCGTGCTGCAACCGGGCGGTGAACTCGACACGGGCTGGCTGGCGCTGATGCAGGACGACATGCAGACGGCATTGCCGGGTTTGCGGGACGCCATGCGCATCATCGACGATTTCCAGGCCAAGGCCGGCATGCCGTCGCGCGCGCGCCTGATCGAAGACTACAACACGCCGTTCTACGTCGTGGTGAAAGACCATGAAGCGCGCGGCGAACGCCTGGCCGACATCGAGCAGCAGGTGTTGCTGGACTGGATCGCCAAAGAAGGCACGGACTACTTCATCCACCGCAACGGCAACAACCTGGCCGTGCTGCCCAAGAGCCTGAACAAGGCGCGCGCCGTGGCCTACCTGCGCGCGGAACTGGAAGCCGAACATGGCCCGATCCTGAGCTTCGGCATGGGCGACAGCCGCTCGGACGCGCGCTTCATGGCCGCCTGCGACTATGCCATCATCCCGAACGGCACCCAGCTGGCGGCGCTGACGGTGGGCGCGCTATGAGCATCACCGGCGCCACCACTGTGCAGCATTTCAGCGGCAGCTACCGCCAGGAAGACGTCGAATTCCTGCTCACGCCCATGGCCCTCGAACCGATACGCGACCTGGCCGAGAAAGAACGGCTGATCCAGTCTGGCCAGCGCCACTACAGCGAAATGCTGTCGCCCGAGTCCCTGCCCTCGCCGGCCTACCTGGCGCTGTTCCAGAGCGCGTTCGCCGCCAACCGCCTGCAGATGGCGCGCGACTGTCTGCGCCTGGCCGCGCTGATCGCGGCGCGCCGTGAAGGCGCCATCACGCTGGTGTCGCTGGCGCGCGCCGGCACGCCGGTGGGCGTCATCCTCAAGCACTTGCTGACCCAGGTATTCCAGCGCGAATGCAGCCATTATTCGGTCTCCATCATCCGCGACCGCGGCATCGACACCAACGCCATCAAACATATCCTGACGCACGGCCACGCCGCCGATTCGATCGTGTTTGTCGACGGCTGGACCGGCAAAGGCGTGATCTCGCGCGAGCTGCGCCAGACCGTCAGCGACTATAACGCGCAACATGGCACCAGCATCGACGGCGGCCTGTTCGTGCTGTCGGACCTGGCCGGCACGGCCGCCTGCGCGGCGTCATCAAGCGACTATCTGATCCCGTCGAGCATATTGAACGCCACCGTCTCGGGCCTGGTCAGCCGCTCGGTGCTGAACGAGATGATAGGTCCGGACGACTTCCACGGCTGCGTGTACTACGCGCAGTTCGAGGCGCACGACCAGTCGCGCCAGTTCGCCGATGGCCTGGTGGCCGACGCCATCGCGATTGCCGGCAGCAGCGGCGTGCCACTGGCGGTGGCGACCGACGCGCCGGCCATGGCGGCGCGCTCGCAAGCGTATATGGCGCAGGCGCAAAATGACTACGGCATCAGCGACATCAACCTGATCAAGCCTGGCATCGGCGAAGCGACGCGCGTGCTGCTGCGACGCGTGCCGGAACGCCTGATCGTGCGCGACACGAATGCGCCGGACGTGGCACATTTGCTGCTTCTGGCGCAAGAAAAAGCCATCCCCGTTACCGTACAACCGGCGCTGCCTTACCAGGCGGTCGCCCTTATCAGGAGCGCAGTCGATGGATAACTCCATACACCCACAAAGTGAACACAAGGCGGCACTCGGCGCATCGATGTATGTGCCCACCACGCACAAGGATTTGCTGGCGATCGCCAATGGCGACAAATTCAGCCATCTGCGGTCGGTGATCTTTTGCACGGAAGACGCGATCGCCGAGCGCGATCTCAGTTACGCGCTGTTCAACCTGTCGCTGGCGCTGCAGAACATGAGCGAGACATCCGACACCTTGCGCTTCGTGCGCGTACGCAATGTCGAAGTCATGGCGCGCGTGCTGGCCATGCCGGGCGTGGAAAAACTGGCCGGTTTCGTGCTGCCCAAATCCACGCGCCACAATTTTGCCACCTACTTCGAGCAGGTGCGCCACACGCACCACCTGCTGATGCCGACCCTGGAAACGGCCGAAGTATTCGACGATGAAGAGATGAAGCTGTTCCGCGTCACGCTGGCCGCACCCGAGGTGCGCGCGCGCATCCTGGCGCTGCGCATCGGCGGCAACGACCTGCTGGCGCTTTTGGGCCTGCGCCGCCCGACCACCGGCACCATCTACCAGACCCCGCTGGGCCAGGTGATCGGCCGCCTGGTCACCATCTTCAAGCCGCACGGTTTCGAGCTGACGGCGCCCGTGTTCGAGCACCTGACGCAGGACGACTGGCTGGCCGCCGAAGTGGCGCAGGACATGGCGCACGGCATGATCGCCAAGACCGCCATCCACCCGGACCAGGTGCCGCAGATCGAGCGCCACTACCAGGTGGCGCAGACCGATATCGAACTGGCGCTGCGCATCATCGACCCGGACAGCCCGGCCGTGTTCCGCATGCAGGAATCGATGTGCGAAGTGGCCACGCATTCAAGCTGGGCGCAGCGCATCATCGAGCAGGCGCGCCTGTTCGGCATCCGCCTGGCCGACGGCGCCGCCTTGCCGGGGGCCGCCATCAACCTGAATCCACTCACCATCAATGAAGGGACTGCACGACCATGACCAATTTCACACGCGGACAAAAAGGCAAGCTGGCCGACCTGGGCCTGAACGGTCCCTTTGCAGTCACCCTGGACATCACCTCGGGCTCGATGGAAGTCGACGTCAGCTGCTTCGGCGTCGATGCAGCCGGCAAGCTGTCGGACGACCGCTACATGGTGTTCTACAACCAGAAAAGCGCGCCCGACAACGCCGTCACGGTGGCGCTGAACGGCCCGCGCTCGGTGTTCCAGATCGACCTGGCGCGCCTGCCCCAGTCCATCGACAAGCTGGTGTTCACTGCCGCGACGGAACAGGGCAGCATGCGCGCGCTGGGTGCCTCCAGCCTGGCGCTGGGCTCCGCCGCCACGTTCGCTTTTGCGGGCTCTGATTTCCAGGACGAAAAAGCCGTCATCATCGGCGAACTGTATCGCCGCGACGGCAGCTGGCGTTTCGGCGCCGTCGGCCAGGGTTTTGCCGGTGGCCTGGGCGCGCTACTGAAGCACTTTGGCGGCAGCGAGGCGGGATCGTCCACACCAGCGCCGGCAGCGACGCCAACGCCAGTGCCAGTGCCAGTGCCAACGCCGGCCGCGCCGCCGGCAAATAAAATCTCGCTGTCGAAAATCCGCCTGGAAAAGCGCGGCGACAAGATCTCGCTCGACAAGCGCGACAGCGGCGGCTATGGCCGCATCAAGGTCAACCTGAACTGGAACCAGAATGCCGCGCAAGGGCAGGCGCCGGCGTCGAAACTCGACACGGGCTTCCTCGGCAAGCTGTTCGCCAAGCCGGCCGGCCGCGCCGGTGGCATCGACCTCGATATCGGCTGCCTGTTCGAAATGAGCAACGGCAGCAAGAGCGCGGTGCAGGCGCTGGGCAACAGCTGGGGCGCGTTCGACCGTCCGCCGTACATCCACCTGGAAGGCGACGATCGCACGGGCAGCGTCAGCAGCGGCGAAAACATCTTTATCAACGGTACCCATTTCGACCAGATCAAGCGCGTGCTGGTGTATGCCTTCATCTACGAAGGCGTGCCCAACTGGGCAGCCACCGACGGCGTGGTGACCATCGACGTGCCGGGACAGCCGACCGTCGAAGTGCGCCTCGACAGCGACAGCCAGCACGCCATGTGCGCGATCGCCATGCTGGAAAACCAGGGCGGCAACCTGCAGGTGACAAAACTGGTGGAATACTTCGGCGGCCAAGGTAAAATCACGGCGCACCAGGCGATGGACGAACGCTATAACTTCGGACTCAATTGGAAAGCTGGTCGCAAGGACTGACGCCACCCTTTATAGATAACCACCATGACCCCCACCACCAAAAAAGTCAGCATCGCCCTGATCATCTTCCTGCTGGCAGGCGCCCTGCTGCTGGCGGCCTATACCTGGCTGGCCCTGAGTTTTTCGTACTCCGAAGGCGAACGCGCCGGCCACTTGCTGAAGTTTTCCAAGCGGGGCTGGGTCTGCAAGACCTGGGAGGGCGAGTTGATGCTGACGGCGCTGCCAGGCACGATACCGGAAAAATTCCAGTTCAGCGTGCGCGACGAAGCCGTGGCAAAACAGCTGACGGCCGCCGCCGGCAAGCACGTGCTGATCAGCTACAACCAGCACAAGGGCGTGCCGACGCAATGCTTCGGCGAGACGGAATACTACGCCGACAAGGTCGTGCTGAGCCCTTGAGCCTGATGGCGGTGCGACGACATGGCCGGCCCGTATTCACGGGCCGGCTTTTTTTCAGTCCTCCTGGCGCGCGCGCCAGACGGTGCCCGTCACCGCATTGGTGTGCGTCAGGCGGTCGAGCACTTCGCGCGTCATGCTGGCCGACGTTACCTGTTCGGCCTTGACGCGGGCGGCTGTCAACGCTGCCGAAAACTCGCCCTGCTTTTCACGCAGGCTGGCGCGCAGGTCGGCCAGTTCGCGTTCCTGCTGCTGCGCGCGGCGCATTTCCAGTTCCAGCAGCTGCTGCTTGGCCACCGCCATCGCGCGCGTGGTCTCGGCCGCCTTGCGCTGCACGGCCGCATGCGCCTGGGCGCTGTCGAGCAGGGCTCGCTGGGCTTCGAGTTTTTCCTGGGCCGCCTGGCGGGCGGCCATTTCGGCCTGTTCGCGCAAGCGCATGGCGTCCTGCGCCTGCTCTTCCATCAGTGCGCGCGCTTCGGCCGCCACGGTGGCCTGCTTTTCCGCATCGAGGCGGCCGGCGATGGCTTTCGAGGCGCGTTCCTCGGCGCTGCTGGCCTGGCGCTGCTGCGCCAGCTTTTCATCGATCAGCGCCAGCGATTCGCGCTCGCAGGCGACAAAGGCGCGCTCGGACGCCAGCAATTCTTCGGCGGCGTGCGCCTTGTCGCTTTCCACGCGGGCGCGCTCGCCATGCACCAGGCCCAGTTCCACCGCCAGGCGTGCCTGCGCCTGCACCGCCTGCGCGGCGGCCGCCTTCTGTTCGGCATCAACCAGCGCCTGCTCCAGCAAAATGCGGGTGGCGGCCGCTTCCCGCTCGGCCGCGTCCTTCAAGGCCAACTCCGCGTCCTGCCGGGCGCGCAGCACCTCAAGCTGCGCCTGCTCGGCGGCAGTGCGTTCCTGCGTTGCCTGCAGCGCCAGCGTTTCCGCATCGAGTTTTGCCTTCAGGGCGGCGATGGCGGCCTGCTCGGCGGTGACTCTGTCCTGTTCCTGCGCCGCCAGGCGCTCGGCCTGTAGCGCCTTCTGTTCGGCCAGTTCGGCCGCCTCGCGCTGCGCCGCCAGTTGTGCTTCGGCGCTGGCCAGGGCCTGCTGTTCGGCTGCGTTCTGGCGTTCGGCCAGGTCGCTGGCCGCCTGCGCCGTTTGCGCGCGCTGTTGCGCCAGGCTGGCCGCCTGCTGCTGCGCTTCGAGCTCACGCGCCGCGGCCAGGCTGGCGTCGTGCTCGGCCGCTTCGCGCGCGCGGGTTTCCTGCAGCGCCGCCGTTTCCGCTTCCATGCGGGCGTGGCCGGCGATTTCCGCGTCCTGCTCGGCAGCGATGCGGGCCAGCGCCACGGCGCGCAGCTGGCGGTCCACTTCGATGCGCGCTTCGGTGGCGGCCAGGATGCGCATGTCGGCATCGCGGCGCGCCTGGGCGCTGGCGGCGGCCACCATCTCCAGGCGCTCGCGGTGGACGGCCGCGTCGCGCAGTTCTTTTTCCGTCTGCAGGCGCAGATGCAGCGATTGGGCCGCATGGCGTTCCGATTCGGCCTGCGCCAGCGCGATCGCTTCGCGTTCCTGTTCCAGGTGGGCCAGCGCGCGCGCTTCTTCCAGCGCCCGCACTTCGGCGGCGGCGCGGTTGAAGGCCGATTCCAGCGCGATCTGGTCGGCGCGCTCGCGCTGCACCGTCAGTTCCAGTGCTTCACTTTCCGCTTCGGCCAGCATCTGCGCCGTCTTGCGCGCGCCGTGGGCATGGCGCTCGCGTTCGCGCGCCATCACGGCCACGCGCGCGTCGGCCGAGGCGATGCCGACCATTTCTTCCTTGGCCGCCTGCACGGCGGCGACCCGCTCGACCGCCTGCAGGCGCGCCTGCTCGGTCTGTACCTGCAATTCCTCGGCGGCGCGCGCGGCCTGTTCGGCCAGCTCCGACTGCACCGCCACCTGTTCGCTGGCGCGCAAGCGGTTTTCCTGCTCGGCGCGCGTGCGCTGTTCGGCTGCCAGGCGGATTTCATTGTCGGAGTCGACGCGGGCGCGCAGTTCGGCCGTTTCCAGCTTCACCGCTTCGAGCCGCGCCACGCTGGCCTGGGCGGCGGCGCGCATGGTTTCCAGGCGCTCGCGGTTGGCGGCGATGGCTTCCTCGGCCGCTTGCGCGTTTTGCTGGGCGGCGGCGGCGGCGGCCGCATCGATGGCGGCGCGGTCTTCGGCCAGCGTGCGCACGCGCGCCTCGGCCAGGGCGCGGCTTTCGGCGGCGCAGGTGGCTTTCGCTTCCGCTTCGACCCGGGCAATGGCTTCGTGGATGGCTTTCAGTTCCATCTGCTGGCGGCCGGCGGCCGCATCGGGAGCCACTTCGGCCGTATCGCCGCCGGCATCGGATTCTGCTGCCTGCGACACGGGCACGGCCTTGGCCTGGGCGACGGGGGTGTCGGCTTCCGGGTCGAGATCCTGGAAATCATGCAGCGAGACGATGCTGTCCTGGTCGAACTCGTCGTCGTTGAGGGCGGCGGCTTGCTGATTGTGCTGTGCTGGCATGCGGGTATGCATAATTTCTCGCTGAATCGGATGAATTACAGAATTCCTGTTGGAATTATCGACACCATTATCGCGTGCCCGGGCCTGCATCAGCGCGGCAAGCAGAGGCCTGTTTACCGCGCTTTTCCCTATTTAGCTCAGATCGGCCAGAGCGGCGCTTCGTCCATGAGAGCCACCTGTTCGCGCAATTCGAGGATGCGGTCCTGCCAATAACGTTGCGTGTTAAACCACGGAAAGGCGACCGGAAAGGCCGGGTCGTCCCAGCGGCGCGCCAGCCAGGCCGAATAATGGATCAATCGCAGGGTGCGCAGCGCCTCGACCAGGTACAGCTGGCGCGGCTGGAAATCGCAGAAATCCTCGTAGCCGGCCAGGATATCGCTCATCTGGCGCACCTGGTCGCCGCGCTCGCCCGACAGCATCATCCACAAATCCTGGATGGCGGGACCCATGCGGCTGTCGTCGAAGTCGACAAAATGGGGGCCGGCGTCGGTCCACAGCACATTGCCGCCGTGGCAGTCGCCATGCGTGCGCAACAGCGCCACGTCGCCGGCGCGGTCATAGCAGCGCTTGACGCCGTCGAGCGCCTGCTGCGCCACGCTGGAGTACGCGGCCACCAGTTCGGGCGGCAGGAAGCTGCCCGCCAGCAGGAATTCGCGCGGCTCGACGCCAAAGGTGTGCGGATCGAGCGCCGGGCGCTCCTTGTAGCTGGACAAGGCGCCGACGGCGTGGATGCGGCCGATGAAGCGCCCTGTCCATTCCAGCGTGGCCGGATCGTCCAGCTCGGGCGCGCGGCCGCCATGGCGCGGGAAGACGGCAAAGCGGAAGCCCTGGTACTGATGCAAAGTCGTGCCATTGATGTCCAGCGCCGGCACCACCTGGATTTCGCGCTCGACCAGTTCCGACACGAACGCATGCTCTTCCAGGATGGCGGCGTCGCTCCAGCGCCCGGGGCGGTAGAACTTGGCCACCAGCGGCGCGCTGTCTTCGATGCCGACCTGGTAGACGCGGTTTTCATAGCTGTTCAGCGCCAGCAGCCGGCCGTCGCCATGCAGGCCGACGCTGTCGAGTGCGTCGAGCACGCAGTCGGGGCTCAGTTCGGAATAAGGGTGGACGGGCCTGTCGTCCTCGTGCGGCGGGTTTTCGTTGTGCATAAGCGCCATTGTACGGCGCGCAAGGGCGGCCTGCATAAACACTTGGGCGGCGCGGCCCTGCAAGGCGTATACTGTCCCCTTACTTCAAATTAAGAGCAAGCCATGCAACTCGAACAGCCATTATCAGAAAAAGAATTTGACGAACTAGACCAGTTCCTGTTGTCGGACCGGTGCTCCGAAGACGCCATGACCATGGATATGCTGCACGGCTATCTGACGGCGGTGGCGATCGGCCCGGAACCGATCATGCCGGCCGAGTGGTTGCCGCGCGTGTGGGGCGAGGATATCAAGGACGCGCCCAAGTTCAAGAACAGCAAGGAAGAAGAACGCATCGTCAACCTGATCATGCGCTTCATGAACGAGGTGCTGGTTACGTTCGAAGTGGCGCCGAAAGAATTCGAGCCGCTGTTCGTCGAGCACGAGCATGAAGGCCAGACCCTGATCGACGCCGAAGCCTGGTGCTGGGGCTTCTGGGACGGCATGGAACTGCGCGAAGGTTCGTGGAACGAGATCTGGGACTCGGAAGTGGGCGACCTGATGCAGCCGGTCTACCTGCTGGGCGCCGACGAGATCGAGGAAGAGGAACTGAAACTGGTGGAAGACCCGGTCAAGGCGCACAAGCTGGCGCAGGAACTGGAAGCGAACCTGCCGGCAATCCACCGTTTCTGGGTGCCGCGCCGCAAGCCTGCCGTGCAGACCCTGAAACGCGAAGAGCCGAAAGTGGGCCGCAACGACGACTGCCCTTGCGGCAGCGGCAAGAAGTACAAGAAGTGCTGCGGCGCCGAGCCGGCCGCCGAGCCTGCAGCCGAGTAATACCCTGTAGTACGCCACTGCGCCGCTTCATGCGGCGCTTTTTTTCTAGGTCAGCACATTTAGCTCATCGCACAGTTTCTCCAGTCCCGCCAGATAGTGGGCGGGATCCTTGCGGAAACGATGGCGCTGGCAGCGCGCCTGGCGACGCCGCTCCAGGTCGGCGCGCGTCGCGCGCCATCGGTCTTGCGGTACGGCGGCGAGCATGTCGCGCGTCACCGTGCCGGTCCGGGTAAACAGCGCTGCCGGCATGCGCACACTGCCACTGAGCACCAGTGAAGGCGAGGCCACCTTGCGGCCACTGGCACGCCGTTCGTGGTAGCGCAGGCTGCCGAAGGCCTGCTCCAGCGCATTGTTCGTGCGGGGCAGTCCGGCAATGCGGTAACAATGGAACACATCGCCGCCGTAACTGGCGCTCACCTTGACGAAGTGCGACAGGGCCTTGCGCAAGGTGTCGGGCAGGTCGGGGCACTCCGTGGCGCTGTCCATTTGCGCGAGCCAGTCCCGATAACGCACCATCAGCGCATCCGCCGATAGCCCCTCGTCATTGCGCAGGATCGCACTCGCGCCCTGCACCCAGGCCGCGCCTTGCGCCACCTGCGGCCACCATCGTGCGGTACTGCTCAGGGCGCGCCCGAGCATGCCGGCCAGGCGCTTCACTTCCGTGGGCGCCCCCTTTTTTGCGCGGCGCGCCGCGCGCTGGCATGGATGCCGGAGAGCTGTTCGTGCAAGCGCAAGCCGCCAAAGACCAGCGGTGCGCGCGCGTCATCGGTCAGCGCGCTGCGCACCGCCGCGCAGTATCCCAGGGCGACTTCGCCGGTCGGCCCGGGCCGTTGTTCGGCAACGCGTTCCAGCGGGCGCACACCACGCACCAGTTTCTTGAGCTCTTTCTTGGCATGCCGGTCCGCCTCCCACAAGGGACGCGCCGCTTCCTTCAAGTAGTGAAATTGGCACAGTTGATGCGGCACCCCGGGCAGGGCGGCAGCGACCGCTTGGCGGATACTGTGCTGGCCGTCGGACACGACCGCCACCACGGGCACCGGCAGGGCGGCCGTCACGTCGGCCAGCAGGCATTGCAGCTCGGCACGCGCCGATGACAGCAGGCTGCGCGCGCACAGCACTTGCCCGGACAGCGTGTCGCGTACCACCCACAAGACCTCATGGCCCACATCGGGCTGCAGGCCGTCAATGGCAAGGATCGCGCGTCCCTGGGCAGCCAGTTGCGCGGCGCGTTCGGGCAAGGTGTCGAGTGCCAGGCTGAGCAGAATATCGTACTGCGTCAGCAGGTTCGAGACGCTGCGTTCGGCCAGGTCGACACCTTCCTGGCGCAACTGCTGGAAGATCTCGGGACAAGAGCGATGTTCGCGATAACGCAACTGCCCCACGCGCAGCACCACATCGAAGCTGAATTCCTGCTTGGGTAACGCCCAGCGGCCTTCTTCCTCGGGATGGCAGACTTGATGGAAGCGTGGGCATTGGGCATTCTCGCAGCGGCGGATTTGCAAGCGCAGCTGGATCAGCCCATGCATCGTCACCAGCTTGCGGGTCTTGGTATATGTCGTCGGCATGCGCTGTGCGCATGCGGCGCAGTCGGCGCATTGAAGTGCCAGCGTGTACTGACACTCGGCTTCGCCACGAATAGGACGTCCTGACATGATCGCTCTCCTTGAGGAAGATTCCCATGCGACCTTGGACAGCAACGCGCTTCAATAGTGCCCGCGGGAGAGGTAAGCAGAATGTGCCGCCCTAGTTTTTTTTGCCGGCATTTTGGCCGGTGTTTTGGCTGGCACCACGCACACGTCGCCGGCGCTGTTGGTAGCCGTCGTCAGGGCAATGCCGTACAGCGCGGCCAGCTTGGGCACAGCGGCCATATCGCTGGCGATGTCCGCCACCAGCTGGCCCGAACGCACCAGCAGCAGGCGCTCGAAACCCAGCAGCGCGTGGTTGATGTCGTGCAGGATGGCGACCACCGCGTGGCCGCGCGCGCGGCAAAAATTGGCGATGCTGTCCAGCAGCTCAAACTGCAGGCCCGGATCGAGCGCGGCCAGCGGTTCGTCGACCAGCACCAGCCCGCCTTCCACATCCCACAATTGCGCAAAGATGCGCGCCAGCTGCACCCTGGCCTGCTCGCCGCCCGACATGCTGTCCATGCGCCGGCCCAGCAGATGGCTGGCGTGCGCCAGCGCGGCCGCCTGCTGCACGATGTGATGCAGTTGCGGATCAAACAGGCGCGCCACCCGGCCGAGACCAATCACCAGTTCCGCCTGCAGGCCGAAGGCCACGTTCGATGCCTGCGGCAGCACGGCGCGGCGCAGCGCCAGCTTCATCAGCGGCCATTGTTCCAGCGGGCGGCCGCCGAATGTCACGCGCCCGGCATGCGGGCGGCATTCCCGCGCCATCAATTTGAGCAAGGTGGTCTTGCCGGCGCCGCTGGGGCCAAGGATGGCGACCCGTTCGCCGGCGGCGATGGACAGATTGAAGGGTCCGAAATACTGCTGGCCCAGACGGGTGGTGGCGAAATGCAGTTCCAGTAATGGCATGGCGTTCCTCAGGCGGTGGAATGGCGAAAGCGCCGCAGCAGCATCAGGAAAAATGGCCCTCCCAGCAGGGCCGTGAAAATGCCGACCGGGACCTCGGCGGGAATCGCCACCGTGCGCGCCAGGGTGTCGGCCAACAGCAGCAGCAAGCCGCCCGCCAGCATGCCCAGCGGCAGCACGCGGCGCTGGTCGGCGCCCAGCCAGGTGCGCACCAGGTGCGGCGCGATCAGGCCGATAAAACCGATGCCGCCGCACCAGGCCACGGCAAAGCCGGTCAGCACCGCCACCAATACAATCACCTGGGTGCGCAGGCGGCCCACGTCGACACCGACATGCAGCGCGGCCGCTTCGCCCAGCGCCAGCGCGTTCAGCGCGCGCGTCAAATACCGCGTCGCCCACAGCGCGCCGGCCAGCACCAGCAGCAAGGCGGCCACCTGGCGCCAGCTGCCGGCCGCCAGCGAACCCAGGGTCCAGAATGTCAGGGTGCGCAACTGCTCGTCGCTGGCCAGGTAGATGCACAAGCCCATAACGGCAACCATGATGGCGTTCAGCGCCACGCCCGTCAGCAGCAGGCCGACAATCGAGCCGGGGGTGGCCCAGCGCGCGACACGGTCGAGCAGCACGCAGACAATCATCGCGCCAGCAAAGGCCGCGCCCGGCAGCAGCCACAGACGCAGCTCGGGCACCACCTGCAGGCCGGCCGCAAACACGATGGTGATGGCGCCCGCGCAGGCCGCGCCGCTGCTGATGCCCAGCAGGCTTGGGTCGGCCAGCGGATTACGAAACAAGCCTTGCGTCAGGCCGCCGGCCAGCGCCAGCGCGGCGCCCACCAGCACCGCGAACAGCGCGCGCGGCAGGCGGATATGCCACAGCACATAGGCGCCGCCGGACAAGGGTTCGTCACTGGCACGCAGCGGCGCCAGCCAGTCGGCAAGAGTCACCGGCACGGCGCCGGCCTGCACCGCGAGCGTCAAACCGATGGCCAGCATGGCCACCAGCAGCGCCACGGCACCGGGACGTGGAACATTCCAGGCCCGGCCCGCCGGCGCCAGCGGCATCACGCTCATGCCGTCATGGCTTTGACGAACGCGGTATCGAGCGCCGCCAGCGCCTGCGGCATGCGCGGGCCAAAGCCCAGCAGCAGCATGGCTTCTTGCGAGACGATGCGGTGCTGCTTGCCGGCCGGCGTCTGTGCCAGGCCCGGCAGTTTCAGGATGCCGTCGACCCCGCCCGACGCCTTCAAGCCCTGGTCGGTGACCAGCACGACGTCGGGCCGCGCGGCGATCACGGCTTCCGGCGTCAGCGGTTTGTAGCCGCCAAAACCGGCCGGTCCGCCCATCACATTGATGGCGCCCGCATACGCCAGCATGGCGTCGGCGCCGGTATCCCTGCCACCGACCATCACCTGGTTCGGCGCATGGGCCAGGATAAACAGCACCCGTACCGGGGTGGGCCGCCGCTGCACGCCGGCCAGGGCGCCGCTCCATTGCTGCTGCAAGGTTTGCGCAAGGCGCGTGGCCGGCTCCGCGCGGCCGGTAATCCGGCCCACCTGTTTTACCCGCTCGAGCAGGCCTTCGAAGCGGTTGTTCGCGTTCAGCACATGCACCGTCACGCCCGCGTCGCGCACCTGGCGCAGCACCGTGGCCGGCCCCGCTTCTTCGGTCGCGATCAATTGCGTGGGCGCCAGCGACAGCACGCCTTCGGCCGACAGGGTGCGCGCATAGCCCACCTGCGGCAGCTGCTGCGCGGTGGCCGGGAAAAGCGACGTCGTGTCGACGCCCACCAGTTCGGCCTGGGCATCGAGCGCATACACGATTTCGGTCAGGGCGCCGCCCACGCTGACGATGCGGCGGGTCTTGGCCAGCGGCTTGCCGGCGTCGCTGACGGCGGCCAGCACCTGCATCGGCGCGGCCAGCGCGATGGCACCAGCTCCCATTTTTTTCAGCGCGATACGGCGCGCCACGCTGGCGGCGATCATGCGGCGCATAATTCACCCTCCGACACAACGCGCTCGACCACATTGCGCCATTCGCACAATTCATGGTTGCCCGGTTTGCGCTCGCCAAAGAACATGACGATGGTGTCGCCCTTGGCGTCGAACAGTTCGACCGAGGTGACCAGGCCATCGACGGTGGGCTTTTTCACCACCCAGGCGCTGGCGACATGGTCTTCGCGCAGATGCAGGTTGAAGCGGGCATCGAGGATATTGATCCACGGCCCCGCAACCAAAATCTTGTGCACCGGACCCGAATGGATCTGCATCATGCCGGGGTTGCCGACAAAGGCCATGATGGCGACTTTTTCGCGCGCCGCCTCGTTCAGCAGATCGAGCACGCAGGATGCATCGAGCTGCTGCACGAAGCGCGGCTCGGCCAGGCGCAGCCCCTGCAGGCGCGAGACCGAGTATTTTTTCAGCAAGGCGAAAAAATCATGGGTGTCACGCAGGTCGGCCCAGCCGGCGCGAAAGCCGGCCACGTCGATCCGCGCATCGGGCAATTCCGCCACCGGCGCCGGCGAGGCCGCGACGGTCATGCCCGGCTCCTGGTCGTCATCGGCAAAGCGCGTCACCAGCGCCTCCCAGGCGGCCAGCGCGCTTTGCGGTTGCAAAAAAATCTTGTGCACGGCATGGCCGGCGGCGTCGAAAAACTGCAGGCTGCGCTGCACCGCGTTTTCTTTCAGCTCGCGCACGGCAAAGCCATGCGCCCACTGGCGGTAGAACACGCGCAGGTCGATCTCGCCGCCGAGCACCAGGCCCACGTGATGATTGTGGCTGGCCTGGCGGTAGACGCCGGTTTTTTCATGCACGCAGGAGGCGTTGCGCGTCAGGGCCATCACCTCGCCTACCGGTTCGAGCGCGGCGATGATGGCGGGCCATTGCGCCTGCAGGCGCTCGACGCCCAGCAAGGCGCCGTCGGCCAGCGACAGGCCCGCATGCGCGGCGATCAGCTCGCCTTCGGAAATCTGCAGCTGCTGCGCGATATCGCGGTGGCGCGCATTTTTCTCGCGGCGCAAACGGGCGAACTCTTCGGCGATCTCGATGCTGCGTGATGGGCACGTGGTGGTGGGCACGGTGGTCTCCTTTCAAGGCGAACACTGGCTGGCGGCAAGCTGGCTGGTGGGAAGTAGTAAAATCAATTATAAATGCGAATCATTCGCAATTAAAGATTTATTTGTATTGTGTCCGCACGAAAAATAGCCGCGTCAGAATAGTGACGTTAAGTTATCTCCCCAGGCCACAGAACACCGGCAAACGGATTAAAGCCTGAGTCGCCCGCACAGGCATTCCGGGCCAAGCGAGGCCGAAAAATGCCGAGGGCAAGGCGCAGCGACGAAGACAGTACGAATAGTACGGCGAGGAGCTGCAACGCAGCCATCGGCATTTTCTCGGGCTCGCGTCTCCGGCCCGCCATTTCCAAAGTCAGGCGCTGGCCTGCGCACCCGGCATGACGGCCGGCTTGGCCGCAGGCTTGTGCGCCAGCAACACCACCGCCGCCAGCACCATGGCGCCGCCCAGCAATTGCGTGCCGCTGACCTTTTCGCCCAGCATGCCCACGCCAAACGCCATGGTGATCACCGGTTCGAAGGTGGAAATGATGGACGCGCGGGCCGCGCCGATCTGCGCCACGCCGGCAAAAAACGCCGCGATCGCGATCGCCGTGGAGAACAGGGCGATCGCCGCCACCGCCAGCCAGCCGGTGGCCGTGCCCGGCAGGGACACGCCCTGCCAGACGGCGATCGCGCTGTTGGCCAGGCCGGCCGTGCCGAGTATCACCACGCAGGCGGCCAGCGGGTGGATGATGACCGCGCTTTTCGACAGGCTGTTGCCAAACAGGATATAGACCGCATAGACGCCGGCGGCCATCAGCGCCAGCGCGATGCCGATCGGCTGGCCCTGCAGCTTGCCGCCCAGGGTGACGGCCATGCCGGCAATCGCCAGCACCATCAGCACCAGCATGCGGCGGTCCAGCTTTTCCCAGCCCAGCGCCAGCGCCAGGATCGTCACCAATACCGGATAGGCATACAGCAACATGCCGCACAGGCCGCTGCTGGCATACAGCAAGGCATTGAAATAGCCTTGCGACTGGGCCGTATACATCAAGCCCATCAGCATGTAGCCGGCCAGCAGGCGGCCGCGCGGCAAGCGCCAGCCGCCGAGCCACACCAGCGGCAACAGCAGCATGGCGGCGACCACGAAACGCAGGGCCAGCATGGTCGACGGATTGACCCCGGACGCATACGCCGCCTTGGCAAAAACGGCGGAGCTGCCGAAACCGGCGGCCGACAACAACACCAGCGCAACGGCGCGGCGATCAGACATGACTTACCTCTTCAAATGATGGGAACAAAGCCGATCGCGGATGGCTTTGAAAATATGGGACATGCGTCAATGAATTTGCGGGTGCAATTCACGCATCATTGACATGATAAGTGCTTGCGGAAAATGAAACAAACCAATATTCTTCACGGATAGATTCAATTTGATTAAGGCTCGCATGTCCCGTCACCTGCCCCCGCTCGCCGCCCTGCATGCGTTTGAAGCGGCCGCCCGCCATGAAGGCTTCCAGCGCGCCGGCGAAGAGCTGCATGTCTCGGCCGGCGCCATCGGCCACCATGTCCGGCAGGTCGAGGCCTGGCTGGGGGTGGCGCTGTTCCAGCGCCTGCCGCGCGGCGTGGTGCTGACCGGCGCCGGCCAGCGCTATGCGGCCGCGCTGGGGCCGGTGCTGAACCAGCTGGCCGAAGTGTCGGAGGCGGCGCGGCGCCAGGGCGACGACAAGGTGGTGACGGTGACGGCCACCAGTTCGCTCGTCTCGCGCTGGCTGATGCCGCGCCTGGGCCGGCTGCGCGACCGCCATCCGCAGATCGAGCTGCGCGTGCTGGCCTCGATGCATCCGGTCGACCTGGCGCGGGACGGGGTCGACGTAGCGATACGGCTGGGGCCGGGCCGCTATCCGGGCCTGAAGGTGGATTTGCTGATGGAAGAACGGTTTTCGGCCGTCTGCAGTCCCGGCTTTCGCGCCAGCGCCGCCAAGCTGCGGCGACCTGCCGACCTGCTGCGCTATCCGCTGCTGCACGACGAACCGGAAGTGCACCTGGCCGGTGAGATCGACTGGGGCCGCTGGCTGCACAGCTGCGGCGTCGCCTACAGCGGCAACAGCGGCGCGCGTTTTTCGCACACCTATTTATGCCTGGACGCCGCCGCCAGCGGCCAGGGCGTGGCGATCGCCGCCAGCCCCTTGATCGGCGACGACCTGCGCTCGGGCCGCCTGGTGCGCCTGTTCGAACACCAGGTGCTGGGCCCCCACTGCTACTACCTGCTGCGCTCGCCTCAGGCCGAGACGCGCCCGCTGGTGCATGCCTTCTGCGAATGGCTGATCGCCGAAGCGCGGGCCGACCAGGAAACCGTGTGGCCGGAGGTCGACGCATGAGTACGCGCGAGTTGGCGCGCAGCCGCCATTACATGGTCGAGCATGAATATGAATCGGCCTCGGTGACAGGGCCAAATGGCGTCAGGACGGTGATCGGCGAGTTTTATGGCGATCCGGCGGTGGCGCTGATCGATGCGCAGGAACGATGGTGCGCGGTGGCCGGTGCAGGGCTGATCGTGTGCCGCTTGGCGCCTGCTGGAACTTGCGTGGAATACTACAGACAGCCGGACGAGACCCTGTGGATCACCGGCTTGCGGCAAACGGGGCCGTTTGCGGTGGCACTGCAAGCCGAGGATGGCGGCATGACCATCCTCGACTTCGGCAACGATCTTACAATTTGATGAAATGCTCGCGGTAGTATTTCAGCTCTTCGATCGATTCGAGGATATCGGCCAGCGCCGTATGCTTCTGGTGCTTCTTGAAGCCGGTGGCGATTTCCGGTTTCCAGCGCTTGCACAGCTCTTTCAGGGTCGACACGTCGACGTTGCGATAGTGGAAGAACGCTTCCAGCTTCGGCATGCCGCGCACCATGAAGCGGCGATCCTGGCCGATGGTGTTGCCGCACATCGGCGATTTACCGGCTGGCACGTACTTTTTCAGGAACGCGATCAGTTCCGCTTCCGCCTGCGCTTCCGTCACGGTCGAGGCCTTGACCTTGTCGATCAGGCCCGAGCGGCCATGGGTGCCCTTGTTCCAGGCGTCCATCTTGTTCAGGGTTTCGTCCGACTGGTGGATCACGAACACGGGGCCTTCGGCCAGCAGGTTCAGGTGCATGTCGGTGACGACCACCGCCACTTCGATGATGCGGTCGGTGTCGGGCTCCAGGCCGGTCATTTCCATGTCGACCCAGACCAGGTTCATCTCGTTGGGACGGGCCGGCACGGCCGGTGCGGGGGAGGATGTGGATAAGTCGGTCGCTTGTGACATAATTCTCTCTTGGCCTAATCAACTGAATAATCAGCCATTTTCTCACAGGCACAGAATGTATTCACTCGCGTTTTCGATTTTGTTTGTTTCCATCCTTGTTTTGACCCTGCTGGTGCGCTTCTGGCTCGCCTCGCGGCAGATCCGCCACGTGCTGGCCAACCGCGCCCGTGTACCGGCCGAATTTGCCGAAAAAATCGCCCTCGCCGCACACCAGAAGGCGGCCGACTACACGGTGGCCAGGACCAAGTTCGGCTTGCTGACCCTGCTGGTCGAATCGGCCGTGCTGGTCGCGTTTACCCTGCTCGGCGGCCTGCAATGGCTGGCGCTGCACCTGCAGGAACTGACGGGGCCGGGGATGTCCTACCAGATCGGCCTGATCGTCGCCTTTGTCGCCATCTCGGGGCTGGTCGACCTGCCGTTCGACTACTACCGCCAGTTCGTGCTGGAACAGCGCTTCGGCTTCAACACCATGCGCCGCGGCCTGTTTTTCATGGATATGCTCAAGGGCATGGGCCTGGGCGCCGTGATCGGCCTGCCGCTGCTGTGGGTGGTGCTGGCGCTGATGGACAAGTCCGGCGCCCTGTGGTGGTTCTACGCCTGGTGCGTATGGAGCGGCTTTCAGTTGCTGATGATGGTGCTCTATCCGACCGTGATCGCGCCGCTGTTCAACAAATTCACGCCGCTGGCCGACGAATCGCTGAAAAGCCGCATCGAAGGCCTGATGCAGCGCGTCGGTTTCGCCTCGAAAGGCCTGTTCGTGATGGATGGCTCGAAGCGCAGCGCCCACGGCAACGCGTATTTTTCGGGCTTTGGCGCGAATAAACGCATCGTGTTTTTCGACACCCTGCTGTCGCGCCTGGCGCCGCATGAAATCGAAGCGGTGCTGGCGCACGAACTGGGCCATTTCAAGCTCAAGCATATCGTCAAGCGCATCGCCATGATGTTCGCCGTCTCGCTGGGTTTCCTTGCGCTGCTGGGCTATCTGAAGACCCAGCCCTGGTTCTATGCGGGCCTGGGCATCGATCCGATGGCGCTGGCGCTGACCGGCCAGCCGACGGACGCCATCGCCCTGCTGCTGTTCATGCTGGTGCTGCCGGTATTTACTTTCCTGCTGGGCCCCTTGGCTTCGCTCAGCTCGCGCAAGCATGAATTCGAGGCCGATGCCTTTGCCGCCCGGCATACGCAGGCGGACGACTTGGTGTCGGCGCTGGTGAAAATGTACGAAGACAATGCCTCGACCCTGACACCCGACCCGCTGCACTCGGCCTTTTACGATTCGCACCCGCCGGCCAGCGTCCGCATCCGCCACCTGAAAGGGGCAACCGCATGAACCTGCCACACACCTTCGAAGAACTGACCCTGCAAACTTGCGCCCCGCTGCAGCACGCCCTGAGCGAGGCCGGCATTGCCGCCCTGCTGCCGCTGCTGCCGGAATGGACGCTGCAGGAAGGCAAGCTGTGCCGCAGTTACGACTTCAAGAATTATTACCAGACCCTGGCGTTCGTCAACGCCCTGGCTTATATGACCCATACCCAAGATCATCACCCGGAGCTCATCATCACTTACAAAACCTGCGCCGTGCGCTACGACACGCACTCGGTCAACCAGGGCGCTGGCGGCCTGTCGGAAAACGACTTCATCTGCGCCGCCAGGGCCGATGCCATTTACGCCGGCCGACAGGTGGAAAAATGAGCGATGCCAAGCTGACCGGCATCATCATCGCCGCCCATGGCCGCCACTACCTGGCCGACGTCGAGGGCGCCAAGCTGCAATGCGTCACGCGCGGCAAGAAGACCAATGTGGCCGTCGGCGATATCGTGCACCTGACGCGCACCTCGAACGACCAGGCCGTGATCGACCGCATCGAAGAACGCAAGACCCTGCTGTACCGCTCGGACCAGTACAAATCGAAACTGCTGGCCGCCAACCTGACCCAGCTGTTCATCGTGGTGGCGACCGAACCCGGCTTTGCAGACGACCTGATCTCGCGCTCGCTGGTGGCGGCCGACGCGGCCGGCATCGAGGCGCGCATCATCCTCAACAAGACCGATGTGACGGCGTCGCTGGAGCGCGCCCGCGAACGCCTGCTGCCGTATTCCTCGATGGGCTACCCGGTCGATGAAGTGTCGGCCCGCGCCGAACCGGAACATGCGGTGGCGACGCTGTCGCCGCTGCTGGCGGGCCAGTCGTCGATCCTGATCGGCCAGTCGGGCATGGGCAAGTCCTCGCTGATCAACCTGCTGGTGCCGGACGCCGATATCGCCGTGCGCGAAATTTCGGCCGCGCTCGACACCGGCAAGCACACGACCACCTTTACCCGTTTGTACACCTTGCCGGAACTGGGCCAGCACAGCTCCATCATCGATTCGCCGGGCTTCCAGGAATTCGGCCTGTATCACCTGAGCGAAGGCATGCTGGAGCGCGCTTTCCGCGAATTCCAGCCCTACCTGGGCGGCTGCAAGTTCTACAACTGCCGCCACCTGATCGAGCCGCAATGCGCCATCCTGGACGCCGTGGCCGCAGGCAAGATCGCGAAGATGCGCCACACCCTGTATGGCCAGTTGCTGCATGAGTCGGCGCAGACACTGTACTGATTTTCGAATTTCCCCCTCCTCACGACTCGGCTGGCGAAATTTAATTTCGCTGTCGAGCCTGCTTTCCGGATTTACTTCCAAAACCGTTCAACCTCGGATTTCTGCATTTCATCGCGCCAATCCGGCATTTCGTCGCCTTCAACTGGTTTTCATGCACTGCGCTTGCTACCTTGGCACTGTCCCTGCCAGCGTGGCTGCCGGAGACACCACTGGTCCCACTCCCATCCGCATTTTCGATCACAAGGTGAAAACATGAAAACTTCCTTCCCGCGCACCCTCGCCCTCGGTGCCGTCGTTGCCATCCTCGGCCTGTCCGGTTTCAGCGCCAGCGCACTGGAGTTGGGCGAACAGGATACCGTCAAGGTATCGTCGGGCAAGGCCTACAAGCTGGCACCCCAGGAATTTTCCCAGTACGGCAGCACCTACCGGCTCGATACGGGCGACACGCTGGCGCTGCGCCAGCAGGTTAACCGCTATTTCACGCAGATCAAGGGCCAGCCTGAAGTGGAACTGTTCGGCCGCTCGCCTGGCGTATTTGAAACGGCCAGCGGCACGCGCCTGGAATTTCGCGACAATGCCGACGTGATCGCCATCACCGGCCTGCAGCAGCTGCCGGGCGCCGTCGCCCGCGCCGGCGACAAGCTCGACACCGTGCACTACGCGGCACGCTGAGCGGCGCCGCAATATCTGTCTTTTCAGCCGAACAAAAGCACGCGATTGCAGCTTACAATGCCACCGGTAAGGCCCAGGGCGTGATGGACCGCAGGCCATCGTCCTGGCCACGGTGGAGGTGTTCGGATGGAAATGTTCGCGCTCGATGCTGAGCTGGCGCAATGGGCAACTGCCCTGCCGTCGCTGGACGGCGCGGCGCGCCTGCCCGTGCTGCTGCAGCTGTGCTGGCATCTGCGCCAGCGCGACTGCACGCGCGCGCTGGCGCTGGCCGAAGAGGCGCGCCGGCTGCTGCCGCAATCGGGCCTGAGCCCGGCGGCGCAGCAACTGGTGATGGCGCGATTGCAGCTGGTGCGGGCCGAAGTGCAGTGGCTGCATGGCGCGCTGGACGAGGCCGAAGCACTGGCCCAGGCCACGCATGCCTTGCTGTGCACGCATGGTGAAGGCGCGGCATGCTTTGATGCGCACTGGCTGCTCGCCTCGATCGCGGTCGACCGCGGCGACCATGTACGCAACAGCGACCAACTGCAGACGGCGTCGGACCTGGCACGTCGCGCCGGCGACGCCATGCGCGCCAGCCTGGCCGATGCCGCCACCGCACGCTGGGCCGTGCTGCGCGATGGGCCGGCGGCGCAGGTGCGCTGGCGCGACCACTTCGGCGACGCGCCACTGCCGCTGCCGCTGGCGGCCTGGGTCCACGATTTTCGCGGCGGCATGGCCTTCGTGTCGCACGACCTGGGCGCGGCCGTCGGCCACTACATGCAAGCCTATGAAGCGGCGCTGGCCAGCGGACAGTTGCGTCCGGCCATCACGGCCGCCATCAATATCGGCGACTGCTTCAGCCATCTGAACGACCACCAGGCCGCGCTCGAATGGATGCAGTGCGCACTGGACCTGGCGCGCCCCACCCTGTGGCCGCGCAGCATCGGCGCCTGCCAGACGCATACGGCCGAAACCATGCGCAAGCTGGGCCGCCTGGACGCGGCCGGCGAACTGCTGCGCGAGGCGCTGGCCGTGCTGGCCCCCGTATCGGGCGCGCGCAGCTATGCCAATGCGCTGTTCTATCTCGGCGAGCTGAGCCTGGACCAGGGCGACTACGACATGGCGCTCGACGCCTTCAGCCGCCTGGCACAGCGCGCCGAGGCGCTGGACCAGGCCGATTTCCGCGGCAAGGCCCAGCGCGGCAGCGCCCACGCCCTGTCCTACCTGGACCGTCCCGACGACGCGCTGCTGGCCGCCGAACGCGCGCTGCAGCTGGCCAGCGCGCGCGGCGACGCCGTCAACCAGATGGCGGCGCTGCGCGTGCTGGCCATGCTGCATGCGCGCCACGACCTGCCGGCACCAACCGGCATGGCCGAGCCGAATCCGGCGCTGCACTATCTGCAGCAGGCGCTGCAGGTGGCGACGACAATCGACGGCTACGCGCCGCCGGGCGAGCTGCTCGATGCGCTGGCGCGCGAGTATGCCCATGCGGGCGACCATGCGCGGGCCTACGATATCGCGCTCGACGCGGGCGCCGCGCGCGAGCGCAGCCATACGCAGCAGGCCACCAACCGGGCCATCGCCATGCAGGTGCGTCACCAGACCGAACATGCCCGCTCGCAGGGCGATCATCACCGAGCACTTGCGGCCTCCGAAGCGCGCCGTGCGGCAATCCTGCAGCAGACCAGCGACACGCTGGAACGGCTGTCGGCCATCGGCCAGGAAATCACCACCCATCTCGACGCCGGCGCCGTGTTCCAGGTGCTCGACCGCCATGTGCACGCCTTGTTGCCCGTCAATACCTTCGCCGTCTACATGCTCGACGCGGCCGGCACGGCGCTGCGCCGCGCGCACGGCATGGAGGCCGGCCTGCCGCTGCCGCACAATGCGATTCCGCTGTCGAATCCGCGCGCCTATTCGGTGCGCTGCCTGACCAACCGCAGCGAAGTGTATATCGCGCAAGTCCCCTCCGGGCGCCACGCCTACACCGTGCCCGGCACCCAGCACAACCAGAGCGTGCTGTACGTGCCACTGATGGTCGGCGAGCGCATCCTTGGCGTGATGACGGTGCAAGCCTGCCATGCGCACGCCTATGGCGAGCGCGAACGGCTGATCTTTCGCACCCTGTGCGCGTATGGCGCGATTGCGCTCGACAACGCCAATGCCTATCGCCAGCTGCAGGATGCGCAGGCGCAACTGGTGTCGCAGGAAAAACTGGCAGCCCTGGGCGCGCTGATGGCGGGCGTGGCGCATGAACTCAATACGCCGATCGGCAACAGCCTGCTGATCGCCAGCACCATGCAGCAAAAGACGGACGACGTGGCGCGCCTGATGAACGGCCCCGGCCTGCGCCGCTCGGACCTGGCCGCCTATATCGACGACGCCGGCAAGGCGTCCGCGCTGGTGATGCGGGGCCTGCACAGCGCGGCCGACCTGGTCAACAGCTTCAAGCAGGTGGCCGTCGACCGCACCACCGAGCAGCGCCGCCCGTTCGACCTGCTGCAGGTCAGCCATGAAATCATCGCCACCGTGATGAACCGCATCCGGAGCTCGGGCCACCGGATCGACACCGAGATCGCATTCGGCATCGGCATGGACAGCTATCCGGGGCCGCTGGGCCAGGTGATCACCAACCTGATCAACAACGCCCTGGTACATGCGTTTGGCGAGCCCGGCAGCCTGCCTGGCGGCGGCCTGATGCGCCTGCAGGCCAGCGCCAGCGAGACGCGGGTGCGTATCGTGTTCGAGGACAACGGCGGCGGCATCGCCGAGCAGCATCTGTCGCGCATCTTCGACCCTTTCTTTACCACCAGGCTGGGCCAGGGCGGCAGCGGGCTGGGCTTGTCGATCAGTTACAACATCGTTACGGCCTTGCTGGGCGGCACGATCCAGGTGGCCAGCAGCCCCGCCGGCAGCCGTTTTACCCTCGACCTGCCACTGGTGGCGCCGCAATTCGATGGCGCCACGCCGCCGGCCATCTATTGAAGGCCGGCGTGGCGCGGCCAGCGTGGCCCGCCGAGCGTGGCGTGGCCGGTCTTTCCAATCTAAAAGCAAAACCCTTATAATTGAACGGCTGACGTAGCCGCCATTGCATTATTTACAACATGGCAAACCGCACACAGCAGCGCGCCGGGCAGCAGCGCCCTCCGTACAGTGTCATCGACACGGAGGCAGGCCGGCGGGAAAGGCACGCCGCCGGCGGCCTGCGCATCTTCTAGTGGTCATTTATGTCGACAAAAAAACCGATCAAGCACTACCTCCAGTTCTCCGATTTCACATTGGAAGAGTACGACTATGTGATCGAACGCGCCCACCTGATCAAACGCAAGTTCAAGAACTACGAGATCTACCACCCCCTGATCGACCGCACCCTGGTGATGGTGTTCGAAAAGAACTCGACCCGCACCCGCCTGTCGTTCGAGGCCGGCATGCATCAGCTGGGCGGCGCCGCCATCTACCTCAACACGCGCGACTCGCAGCTGGGCCGCGGCGAACCGGTGGAAGACGCCGGCCAAGTCATGTCGCGCATGTGCGACATCATCATGGTGCGCACCTTCGGCCAGGAAATCATCGAGCGTTTCGCCGCCAATTCGCGCGTGCCGGTGATCAATGGCCTGACCAATGAACACCACCCTTGCCAGGTATTCGCCGACATCTTCACCTATATCGAACACCGCGGCTCGATCACCGGCAAGGTGGTCGCCTGGATCGGCGACGCCAACAACATGCTGTACTCCTGGCTGCAGGCGGCCGAAGTGTTCGGTTTCCACGTCAACGTGTCGACCCCAAAAGGCTATGACATCGACCTGGCGCAAGTCAAAACGGAACGCTACACGTTCTTTGACAACCCGTCCGACGCCTGCGAAGGCGCACACCTGGTCAACACCGACGTGTGGACCAGCATGGGCTACGAAGCGGAAAACGCGGCCCGGATCGCCGCCTTCGACGGCTGGATCGTCGACGGCGCCAAGATGGCCCGCGCCGCGCCCGACGCGCTGTTCATGCACTGCCTGCCCGCCCACCGTGGCGAGGAAGTGGCCGCCGAAGTGATCGACGGCCCGCAATCGGTGGTGTGGGACGAGGCGGAAAACCGCCTGCACGTGCAAAAAGCGCTGATCGAATATCTGTTGCTGGGCAAAATCGCATAAAACAGCAGTACCGAAACAAACACCTCAACGACAACTGGAAGCATTATGAGCGACATTAAAAAAGTGGTCCTGGCCTATTCCGGCGGACTCGACACCTCCGTCATCCTGAAATGGCTGCAAGATAACTACCAGTGCGAAATCGTCACCTTCACGGCCGACCTGGGCCAGGGCGAAGAGCTGGAACCGGCACGCGCCAAGGCGATCAAATTCGGCATCAAGCCGGAAAACATCCATATCGAAGACGTGCGCGAAGAATTCGTGCGCGATTTCGTGTTCCCGATGTTCCGCGCCAATACCGTCTACGAAGGCGAATACCTGCTGGGCACCTCGATCGCCCGTCCATTGATCGCCAAGCGCCTGATCGAAATCGCCAACGCCACCGGCGCCGACGCCATCTCGCACGGCGCCACCGGCAAGGGCAACGACCAGGTGCGTTTCGAACTGGGCGCCTACGCGCTGAAACCGGGCGTGAAGATCATTGCCCCATGGCGTGAATGGGACCTGCTGTCGCGCGAAAAACTGCTGAAATACGCGGAAGAGGCCGGCATCGAGATCGACATGAAGCACAAGAACGGCGGCGCGCCGTACTCGATGGACGCCAACTTGCTGCACATCAGCTTTGAAGGCCGCCACCTGGAAAACCCGAGCGCCGAAGCCGAAGAAACCATGTGGCGCTGGACCGTCAGCCCGGAAAACGCCCCGGACGAAGCGGAATACCTGGACATCGAATACGAGCAGGGCGACATCGTCGCCATCAACGGCGTGCGCATGTCGCCGGCCACCGTGCTGGCCGAACTGAACAAGGTTGGCGGCAAGCATGGCGTGGGACGCCTGGACCTGGTGGAAAACCGCTACGTCGGCATGAAGTCGCGCGGCTGCTACGAAACCCCGGGCGGCACCATCATGCTCAAAGCCCACCGCGCCATCGAATCGATCACCCTGGACCGCGAAGTGGCCCACCTGAAAGACGACCTGATGCCGCGCTACGCGTCGATGATCTACAACGGCTACTGGTGGGCGCCCGAGCGCGTCGCGCTGCAGACCCTGATCGACCATACGCAGCAGACCGTCAACGGCTGGGTACGCATCAAGCTGTACAAGGGCAATGTGATTGTCGTCTCGCGCGATTCGAAGACCGACTCGCTGTTCGACATGAATATCGCCACCTTCGACGAAGACGGCGGCGCCTACAACCAGGCCGACGCGGGCGGCTTCATCAAGCTGAACGCCTTGCGCATGCGCATCGCCGCCATCGCGAAAGAAAAGCGCGGCCAGAAGTAATCCGGGCCTGTTTCGCTCGCCAAAACCGCCTTCGGGCGGTTTTTTTGTATCTGGAACGCACTCGGCAGTCAATTCCCTGCCAGTTGCCGCCACGCAGGCATGCCAGAACGCCCCATTGTGTGCGCCCGCGTGGCAAAATGCTGGAATGCAATGAAGTACAAGCAAGCTGACCTTATCGAACCGGAGCCCCCATGTTCAAAGACCTGAGCATCAAGAATAAACTGTACCTGGGCTTCGGCTCCATCGTGGCGATCATCCTGATCCTGCTGGCCGTGGCCTATAACAGTTTTTCGCGCTTGTCCGAAGCGAATCAGTGGGACCGCCACACGATGGAGGTGCTCAGCGAGATCAACAAGATCCACAATTCCATCCTGCAGATCCAGGTCGAGGCGCGCGGCTACATACTGACCGGCAATGAAGCCTCGCTCAATCCGGAAACCGACGAGATGGCCGTGCTGACCCAGCATACGCAAAAAGCGATCGCCATGACGGTCGACAACAAGCCGCAGGCTGAGCGTTTTCGCAAGATTGACCAATTGACCACCACCTGGGTCAAGGACTGGATCAACCCGCAAATCGAGAAACGCCGCGCGCTGGGCAATGCGCCGGGCGCCACCGAAACCGTGGCGCGCAGCATGCCGGCCAATGGCTACCCGGCCGTGGTGCAGGCCAACAAGCTGCTCGACGAGGCGGCCGCCAACGAAACCACGCTGCTGGCCGAGCGCACCGCCACCTCGGCACGGCTGCAGGAAACCATGATGCTGACCCTGGCGCTGGGCGGCCTGCTGTGCATCGTGCTGGCGCTGGGCATCGCCTACCTGCTGGGCCGCGCCATCCTGGGGCCGCTGAACAACCTGACCGACGCGGTCGGCCGCATCGCCGGCGGCGAGCAGAGCGCGCGCGCCGTGATCCTGTCGCGCGACGAGCTGGGCCAGGTGACGGAAGAATTCAACCGCATGGCGCAAACCATCCAGGACAACCAGGCCAATGAGCTGGCCGCCACCAACAGCTTGCGCGCCAAGGTCGATTCGCTGCTGGAAGTGGTGTCGAAAGCGGCCTCGGGCGACCTGACGGGCAAGGTCAGCATCACCGGCAGCGACGCCATCGGCCAGCTGGGCAACGGCCTGGCGAAGATGTTCGAAAACCTGCGCAGCCTGCTCAACAATGTGCAGAAGGCCGGCATCCAGGTGACCACCTCGGCCACCGAAATCGCCGCCTCGGCGCGCCAGCAGGAAGCGACCGGCATCGAGCAGGCGCAAACCAGCGTCGAGATCCTCAGCACCACCAAGGAAATCTCGGCCAATACCAGCCAGTTGCTGAAAACCATGGAAGACGCCACCGCCGTGGCCGACTACACGACCAACGCCACCGCCGAAGCGCAGAACAACCTCAAGCGCATGGACTCGACCATGCAGCACATGGTCTCGGCCACCGATTCCATCAATGCCAAGCTGGCCGCCCTGTCGGAAAAAGCCAGCAATATCAACAGCGTGCTGATCACCATTACCAAGGTGGCCGACCAGACGAATATCTTGTCGCTGAACGCCGCCATCGAGGCGGAAAAAGCGGGCGAAGCGGGCCGCGGCTTCTCGGTGGTCGCCACCGAGATCCGCCGCCTGGCCGACCAGACCTCGGTGTCGACCTGGGATATCGAACAGATGCTCAAGGAAATGCAGTCGGCCGTGTCGGCCAGCGTGATGGGCATGGACAAGTTTTCGGAAGAGATACGCCGCAGCGTGGGCGAAGTGCGCCAGGTCACCGACCAGCTGTCGGGCGTGATGGACCAGGTGCAAAAACTCGCGCCGCAGTTCGACGCCGTGCTGCAGGGCATGCAGTCGCAGGCGATCGGCGCCTCGCAGATTTCCGACACCATGATGCAGCTGAACGACGCCACCCAGCAGACGGTGGAGTCCCTGAAAGCGACCAGCGAAGCGGTGCACCAGCTGCAATATGCGGCGGGCGACCTGCAGTCGAGCGTGTCGAACTTTGCCGTCGCCGTCTAAGCCATGAAAGTGCTGGTGTTTCACATCGGAGATGACCGCTACGGCTTGCGCCTGACGGCCATCGTGCGCGTACTGCCGCTGCTGGAACTCAAGCAGCTGCCGCTCACGCCCGATTACGTGGCCGGGCTGATGGACCTGCATGGCACTCCGGTGCCGGTGATCGACCTGTCGCGCCTGGCCGGCCTGGCGCCGGCTCCCTTGCAATTCGACACCCGCATCGTGGTCGTCGACTACCGCGCGCCCGATGGCAAAAGCCACGCGCTGGGGCTGATGGCCTCGCGCGTGCGCGGCATCGCCGATGTCCATCAGGAACAGCTGGGCGACAGTGGCGTGGCCACCGCACCGTTCCTGGGCCAGGTGGCCAGCGACGCCGATGGCATGCTGCAGCTGATCGAACTCGAACACCTGTTGCCGGCCGAAGTGCGCGCGCTGCTGTTCCAGCCAGGCGGCGCCTCATGACGCCTGCACAAACGCTGCTGCGCCGCGCCACCGGCCTGACCGTCTCGAAATCGATGGCGGAGCGGGCCGTGCGCCAGCGCATGGAACGCACCGGCCAGGACGACAGCGACGCTTACCTGGCCACTATCACGGCCGAGGAAATGACGCAGCTGGTGGAACTGGTGGTGGTGCCCGAATCATGGCTGTTCCGCGATCCGCAGGCGTTTTACGCCACCGTCGACCTGGTGCGCGAGCGCTGGTCGCGCCGCCGCATCACGCGCATCGCCTCGATTCCGTGCGCCGGCGGCGAGGAGCCGTATTCGATGGCGATGGCGCTGCGCGACGCCAACCTGCCGAAGCAGGCCTTCAGCATCGACGCCTATGACCTGAGCCCGGCCTGCATCGAACGCGCGCAGGCCGGCGTGTATGGCCGCAACGCCTTTCGCGCCCAGGACGTGGCCTTTCGCGAGCGCTATTTCACGCATGTGGCCGACGACGCCTACCGCCTGATCGACGCGCTGCGCACCCAAGTGACGTTCAGGCAGGGCAATCTGCTGCAGTTCGATACCGAGGCACTGGACAAGCACTACGACGTGATCTTTTGCCGCAACCTGCTGATCTATTTCGACAAGCCCACCACGCGCGCGGCGATCGCCAAGCTGTCGGCGCTGCTGACCGACGACGGCATGCTGCTGGCCGGCTATGCCGAAGTACCGTCGTTCTGCCAGAACGGCTTTGCGCCGCTGCAGTACCGCCAGGCGTTTGCGCTGAAAAAGGACGATGGCAAGCCTGCGGCCGTCAATCCGGCAGCGGCGCCGGCGCCGCTGCCGGTGGTAAAAAAACCGGTGCTGCGCAGCGTGCCGCCCTTGCCGCCCGCCACTCCCGCGCCAGCCCGTGCCGTGCCTGCGCATCCTCGCCCGGCGTCCGCAGCGGCGCCCGTTGCCGCGCCGGCGGCCGATCTGCTGGCCGAGGCGCGCAGCCTGGCCGACCGCGGCCTGCTGCGCGAAGCCGGAGATAAATGCCATGCGCACCTGGCGCGCGCGCCCGAGGCGGCCGAGGCGTATTATCTGCTGGGCCTGATCAACGAACTGGCCGGCAAGATGGACCTGGCCGACGACTACTGGCGCCGCTGCATCTACCTGCAGCCCGACCATTACGAAGCGCTGTGCCATTTGGCGCTGCTGGCCGAGCGCAATGGCAACCACACGGCCGCCACCACGCTCAAGTCGCGCGCGGCGCGCATCTACCAGCGCCGCCAGGCCAGCGCGAGCCACTAACATGCGGAAGACACGACCATGACCAGCCCTCCCGTGATCAGCACTCCCGTGACCGCGCTGCGCGACGCCATCAGCGATTGCTGGAACCAGATCGGCGTGGTCGGCGACCAGAGCTGCGACAAGCTGCCGGCCAATATCCATTGCCGCAACTGCGAGGTGTATGCCGACGCCGCCCAGCGCAACCTGCAGCGCCCGGTCGACGCCCAGTACCGCCAGGACTGGGCCGGCCATTTCCGCGCGCGCCAGGCCGATGGCGACGCCAAGGACAGTTCGGTGCTGGTGTTTCGCATCGGCCGCGAATGGCTGGCGCTGCCGACGCGCATCCTCGATTCGGTCGCGCCGCAGGCCACGCCGCACGTGCTGCCGCACCGCAGCGGACGCGGCTTGCTCGGCATCGTCAATATCGGCGGCAAGCTGTATCCCTGCATGTCGCTGGCCAGCCTGCTGGGCATCGATGAACAGGGTGCGCCGGCCGCCAAGGGCCGCCACACGTTTGCGCGCCTGCTGCTGATGCGCTGGGAAGACCAGTCGTTCGCGCTGCCGGTGGCCGACCTGCACGGCATCGTGCGCTACGCCGGCAGCGCGCTGCAAACGCCGGCCGCCACCATCAACAAGGGCCTGTCGCGCTTTCTGCTGGGCGTGATCACCGAAAACGAGATGCGCATCGGCTGCCTGGATACGGCGCTGATCGGCTTTCAACTTGCGAGACTATTACGATGAGCCAGGACCAGCACGGCGACCTGAGCGCCTTTTCCATGCTGGACCTGTTCCGCATGGAGGCGGACAGCCAGACGCAAATCCTCACCGACGGCTTGCTGACCGTGGAGCGCCACGCGGGCGACGCCGCCGCCATCGAGCCGATGATGCGCGCGGCGCACTCGATCAAGGGCGCGGCCGCCATCGTCGGCCTGCAGGTGGTGGTGCAGCTGGCGCACGGCATGGAAGACAGCTTTGTCGCCGCCCAGCACGGCCGATTGAAACTGACGCCGGAACGGGTCGACGTGCTGCTGTCGGGCGTGGACCTGATCGTGCAGTTGTCGCGCCTGGACGACGCCGGCGCCGAAGCGTGGCTGGCCGCCAACGCGGCGCAGATCGACCAGACCCTCAACGCAATCGCCGGCATCGCCGAGCTGCCGGAATTGCCGGCCCTGCCGCCGCTGCCGTCCGCGCCGCGCATGCCGGCGCCGGCGGCCCCTTCCCTGTCCGGCCTGCCCGACGATATCCAGGCTGCGCTGGCCAGCGAGATGGCGGCCCTGCTCGGCTCGCCCCCGCGTGAAGTGCCGGTGGAGGCGCCGGCCATGACGCCGCGCGCCAGCGCCGCCCCCGGCGCCAAGGCGCCGGCGCAGAACTTCGACCGATTGCTGTCGCTGGCCAGCGAATCGCGCATCAATGCGCACCAGATGCATCCGTTTATCGGCGCGCTGCAGCGCTTCAAGCGCAACCAGAGCAGCCTGGTGTCCGCCATCGAGCAGCTGCACGAGGCAATCGCCCGCTCGGGCGACGCCGGCCTGATGGAAAAGTCCTTGCTGGCGCTGCAAAAGACCCAGCCGCTCAAGCAGTTCGTGCTCGAACATATCGCCGACATCGAAAACTACGAGCGGCGCCTGCTGGCCGTCTCGCAAGGCATGGTCGATGAAGTGCTGGCGCTGCGCATGCGTCCTTTCCGCGACGGCATCCACGCGTTTCCGCGCATGGTGCGCGACCTGGCGCGCGGCCTGGGCAAGGAAGTGCAGCTCGAGATCGAGGGCGAAGACACGCTGGTCGACCGCGATATCCTGGCGAAGATCGAAAGCCCGCTGAACCACATGCTGCGCAACGCCATCGACCATGGCATGGAAGGCCCGTACGAACGCATTGATGCGGGCAAACCGGCGCTGGGCACCATCCGCATGGAAGCGCGCCACCGCGCCGGCATGCTGAGCATCGAGATCAGCGACGACGGGCGCGGCGTCGACCTGGAAAAAATCCGCCAGTCGGTGATCACCCGCAAGATGGCCAGCCCGGCCATGGCGGCGGCGCTGTCGACCGGAGAATTGCTGGAATTTTTGTTCCTGCCCGCCTTCAGCCTGAAAGAGAAGGCGAATGAATTGTCGGGGCGCGGCGTGGGCCTGGACATCGTGCACGAAACCATCCGCCAGCAAAACGGCACGGTGCGCCTGGAATCGGAGCCGGGCCGCGGCTTTCGCGCCCTGATCACCCTGCCGCTGACGCAGTCGATCGTGCGCGCGCTGGTGATCGAGATCCAGGGCCAGGCCTACGCGATTCCCATCGTCAAGGTGGAAAGCGTGGTGCGGGTGCCGCAAACGGCCATCCATACGCTGGAAAACAAGCAGTTTTTCGAGCTCAAGGGCGAGCACCTGGGCCTCGTCTCGGCGGCCCAGGTACTCGAACTGGGCGAGGCCGACACCAGCGGCGACGACCTGCCGGTGGTGGTGATCGGGCGCGGCAAGCAGAGCTATGCGCTGGTGGTGGGGGCGATACGCGGCGAGCAGAGTCTGGCGGTGCAGGCGATCGATCCGATCTTCGGCAAGATGCGCGACATTTCCGCCGCCGCCCTGCTCGATGACGGTGAACCGGTGCTGATCCTCGACGTGCCCGACCTGCTGCTGTCGATCGACAAGCTGCTGCACGAAGGCGGTCTGCACCAGCTGGCGCAGGGCGGCCCGGCGCTGCAGCGGCGCGCCAAGCGCATCCTGGTGGTCGACGATTCGCTGACGGTGCGCGAAATGGAACGCAAGCTGCTGCTGGGGCGCGGCTTCGCGGTCGACGTGGCGATCGACGGCATCGACGGCTGGAACATGGTGCGCAGCGGCGAATACGACCTGGTGATCACCGATGTCGACATGCCGCGCATGGACGGCATCGAACTGGTCTCGCTGGTCAAGAAGGATTTGCACCTGCACAAACTGCCGGTGATGATCGTGTCATACAAGGACCGCCCGGAGGACCGCGCGCGCGGCCTGTCCGCCGGCGCCGATTATTACCTGACCAAGGGCAGCTTCCACGACGAGACCCTGCTCGACGCGGTGGCCGACCTGATAGGAGACGCCCGCTTATGAGAGCGAACACATGAAGATAGCCATCGTCAATGACGTGGCGATGGCGGCCGAGGCGCTGCGGCGCGTGGTCGCCAGCACCCAGGAGCACCAGGTGCTGTGGATTGCCCGCACCGGACTCGAAGCGGTCCGCATGTGCGAGGGCAACCGGCCCGACCTGATCCTGATGGACCTGAACATGCCGGAAATGGACGGCGTGGAAGCGACGCGCCAGATCATGGAGCAAAGCCCGTGCGCCATCCTGGTGGTCACCGGTCGGCCGCAGGACAATGTCAACCACGTGTTCCGCGCGCTGGGTGCCGGCGCGCTCGACGTCACCGCCACCCCTGTGCTGCAGGGCAAGGTGGGCGGCGACAGCGAATTGCTGGCCAAGATCAAGACCATCGGCAAGCTGATACGCCACAGCGGCGACACCGCGCCGCCGCCACGCCAGAACCCGGTTGGCGAGCGCGGCGATGGACAGGTGCAGACCCTGGTGGCGATCGGCGCGTCGACCGGTGGCCCGTCGGCGGTGGCCAGGGTGCTGTCGGACTGGACGCCGCCACCCGGCTGCGCCATCGTGGTGGTGCAGCATATCGATGAAACGTTTGCCTCGCATTTCGCCAAATGGCTGGACGACCAGCTGAGCATGCCGGTGCGCGTGATCGGCGAAGGTGACGAACTGGTGGCCGGCACGGTGCTGGTCGCCAAGACCAATGATCACCTGTTGCTGGATCAAAATTATCGTTTGCGTTACGATGCAGCACCACGCGACTATGTCTACCGGCCTTCGGTCGACGTGTTTTTCCATTGCGTGGCGCGGCACTGGCGTGGCGATGCGGTCGGCATCTTGCTGACCGGCATGGGCCGCGATGGTGGCGATGGCCTGCTGGCCATGCGTCTCGCCGGCAAGACGACCATCGCGCAAGACCAGGCCAGCAGTGCGGTCTATGGCATGCCGCGCGCGGCGGCCGAACTCGATGCGGCGCAGCAGATCCTGCCGCTCGACAAGATAGGCGCAAGCTTGCGCAATCGACTGGGTAGCAGGCTCAACAATGGCTGACTACCCTTCCCCAACCTCTGAAAAGACTGCAATGCCCGAATTTTCCACCCGCTTCCTGCCTCCCGATACCGCCCTGACCGAATTCAAGGTCAGCGTCCTGCTGGTGGACGATCAATTGATCATCGCGGAAGCGATCCGGCGCATGATGAGCGACCAGCAGGATATCGAGTTCCACTATGTGACCGATGCCGAACTGGCGCTGGAGACGGCCGTGCGCATGCAGCCGACGGTGATCCTGCAAGACCTGGTGCTGCCGGGCACCGACGGTTTCGCGCTGATCAAGCAGTACCGCGAACACGAGGTGCTGGCGCACGTGCCGGTGATCGTGCTGTCGGCCAGGGATGATCCGAAACTGAAGGCGTACAGCTTTGCCGTGGGCGCCAACGACTATGTCGTCAAGCTGCCCGACAAGCTGGAATTGCTGGCGCGCATACGCTACCATTCGAACGCCCATATCAGCCGCCTGCAGCGCGACCAGGCCTTCCGCTTCCTGCGCGAAAGCCAGAAAAACCTGGCCGAAGCCAATATCGAGCTGCAGAAACTGGCGGCCCTCGACGGCTTGACGGGTATTGCCAACCGCCGCCGCTTCGATGAAACCCTGCAGATCGAATGGCAGCGGGGCCAGCGCGACAAGGCGCCGCTGAGCCTGCTGTTCTGCGATATCGACCTGTTCAAATCCTATAACGACCGCTTCGGCCACCTGGCGGGCGACCTGTGCCTGAAGAAAGTGGCGGCGGTGCTGACCGAACACCTGAAGCGTCCGGCCGACCTGGCGGCCCGCTACGGCGGCGAGGAGTTCGCGCTGGTGCTGCCCGAAACCGACGTCGAGGGCGCCATGCTGATCGCCGAAGCGTGCCGGCGCCACCTGGAAAGCCTGCAGATCGAGCATCCGGTCGCCGCGCTGGGCATCGTCACGGTGTCGATCGGCGTGGCCACCGTGGTGCCGTCGCCACAGTCGACCGTCGAGCAACTGATCAACCGTGCCGACCAGGCCCTGTACGCCGTCAAGCGCAGCGGGCGCAACAGCGTGCTGAAGGCCGAAGACACCACCACCTGATTGTTAACCGCGATTTTTCAACCACCGAGAAGGCAAGCACAAGCATGAGCAACAGCGCACAACTGGACAATGTCAGCGTCGTCAAGAAATCGAATATCTATTTTGATGGCAAGTGCATCTCGCACAATGTCATCTTCGCCGATGGCGCCAAGAAAAGCGTGGGCGTGATTTTCGCGTCCTCGCTGCGCTTCAACACGGGCGCGCCGGAAATCATGGAAATTGTCGGCGGCCTGTGCAAGGTACGCCTGGCCGACGCCAGCGACTGGACCAGCTATGGCGCGGGCCAGCAATTCAGCATCCCGGGCAACAGCCATTTCGATATTGAAACCTTAGAGACGGTCGACTACGTCTGCCATTTTGGTTGATTAGACGAACACCGGCTCCGGCGACAGCAGCACCCCATACTTCGCCTCGACATCCTTGCGGATCGCCTCGGCCAACCCGGTAATGTCCGCGCCACGAGCGCCGCCGTTATTGACCAGGACCAGCGCCTGCCTGGGATACACTCCCGCGGGCCCCAGGTTTTTCCCCTTCCAGCCGCACTGATCGATCAGCCAGCCCGCCGCCAGCTTTTCGGTGCCGTCCGGCTGCGCATGGTGCACCAGCGCCGGATAACGTTCCAGCAACTGTGCGCAATGCTCTCTGGACACCACCGGATTCTTGAAGAAACTGCCGGCATTGCCGATCACGGCCGGGTCCGGCAGCTTGCGCCGGCGGATCGCGATCACCATATCGGCCACCTGCTGCGCCGTTGGGTTTGCCAGTTGCTGTTCCGCCACCGCCTGCGCCAGTTCGGCATAGCGCAGATTCGGCTGCCACTGCGCCGGCAGGGCAAACGTCACTTCCAGCACAATGAGTTCAGCGCCGTCGGCCTGCTTGAAGATGCTGTCGCGGTAGCCGAAGCGGCAAGCCTCGCGGTCCATGTCGAACACGATGCCGCTGCCGGCGTGCATCACGCTGACGCTGTGGAGGACATCCTTGATTTCCACGCCATAGGCGCCGATATTCTGGATCGGCGCCGCACCCACCGTGCCCGGGATCAGCGACAGGTTTTCCAGCCCGCCCACGCCCTGCGCCAGGATCCACTGCACGAAAGCGTGCCAGTTTTCGCCGGCCGCCGCCGTGACCAAAATGGTGTCGAACGATGCTTGCGCCAGGCGCATGCCGCGCGTCGCCATGTGCAGCACGGCGCCGGGAAAGTCGCCGGTCAGCACGATATTGCTGCCGCCGCCCAGCACCAGGCGCGGCATGCCGGCCAGCGCAGGATCTTGCAGGGCCGCTTGCAATTGCAAGGTGGAAGTGATGCGCACATAGGCGGCGGCCTGGGCCGTAATGCCGAAGGTATTGAGCGCTTGCAGGGGATAATTGTGTTCGATGGTGAGCTCTGGAGACATGGGATACCGTTTATTTTGCTCGATTATAGAGTGAATGCGACAAAAAACCAGCGCAAGACAAGGGCAGGCAGGCCGTTGTCCGTTAAAATGTCGCATCTTTAACAGGGCCACGCCACTTGCAACAGCAGGCACCCGGCGCGCCAGGCGCGCACCGCTCCAAACACGAAAGGACTGACCATGCCGTCATTTGATGTAGTTTCCGAAGCCGATATGATCGAAGTGAAAAACGCGGTCGAACAAGCCAACAAGGAAATTTCGACCCGTTTCGACTTCAAGGGCAGCGACGCGCGCGTCGAGCACAAGGAAAATGAACTGACCGCGTTTGCGGATTCCGATTTCCAGCTCAGCCAGGTACGCGACGTGCTGACCAACAAACTGACCAAGCGCAAGGTCGATGTCCGTTTCCTCGACGAGGGCGACATCAAGAAGATCGGCGGCGACAAGGTCAAGCAGATCATCAAGATCAAGAATGGCATCGAAACGGATGATGCGAAAAAAATCGTGCGCGTCATCAAGGATAGCAAGATGAAAGTGCAAGCGAGCATCCAGGGCGAAGCCGTGCGCGTCACGGGCGCCAAGCGCGACGACCTGCAAGCGGCGATGGCCATGCTGCGCAAGGATGTGCCGGACATGCCGCTGGAATTTAATAATTTCCGCGACTAAACTCGGCCCGGCCTGCGTTTGCGGCCCTGTTGCCGCGTCGCCTAAACAAAGTGCGCGCGCCGAAGCGCTTTCCCGCTTGGGGTAGAATTGGGCTTGCGCACAGTAATAACGACGGTAGTCTAAGGATAGCAATGAAACGTGTTGATGATTTCCGCCTGCGATTTGGCGAAAAAGAGTATGTGCCCATCATGATCGGCGGCATGGGCGTGGATATTTCCACGTCGGAGCTGGCGCTGGAAGCGGCCCGGCTCGGTGGTATCGGCCATATCTCCGATGCCATGGTGGAAGACGTGTCGGATCGCCGTTTCGACACCACCTTCGTCAAGGACAAGACGAAACTCTACAAATTCAATATCAATAACAGCGACAAGGCCGTGGTGCAGTTCGACCTGGGCCGCCTGGCCGACGCGCAGCGCCGCCATATCGGCGCCACCATGGAAGCGAAAAAAGGCGATGGCCTGATTTTCGTCAACTGCATGGAAAAGCTGACCATGAACGGCCCGCGTGAAACCTTGCGCGTGCGCCTGAACGCGGCGCTCGACGCCGGCATCGACGGCATCACCCTGTCGGCCGGCCTGCACTTCGGTTCCTTCGCGCTGATGGCCGACCACCCGCGTTTCCGCGATGCCAAGCTGGGCATCATTGTCTCGTCGGTGCGCGCCTTGCAGATTTTCCTGCGCAAGAACGCCAAGCTGAACCGCCTGCCCGACTTCGTCATCGTCGAAGGCCCGCTGGCCGGCGGCCACCTGGGGTTCGGCATGGACTGGGCCAATTACGACCTGCACACGATTACGGCGGAATTGCTGGCCTACCTGAAAGCGGAACAGCTCGACATTCCGCTGATCGCGGCTGGCGGCATTTTCACGGGCAGCGATGCCGTGTCGTTCCTCGAAGCGGGCGCGGCCGGCGTGCAGGTGGCCACGCGCTTTACCGTCACCACCGAATGCGGCCTGCCGGACAAGGTCAAGCAGGAATACTACAAGGCCTCGGAAGAAGACATCATCGTCAACGGCGTCTCGCCGACCGGCTACCCGATGCGCATGCTGAAAAACACGCCGGCCATCGGCGCCGGCATCCGTCCCGGCTGCGAATCGTACGGCTATTTGCTCGATGCGACCGGCAACTGCGCCTACATCAACTCGTACAACCGCGAAGTGGCGGCCCATCCCGAGCTGAAAACCGTGTCGGTGATGGACAAGACCTGCCTGTGCACGCACATGCGCAACTTCAACTGCTGGACCTGCGGCCATTACACCTACCGCCTGAAGGACACCACGCACAAGCTCGACAATGGTGAATACCAGATCCTGTCGGCCGAACACGTCTTCAAGGACTATCAGTTCAGCGTCGACAACCAGATCGCCCTGCCGGAAAAAGAAACCGCAGCCTGACCAGGCTCGGCTTCAAAATAGTGGCGCAGCCTGCGAGGGCTGCGCCATTTTTTATGCCAGCGGCACTGCCGCCAGCGCCTGCTCCAGTTGCGCGAAACGGGGCCGCTGCAAGGGCTGTTCCTGCAAGCAAGCACTCGCCAACGCCTGCAGCGCCGGCAAGGGCGTATCGCAGCGATCCAGCAATTCCTCCAGCAGCACGCCAAAGGCACGCACCTCGATACCCTGCAGTACAGCCGCGATCGCCGCGTCGGGAGCAAACAGCGAGGCACCGCCAAAGTCGCCCAGCAGGCAACGTCCATCCGGGTGGCGCAGGATATTGTGCGCGTACAAGTCGCCGTGCAGAATGCCATGCGCATGCAGTTGCTGCGTCGCCGACGCGATGCCATGGGCAATCGCCAGCACCTGCCGCTCGCTGAAACGCACGGCACTGTCGTACATGTCGCGCGTGCAGGATGCCAGGCTGGGCGGTCCCGCCAGATTGACAAACGCCGGATCGATCAGCGGCATTACCAGCCCCGGCGATCCTTGCGGGTGAGCGCTTACCGTACCGAGGATGGGGATCATGCCGGCATGCGCGCCGGCGCTGACGCAGGCCGCCATTTCGCTGCGCGGCAAGCCATCGCTGGTCATCGCGCCCTTGAACACCTTGACGGCCACCGGCTTGCCGTCCAGTGTCGCCTGCGAAATCACCCCCGAGGCGCCCTCGCCCAGCTGCCGTCCGATCCGCAGGCGCTCCCAGGCTATATGCGCCAGGCCGGCGGCGTCCAGGGCGGCCGTTTCACGCGTCTCATTGAACGGGTTGCCGGCGCAGGCAAGCCAGCTCAGGCGCGGCAGTTCCTGCAGCCAGTCAGGCAAGGCCGGCAGGCGGTTGGCGGAGATACGCAGCAATTCCAGCCGCGTGCAACGCGCCAGCGAGGCCGGCAAGGAGGTCAGGCGGTTACCAGCGAGCATCAGCTTTTGCAGATACACACAGTCGCCGATCTCATCGGGCAGCACGTCGATGGCGTTATCGGTCAGGGTCAGCCAGCGCAGCTTGGGCGGCAGCGACGCGGCCGGTACCTCGCGTATTTGGTTGGCCTTGAAGCCGATCATGCTCAGCTCCGGACAAGCCCCCAACACTGCCGGCAAGGTCGTAAACAGATTGTTTGAACAAAACACGATGCGCAGTTTGCGCAGGCGCGGCAAATCATCGGGCAGCGACGACAGCGCATTGCCCGTCAAGTCGAGAATTTCCAGCGTATCGGCCAGATCGAAGATCTCGGGTGGAAACGAAGTCAGGCCGCAGGACAGGCTCAAACGCTGCGCGCCGGCCAACTGGCCGGCGCGCAATTGTTCCAAAGTAGTGGACAAGGCATGCTTTCAAATCGATAAAATCAAAGTGTAGCAGGCGCCCGTTTTCCACTCAGCATTTTTTGCGCCACATCGGCCAGCAAGGCCAGCACCAACGCGCCGACCGCCGTGACCAGCAACACATGGTAATTGCCGCCGCTATGCGAAAACATCCAGGAGTAGCCATAGCCGGCCAGCGCCTGGAACAGGGCAAACACGGTGGTGGCGCGGCTCCAGGCCGCATTTTGCGCGGCGGCGTCATGCTGCAGCAGCTCATGCAAGCGGCCCAGGGTGATGGGGACGATGCCGGGAGGAAAAGTTCCCACGACAAAGGTCGCCAGCATCAGCACCGCATGTTGCTGCAATACCATCATCACACCCAGCGCCACCGCCTGCAGCAACAGTGCCAGGCGGCTGGTCATGGCCGGGCCGATACGGTCGGCCAGCGCGCCATACAGCATCGGGCCGGCAATCGCGCCCAGTCCATAGATGACCCAGAAAACAGCCGCCTCATGCGCGCCCCAGCCCAAGCCACGGGCCACGTAATCGACCAGGAACACCATCATCGGCACCAAGGCCACGGCCATCAAGGCATATTGCACGAACAGGATATTCAGGGCCAGGGCCATGCCGGGCGGCTGTGCGGCGCCATGTTGTGCGGGGAGCGGCTTGCCGGTCGGCGGCGTGGCCGGCCAGAAGGTCCAGCTGATGATCGCCAGCAATAGCGACAAGCTGCCCAATCCCAGCCAAGCGGCGCGCAGGCCCAGTTGCATCAGCAGCGGCACCAGGGTGCCCGAGGCGGCGACACCGAAGCCGATGCCGACAAAAATCGCCCCTCCCGCCAGCCCCCTGCGGTGCACCGGCACCTGGGGCAAGACGGTCGACGCGACCAGTACCATGATGCTGCCGCCTGCCAGGCCCGACAAAAAGCGCCAGATAAAAAACCAGCTGACCGACAGAGGAAACGCGCAGGCAAAAAAGGCCAGCGAGGCCAATACCATCATGCCGCGCAGGATGAAATGCGCACTGAGACGCCGCGCCATCGGCCGGCCCAGCAAGGCGCCGGCCAGATAGCCGAGCAGATTGGCCGCGCCCAGGTAAATCACGTCGTCCACCGAAAACCAGTGGGCTTCGATCAGCGAGGGGATCAGGGGCGTATATGCAAAGCGGGCCAGGCCGATACCGACCAGGCTGGCGCACAGGCCGGCGGCAATCGCGCGCAAGCTGGCGCCGGTATTGTCCTGGTCGGCGATGGGGGATGTTGCACTCATGAACGTCTTTCGTCAGTGATCATGTTTGACAGAATAGTCAAACTTGACAGTGGTATCAAGAATACCCATAATTCCAATATGGCTGGTAAAAAACAATTCAACGAAGAACAGACCCTCGATCGCGCCATCGGCGTTTTCTGGGAACGCGGCTACGCCGCCACCTCGATGCAGGACCTGGCGCAGGCGACGGGCGTGCTGCGCGGCTCGCTCTACAACGCCTATGGCGACAAGCAGGCCATTTTCTTGCGCGTATTCGAACGCTATCGGCGCACCTTCCTCGACGCGGCGCGCCTGCAACTGGCGGCAGCCGACCCGGCCACCGCCCTGCACGATTTTTTCGCGTACACCATCAATACCATGACCGAGGCCGTGCCGCCGGTCGCACCGTCGCAGGAAACGTCCACCCGTGGTTGCCTGACGACAAAAATCGCCACCGACGAAACCGCCATGGATGAACCGGTGCGCACCGCCTTGCGCGGCATGCTCGATGAACTGGAAGAGATTCTGTTGACGCGCCTGGCGATGGCCGATGCGCGTGCCCGCCTGACCTTGCCACCAGCCGACGCAGCCCGCCTGGCGGCCACCTTGACGCGGGGTATCGTCGTGATGGAGAGGATTTACCATGCGCCGGTGGCGCTGCTGGCGACGGCCGATTCGCTGGTTGAGGTGTTGTTTAATCCAAAGTAAAGGTGTCGCGGCCAACCATGTTGTCGGCTTACGCGCTGCGCGCTAATCCGACCTACGCACGTTCACGGTCCCGTAGGTCGGATGAGGGCCGCAGGCCCGTAATCCGACAACATAGTTGGCATCAACTTTCATCAGACGAAAAAAAACCCGACCATTTCTGATCGGGTTTTCTTCTCCTACTTATAACAAGCCTGACGATAACCTACTTTCACACTGGTTGCAGCACTATCATCGGCGCAAAGTTGTTTCACGGTCCTGTTCGGGATGGGAAGGGGTGGGACCAACTTGCTATGGTCATCAGGCATAACTTGTACTGACGGTTGCTCCCGATGGGGCAGCAGCGTCATGAATCTGGAAGAAGCAAAGATTGGGGTAATGAATGTCGTATCAACACACACGCAACGTTGTACCGTCTTATCCTCTGTACCTGCTAAGGTTATAGGGACAAGCCGTACGGGCAATTAGTACTGGTTAGCTTAATGCATTACTGCACTTCCACACCCAGCCTATCAACGTCCTGGTCTCGAACGACCCTTCAAAGAGCTCAAGGCTCTGGGAAATCTCATCTCAAGGCAAGTTTCCCGCTTAGATGCTTTCAGCGGTTATCTCTTCCGAACTTAGCTACCCGGCAATGCCACTGGCGTGACAACCGGTACACCAGAGGTTCGTCCACTCCGGTCCTCTCGTACTAGGAGCAGCCCCCTTCAAATTTCCAACGCCCACGGCAGATAGGGACCAAACTGTCTCACGACGTTTTAAACCCAGCTCACGTACCACTTTAAATGGCGAACAGCCATACCCTTGGGACCGGCTACAGCCCCAGGATGTGATGAGCCGACATCGAGGTGCCAAACTCCCCCGTCGATATGAACTCTTGGGAGGAATCAGCCTGTTATCCCCAGAGTACCTTTTATCCGTTGAGCGATGGCCCTTCCATACAGAACCACCGGATCACTATGTCCTACTTTCGTACCTGCTCGACTTGTCAGTCTCGCAGTTAAGCACGCTTATGCCATTGCACTATCAACACGATGTCCGACCGTATCTAGCGTACCTTCGAACTCCTCCGTTACACTTTAGGAGGAGACCGCCCCAGTCAAACTGCCTACCATGCACTGTCCCCGATCCGGATAACGGACCAAGGTTAGAACCTCAAACAAACCAGGGTGGTATTTCAAGGTTGGCTCCACGAGAACTAGCGTCCCCGCTTCAAAGCCTCCCACCTATCCTACACAGATTGGTTCAAAGTCCAATGCAAAGCTACAGTAAAGGTTCATGGGGTCTTTCCGTCTAGCCGCGGGTAGATTGCATCATCACAAACATTTCAACTTCGCTGAGTCTCGGGAGGAGACAGTGTGGCCATCGTTACGCCATTCGTGCAGGTCGGAACTTACCCGACAAGGAATTTCGCTACCTTAGGACCGTTATAGTTACGGCCGCCGTTTACTGGGACTTCAATCAAGAGCTTGCACCCCATCATTTAATCTTCCAGCACCGGGCAGGCGTCACACCCTATACGTCCACTTTCGTGTTTGCAGAGTGCTGTGTTTTTATTAAACAGTCGCAGCCACCAGTTTATTGCAACCCTTTCACCCTCATGGAGTAAACCAATCAAGCTACCGGGGCGTACCTTTTCCCGAAGTTACGGTACCAATTTGCCGAGTTCCTTCTCCCGAGTTCTCTCAAGCGCCTTAGAATACTCATCTCGCCCACCTGTGTCGGTTTGCGGTACGGTCTCGTATGACTGAAGCTTAGAGGCTTTTCTTGGAACCACTTCCGATTGCTTCATGAATAAATTCACTCGTCTCAACCCCTTGAATTCCGCACCCGGATTTGCCTAAGTGCCTTCTATGAGCCAAAAACCAACTATTCCAACAGTTGGACAACCTTCCGCGATCCGTCCCCCCATCGCATCATACGACGGTGCAGGAATATTAACCTGCTTCCCATCAGCTACGCATCTCTGCCTCGCCTTAGGGGCCGACTCACCCTGCTCCGATGAACGTTGAACAGGAAACCTTGGGCTTACGGCGTGGAGGCTTTTCACCCCCATTATCGCTACTCATGTCAGCATTCGCACTTCTGATACCTCCAGCATCCTTTACAAGACACCTTCGCAGGCTTACAGAACGCTCTCCTACCATATCTATCTGTGATAAATCACAGAACAATATCCGCAGCTTCGGTGACTGGCTTAGCCCCGTTACATCTTCCGCGCAGGACGACTCGATCAGTGAGCTATTACGCTTTCTTTAAATGATGGCTGCTTCTAAGCCAACATCCTGACTGTTTTAGCCTTCCCACTTCGTTTTCCACTTAGCCAATCTTTGGGACCTTAGCTGGCGGTCTGGGTTGTTTCCCTCTTGACGCCGGACGTTAGCACCCGACGTCTGTCTCCCAAGCTCGCACTCATCGGTATTCGGAGTTTGCAATGGGTTGGTAAGTCGCAATGACCCCCTAGCCATAACAGTGCTCTACCCCCGATGGTGATACTTGAGGCACTACCTAAATAGTTTTCGGAGAGAACCAGCTATTTCCAAGTTTGTTTAGCCTTTCACCCCTAACCACAGCTCATCCCCTAATTTTTCAACATTAGTGGGTTCGGACCTCCAGGGCGTGTTACCGCACCTTCATCCTGGCCATGAGTAGATCACTTGGTTTCGGGTCTACACCCAGCGACTGATCGCCCTATTCGGACTCGATTTCTCTACGGCTTCCCTATCTGGTTAACCTTGCCACTGAATGTAAGTCGCTGACCCATTATACAAAAGGTACGCAGTCACGGAACAAGTCCGCTCCTACTGTTTGTATGCACACGGTTTCAGGATCTATTTCACTCCCCTTCCGGGGTTCTTTTCGCCTTTCCCTCACCGTACTGGTTCACTATCGGTCGATTACGAGTATTTAGCCTTGGAGGATGGTCCCCCCATATTCAGACAGGATGTCACGTGTCCCGCCCTACTTGTCGTACGCTTAGTACCACCGGTCCGATTTCACATACGGGGCTATCACCCACTATGGCTCCTATTTCCAGAGGATTCTGTTATCGGTCCGACTATCACGTACAGGCTCTTCCCATTTCGCTCGCCGCTACTTTGGGAATCTCGGTTGATTTCTTTTCCTGCAGCTACTTAGATGTTTCAGTTCGCCGCGTTCGCCTTGCATACCTATGTATTCAGTATGCAATACCCTAAAAGGGTGGGTTGCCCCATTCGGAAATCTGCGGATCAAAGTGTGTTTGCTCACTCCCCGCAGCTTATCGCAAGCTACTACGTCCTTCATCGCCTGTAATCGCCAAGGCATCCACCATGTGCACTTATTCGCTTGTCCCTATAACGTTAGCCTCTTCATTCTTTCAAACGAAAAGAGCGCTACAGGGATAAGAAAGTACAACGTTGTTGCTTGTTTGTTGATACATACAATCATTACCCATCGATTCACCTTTTACGGCAAACCGATCAATAAATAATCTTTACTTCTTCCAGATTGTTAAAGAACATACAGCACTTGGTCTCTAAAAGACCAAACCTAAATTCAATCACCGATGTGATCAACTTACGTTTGAACTTTTGGTGGAGGATGACGGGATCGAACCGACGACCCCCTGCTTGCAAAGCAGGTGCTCTCCCAGCTGAGCTAATCCCCCTGAGATTTACTACAGAAACTGGTAGGGCTGGTTGGACTCGAACCAACGACCCCCGCGTTATCAACACGGTGCTCTAACCAGCTGAGCTACAGCCCCAAATGCTGTTCTTCTTTATTAACAGCCGATAAGTGTGAACATTTGATGGTGAAGCATTGCTGCCTCGTGCAAACTCTAGAAAGGAGGTGATCCAGCCGCACCTTCCGATACGGCTACCTTGTTACGACTTCACCCCAGTCACGAATCCTACCGTGGTAAGCGCCCTCCTTGCGGTTAAGCTACCTACTTCTGGTAAAACCCGCTCCCATGGTGTGACGGGCGGTGTGTACAAGACCCGGGAACGTATTCACCGCGACATGCTGATCCGCGATTACTAGCGATTCCAACTTCATGCAGTCGAGTTGCAGACTACAATCCGGACTACGATACACTTTCTGCGATTAGCTCCCCCTCGCGGGTTGGCGGCGCTCTGTATGTACCATTGTATGACGTGTGAAGCCCTACCCATAAGGGCCATGGGGACTTGACGTCATCCCCACCTTCCTCCGGTTTGTCACCGGCAGTCTCATTAGAGTGCCCTTTCGTAGCAACTAATGACAAGGGTTGCGCTCGTTGCGGGACTTAACCCAACATCTCACGACACGAGCTGACGACAGCCATGCAGCACCTGTGTACTGGTTCTCTTTCGAGCACTCCCTGATCTCTCAAGGATTCCAGCCATGTCAAGGGTAGGTAAGGTTTTTCGCGTTGCATCGAATTAATCCACATCATCCACCGCTTGTGCGGGTCCCCGTCAATTCCTTTGAGTTTTAATCTTGCGACCGTACTCCCCAGGCGGTCTACTTCACGCGTTAGCTGCGTTACCAAGTCAATTAAGACCCGACAACTAGTAGACATCGTTTAGGGCGTGGACTACCAGGGTATCTAATCCTGTTTGCTCCCCACGCTTTCGTGCATGAGCGTCAATCTTGACCCAGGGGGCTGCCTTCGCCATCGGTGTTCCTCCACATATCTACGCATTTCACTGCTACACGTGGAATTCTACCCCCCTCTGCCAGATTCTAGCCTTGCAGTCTCCAATGCAATTCCCAGGTTGAGCCCGGGGATTTCACATCAGACTTACAAAACCGCCTGCGCACGCTTTACGCCCAGTAATTCCGATTAACGCTTGCACCCTACGTATTACCGCGGCTGCTGGCACGTAGTTAGCCGGTGCTTATTCTTCAGGTACCGTCATTAGCAGGAGATATTAGCTCCCACCGTTTCTTCCCTGACAAAAGAGCTTTACAACCCGAAGGCCTTCTTCACTCACGCGGCATTGCTGGATCAGGCTTGCGCCCATTGTCCAAAATTCCCCACTGCTGCCTCCCGTAGGAGTCTGGACCGTGTCTCAGTTCCAGTGTGGCTGGTCGTCCTCTCAGACCAGCTACTGATCGATGCCTTGGTAGGCTTTTACCCTACCAACTAGCTAATCAGATATCGGCCGCTCCACGAGCATGAGGTCTTGCGATCCCCCACTTTCATCCGTAGATCGTATGCGGTATTAGCGTAACTTTCGCTACGTTATCCCCCACTCCAGGGTACGTTCCGATATATTACTCACCCGTTCGCCACTCGCCACCAGAGCAAGCTCCGTGCTGCCGTTCGACTTGCATGTGTAAGGCATGCCGCCAGCGTTCAATCTGAGCCAGGATCAAACTCTTCAGTTTAATCTCTGTTACTTTGCCCTGTTACAGGCACCGTCATTGCTGACGGGTCGCTCACTCAAAAAACTGACAGGCCACTACTTTCGTAGCGTCCTATTTCATTATTTCTTGTGAACATTTGATATTTTAAGTTTTACGTCAATCCGAAAATCGACGCTGCACTTCATCAAATGCCCACACTTATCGACTGTTAATTGTTAAAGAACGGTATTCGGTACTGCGTGTTTCGCGCTATCGACAAAGCGTTGTGTTTGTCAGCTGCGAAGAAGGAAGATTATGAAGCTTATTCAGCATTTCGTCAACCTTCTTTTCTACCCCCGTTTAACTCTGCAACACTTTGTTTTGTGTGCGTCGTTTTGCGAGGAGGCGAACTATAGCAAAGCCGCCCGATGTCTGCAACATCTATTTTCCTGGATCAACAATACCTGCTTACCGCCCACCCGGCATCCTGTTCACTTCAAGCGCCTTTTTGTGCAGCCTGTCGCAAGCGGCTGGCATGGCTGCCCTGCTTCAGGCACAGTGGCAACATCAGATTTTGACGCGCATCAGCATCAGTTACACTTGCCCACCGCGTCGATTCATTCCTTGCCAAGAAAGCGTCCCATGTTTCCGATTTCCAGCCTGCCCCAATTGCTGAAAACCCTGCTCGCCTGGCTGCAAAAGGCATTCGACGCCACCACGACCTGGGTCACCCAATTATCCTGGTGGAAATTTTTCCTGTTCGCCGCGCTGGCCCTGATCGCCGGCTCCATCCTGCAAGATGAACTGTTTTCGTCCAGCCCCGATGAAGAAGTGGTGATCAAGTCACACAAGCGGGCCAGCAAGAATACCGGCGAGACGAATATCCTGATTGACGATACGGGCATCCACTTCAATCCGCGCAACAGCAAGAGCCGCCGCAATACGGAAAGCACGGGCACCGATGCCACGCCGGCGGACGCCAGCCCGACGGACGCAAGCGCGGACAGCAGCGACACCACGCCTGAAGAGCCGACACCAGCCGTGCCGCCGGTACCGCCCGTCCCACCGGTGGCGCCAGCCAAGCCCAGCTATCCTGTCACCACCAACGCTTCCGGCGAGGAAGTCCATATCGAGCTGCCGCCGCAAATCGGCGAAGAGTTGTCGAACGCCATCGAGGAAGCGGTCGACGATGCTGCAGAACAAAAGGTTTCGCGCTACCACCAGCAAGCCTCGACCTGGTTCAAGAGTTTTGTTTCCTTGCTGGTACTGGCCCTGTTTGCGATGAAGGCCCTGGTCGGAGGCAAGAAGCGGGCGGAAGCGGAAACGGTGACGGCCAATGAGGCAGCCGAGCGCGCCTCCATGCAGCGCCAGCTCAGCGAAGCGAAGATGCAGATGATGCAGGCACAGGTGGAGCCGCACTTCCTGTTCAACACGCTGGCCTCGGTCGAACACCTGATCCAGGTCGATCCGCCGCGCGCGGCCAAGATGCAGCGCAGCCTGATCCAGTATTTGCGCGCCGTGCTGCCGCAAATGCGCGACAACGCCCTGATTACCAATCTGGGCCGCGAGGCGGACATGGTGCAAGCCTATCTGAACCTGCTGAAAATGCGCATGGAAGAGCGGCTGACGGTCGATTTCCAGATTCCCGATGGGCTGCGCAGCGCCGCCTTCCCGCCGATGATGCTGCAGTCGATGGTGGAAAACGCCATCAAGCACGGCCTGGAAGTGAAACCGGAGGGCGGCACCCTGCGCATCGTGGCCGAAGTGGCACACAGCAAGCTGCGCGTGATCGTCACCGATGACGGCCTGGGCTTTGGCGCCGTCCCCAGCGATGGCACGGGACTCGGTTTGCCGACCATCCGCGAACGGCTGAAACTGCTGCATGGCGACCAGGCCAGCCTGACGATTACGCCAAATCAGCCGAGCGGCGTGTGCGCCGTGATCGAAGTGCCGTATCAACTGTCGAAATAAGACCACTCTGTAGTTGATAAAAACGCTAATTCATTGAATAATCAATCTTCGCCAGTTCACACTTGATGACCATGCCTACCGCTATTATTGCCGACGACGAAAGACTGATGCGCGACCAACTGCGCTTGCGACTGGGCCAGGCCTGGCCCGAACTGGAGATCATCGGCGAGGCCAAGAATGGCGACGAGGCGATCGAACTGGTCGATCAGCTGAAACCGGACTTTACGTTCCTCGATATCCGCATGCCGGGCAAGACCGGCATGGAGGCGGCGCAAGTGATCGGCAACAAGAGCCGCATCGTGTTCGTCACCGCCTATGACAGCCACGCCGTCGAAGCGTTCGAACGCGGCGCCGTCGATTATGTGCTGAAGCCGCCCGAGCACGAGCGCCTGTTGATCACGGTGGACCGCCTGAAGACGCACCTGAGCAAACCAGCGCTGGACGTCAACAGCAGCGTGACGGCCATGCTGTCGCAGCTGGCCGAGAAAATCACCGCCAAGCCGACCTACCTGCAATGGATACAGGCCAGCATCGGCCAGGACTTGCGCATGATCCCGGTCGAGGAAATCCTGTTCTTCCGCTCGGACGAGAAATATACCTGCGTGCAGACGGCCAAATATGAAGCGCTGATCCGCAAGCCCGTGCGCGACCTGGCCGAAGAGCTCGACCCTTCGCTGTTCTGGCAGATCCACCGCGCCACGCTGGTCAATGTCAACGCCATCGAAGGCGTGACGCGCGATATCCGCGGCCGCCACCTGGTGCTGATCAAAGGCAAGACCGACAAGCTGGAAGTGAGCCGCAGCTTCTTGCACCTGTTCAAGCAGATGTAAGCGAGCCGCGCAGGCCGCGCCACGCAGACCGGAGCCACGCAGGCCCGGCCTGCGCAAGATCAAGCCCCCCCGCCTCAATCAGCCTACGCTGCATGAAGTCCCGTCCGCACTTCCCCCTGCTCGCCTTTCTTTGATCTGTCGTTGATCCATCCGCAAGGAGCGCCCATGCCCGGCCGTGCAAAAACAGGATTGTTGCGCATGCTGCCGCTGGGCATGGCGGCCGCCGCCACTTATTATCTGTGGCGGCCCTTCAAGGCCAGGCGCCAGGCGGAGCCCACTGCGCCGGCCAGCGAGGCCATGCTGGCGATCGACAGCGAGCAGTCCATCGTGCATGCCAATGCGGCAGCCGCGGCCCTGTTCGGCAGCACGCCGGAGGCCATGCGCGGCATGCCGCTGGGCCACTTCATCTTGCGCGATTTGCGCAGCCTGGACAGTAACTTGCCTTTCCTTGACATCGGCCAGCAACTGCGCCTGACAGGCCGGCGCGCCACCGACGCCACCCTGATGGGCCGCAAGGTCGACGGCGCCATGTTTCCGCTGGAGGGTTCATTAACGGCGAGCACCGGGCACGAGGGCGCCGTCGATACCGTCCTGGTGCGCGACATCAGTGCGCGCAAGCAAGTCCACGAACAACTGGCGCGCTCGTTTGCGCAGCTGCGTGAACTGTCGAGTGCGCTGCAAACCATCCGCGAGGAAGAGCGCAAGCATATCGCGCGCGAGTTGCATGATGACCTGGGCCAGTTGCTGGCCACCTTGCGCGTCGACCTGACATTGGCGCGCCAGCATGCCGACATGACGGCGCCGTTGCTGCGCCTGCTGCACGAAATGGATGGCTTGCTGGTGACGGCGATTTCCTCGCTGCGCCGCATCGCCAGCAATCTGCGCCCGCGCGCCCTCGATGAAGGGGGGCTGTATTTTGCGCTGCAAACCTTGCGCCACGACTTCCTGCTGCGCCAGGCCGTGCATTTCGAACTGATGGCTGACGAGGGCGACCTGGTGCTCGACGACGAGCGCAGCACGGCCATTTACCGCATCGTGCAGGAGGCGCTGACCAACATCGCCCGTCATGCCGAAGCCAGCCATATCACGATCGCCCTGCACCGCATCGATTCCATGCTGTCGATCACGATACAGGATGACGGCAAGGGCATTACCGACCGCGACCTGGAAAAAGCGGCGTCGCTGGGATTGCTGGGCATGCGCGAACGGGTATGGGGCTTGAACGGCAGCATACAGATCGGCGCCGACAGCGAACTGGGCGGCACCCGCATCGACATCATGCTGCCCATGCATGCAATCACATCCTCACCATAAAAAAAAGGCGCTCCACGGAGCGCCTTGCTTCACACCACCATGCTGGTGTTGCTTAGAACTTGTGGGTCATGCCCAGCTGGTACATCGATTTGTCGCTGAACTGGTCGCGGCCGGCGTAGCCGTAGACGGCGGTACGCTTCGACAGCGGATAGTCATAGCCCAGGCCGAAGGCCTTGGCGGTTTCCTTGCCGCTGACCAGGCTGCTGTCCTGTTTCTGTTTCACATAGCTGGCCTTGATCGCGCCACCGCCGATGTCATACGCCAGGCCGATCAGGAAGCTCTTGAATTCGCCGTTGACAGCAACGTCGGTGTCGGCCTTCGAGTAGTCGAACGTGACTTTGGCAGGACCGAATTTGTAGCCGCCGCCCACCAGCCACAGAGTTGGTTCGGCAGTGGCGTTGGCCACCGTCTGCACTTTTTTCTGGTAGCCGGCGTGGGCGCTGGCTGGGCCCATGTCATAGGTGGCGACCACGCTGTAACCCGAATCGGCATCCTTGATTTCGCTGGCGACGACCTGGCCGCTGATGACGAAACCGCTGAAGGTCGGGCTGTTGTAGGTCACGGAATTGCTGACGCGCGAAGCGCCCACCACCGAACCGCCGGCGGCAGGGCCGTTTGGCGACTGGCCGCCGCGCATGACTGGCTCATTGATCTTGCCGATCACGCCGTAGGTGTTGAACGGGTCGACGCGGGCCAGGGTGCCGTCCAGCAGATCCTTGGTACGACCCAGGTACACGGTACCGAAGTTGCCGGTCAAGCCTACCCATGCCTGGCGGTCAAACAGGGTGTTGGCCGTGGCTTGCGCGCCGGTGTCAGCCTTGAATTCGCTTTCCAGGTTGAAAATGGCTTTCAGGCCGTTGCCCAGATCTTCCGTACCCTTGAAGCCGATGCGCGAAGCCTGATTCTCACGTTCCACGATGGACGAACCGCTGGTCTTGGCCAGGCCCAGATCGACCACGCCGTAGACGACGACGTTCGATTGCGCCTGCGCCGTAGCGGCTGCGAAAGAAGCGACGATCAATGCTGCCAGAGTAATTTTTTTCACTTGAGATTCTCTACATTAGGTTGGACAAAATTTGGTGCTGCTCAGCTGCTGAACCGAATCATGCCAAGCAAATGCTTCAACAATATGACATCGGCAATCTGTTGTTTTTTGGCACTCTTTTCCTCAAGACGAAAAAAAACCGCCCGCAGGCGGTTGTATGGCGTGGTGCCGCTTACTTCAGGCGGCAGCTCAGCAGCCAGTAATATTCGAGGCGCTTCATGCGGATCTCGCGCGCGGAATGGGCGAACTTCTTGCGCAGGTGGCTGTCCGATGGGAAATTTTTCAGCACTTCATAGCGCTCGCCCGCGTCCGTCGTGCGGAACTGGTGGGTGTTGCCTTCCAGGTCGGTACGGGCGATGACGGTGCTGCTGCCGTCGACATAGGAATTGTCGATCAGCACCAGCATAATGTCCTTGCCCAGCTTGCTGCGCAACTGTTTCAGGTATTTGTCCTGGTCTTCGCGCTTGACATGCGACCACCAGAAACCGGCGAACACGGCAGTGAATTTGCCCGCCAGGTCGTCCGGCAAGTTGAATGCGTCCAGCTTGGCGAAGGTCACGTTGTCGGGCAAGCCACGGGCCTGGGCCAGCGCCAGCATTTCATCGTTGATGTCGGTCGCCAGCACCGATTCGGCCGCGTCGGCAACCACCTCGGTCCAGTAGCCGGTGCCGCAGGCCAGTTCCAGCACGGTATGGCCTTCCAGCACGTCGGCGACCTTGTCGCGCAACACTTCCAGGTCCTCCTGGCGTTCGGGCTTGTCATAGACGCGCTCGTACTGCTGCGCGATGGTGGCGTAATATTGGGCAAGCTGATCGGTAATCATGTTTCTTCTCTTATCTAGTCAGAACCGGGCACTCGCCCGGCTTGGTGCTGCATTGTTATAGTTCGTAGTGCTCTTTATCGCCGCTCATCGCCTGTTCGATCAATTTCCGGTTCAGGGTGGGGGTCAGCAACTCGATAAAGGTGTAAATGTAGCTGCGCAGATAGGCGCCCTGCTTGACGGCCACGCGCGACACATTCATGCCGAACAGGTGGCCGACAGGGATGGCGCGCAAGCCCCGGTCGCGCTCGGCGTCGAAGGCCATGCCCGCTATGATACCAATCCCCATGCCCAACTCGACATAAGTCTTGATCACGTCGGCGTCGATGGCCTCCAGCAGGATGTCCGGTTTCAGGCCGCGCAGCACGAAAGCGTGGTCGATCTTGTTGCGGCCGGCAAACGCGCTGTCATAGGTAATCAGGGGAAACGCGGCGATTTCCTCCAGCGTGACCGACTTCGATTTGAGCAGCGGATGATCGACCGGCACCACCACCACATGCTCCCATTGATAGCAGGGCAAGGTGATCAGGCCGTCGATGGCGGCGATCGATTCGGTGGCAATGGCGAGATCGGCCTGGTCGCGCTGTACCATCTCGGCGATCTGGCGCGGGTTGCCTTGCAACAAGGACAATCTTACCTTCGGGAACTTGATCATGAACGCCTGCACCACCTTGGGCAAGGTGTAGCGCGCCTGCGTGTGCGTGGTGGCAATGGTAAAACTGCCGCTGTCCTGTGCCGCGTATTCCTTGCCGATGCGCTTCATGCTGTCGATTTCCTGCATCACCAGCTCGACCGATTCGAGCACCAGGCGGCCCGGCTCCGTCAGGCCGCGGATGCGCTTGCCGTGGCGCGTGAAGATGTCGACGCCCAGCTCTTCTTCCAGCTCGATGATGGCTTTCGACACGCCCGGTTGCGAAGTGAACAAGGCCTTGGCCGCGTCCGTCAGATTATAGTTCTGCCGAACCGCTTCGCGCACGAAGCGCAGTTGATGGAGATTCATTGCTGGTTTTGCCTTAAAATGTGCCGCGCTTCCGCCCTACCGATGATTTTACATTCATGCTTATACACATATCGCATATAAGCAAATGCATACTTAGTAGTTTGGAATAAACACTAAGTTTATTACTATTGCGGGTACTTTGGGGGTGCAAGCATGACTTTGTCTTATATAGTCTCAGGATTTGCCGTCGGTTTGCTGGTCGGCATGACCGGTGTCGGTGGCGGCTCGCTGATGACTCCGTTGTTAACATTGCTGTTTGGCGTCTCGCCATCGGTTGCCGTCGGCACCGACCTGGCCTTTGCCTCGATTACCAAGAGCGCCGGCACCCTGACGCACCGCCTGCGTGGCACCGTGCGCTGGGATATCGTCAAGCGCCTGTGCATCGGCGCCTTGCCCGCTGCGGTCGTTTCCACCCTGGCCCTGAAGTCGTTCGGTACCCTGTCGCCGGAAATCGGCCAGATCATCCGCTACTCGATCGCCGGCTCGGTGCTGCTGACCGTGGTTGCCCTGATCTTCAAGGGCCGCATGCTGAACTGGATCAACGCCCATCCTGAAAAACAACTGCAAGGCAACAAACTTGCCGCCGCGACCATTATTTCCGGCGCCGTGCTGGGCGTGCTGGTTACCGTCTCGTCGATCGGCGCCGGCGCCATCGGCGCGACCTTGCTGGTGATGCTGTATCCAAGCATGAGCTCGGCCGAAGTGGCCGGCACCGACATCGCCTATGCCGTGCCCCTGACGGCGATTGCCGCGCTGGGCCACTGGTGGCTCGGTTCCATCCACTGGGAACTGCTGATCTCGCTCTTGATCGGCTCCCTGCCCGGCATCACGCTCGGCTCGTGGGTGGCGCGCTCGGTACCGGAAAAATTCTTGCGCGTACTGCTGGCGATGACCTTGACCACCGTGGCAGTAAAGCTAATCTACTAATTCACATACAATCCCAGGCAATCTTCCAGTACCCCGGCTTATTTAGGACTCGATATGTACCACTACGATCAGTACGACCATCTTATCGTCAAAGAACGCATTGCGCAGTACCGCGACCAGGTTGCGCGCCGGCTCGCCAATGAATTGACGGAAGAAGAATTCATTCCGCTGCGCCTGCAAAACGGCCTGTACATGCAGCGCCACGCCTACATGCTGCGCATCGCCGTGCCGTACGGCCTGCTGTCGTCGAAGCAGATGCGCATGTTTGCCCATATCGCGCGCAAGTACGACCGCGGCTATGGCCACTTCACCACGCGCCAGAACATCCAGTTCAACTGGGTCGAACTGGAACAGACGCCCGATATCCTGACCGACCTGGCCTCGGTGGAGATGCACGCGATCCAGACTTCCGGTAACTGTATCCGGAATACAACGTCGGACCCGTACGCCGGCGTGGCCGCCGATGAAATCATCGATCCGCGCCCGTATGCGGAAGTGTTGCGCCAGTGGAGCACTTTCCACCCCGAGTTCATCGCCCTGCCGCGCAAGTTCAAGGTCGCCATCAATGGCGCCGAACAGGACCGCGCCGCGATCGCCGTGCACGATATCGGCCTGACGGCCGTGCGCAACGAAGCGGGCGAAGTGGGCTTCAAGGTGATGGCCGGTGGCGGCATGGGCCGCACGCCGATCCTGGGCAGCGTGGTGCGCGAATTCCTGCCATGGCAACATCTGCTGACCTACACGCAAGCCATCATGCGCGTGTACAACCTGCACGGCCGCCGCGACAACAAGTACAAGGCGCGCATCAAGATTTTATTGAAAGCCATCGGCGTGGAAGAATTCACGCGCCAGGTGGAAGCGGAATGGGTCGACCTGAAGGACGGCGCGGAAACCCTGACGACCGAGGAAATGCAGCGCGTGGCGGACTTCTTCAATCCGCCGGCCTACCTGGAACTGACGGACGTCGATTACGCCGGCGAACACGCGGACAACAAGGCCTATGCCAACTGGATCCTGCGCAACGTCAAACCGCACCAGCGCCCAGGCTATGTGGCGGTGGTGCTGTCGCTGAAGAAAACTGGCGTGCCGCCGGGCGACGCGACGGCCGAGCAGATCGATTTCGTGGCCGATCTGGCCGACCGCTACAGCTTTGGCGAACTGCGCGTCACGCACGAGCAGAACCTGGTGCTGGCCGACGTCGAGCAGTCGAAACTGTTCAAACTGTGGCAGGAAGCCAAGGCGCATGGCCTGGCCACGCCGAATATCGGCTTGCTGACCGACATGATCTGCTGCCCTGGCGGCGATTTCTGCTCGCTGGCCAATGCGAAATCGCTGCCGATCGCGGCCGCGATTGCCGAGCGGTTCGACAATATCGACTTCCAGCACGATATCGGCGAAATTGAACTCAATATTTCCGGCTGCATCAACGCCTGCGGCCACCATCATGTGGGCAGCATCGGCGTGCTCGGTGTCGACAAGGATGGCAGCGAATGGTATCAGGTGTCGATCGGCGGCGCGCAAGGCAACAACGCCGCCATCGGCAAGATCATCGGACCATCGTTCTCCGCCTTGCAGATGCCGGAAGTTATCGCCCGCCTGCTGCATGTGTATGTACGCGAACGCCATGAAGGCGAACGCTTTGTCGACACGGCACAGCGCCTGGGCCTGCCGCCCTTCAAGGAACATGTGTATGCAACGCCGATCACCGTCGGCAACCTGGTCGGAGAAGACGAATATGTTTGAAGTACGCGAAGAAATCATCAAGAACGCCGCAGTAGTGCCGAATGACTGGGGCCTGCTGCGCCTGGACGAGGGCGACACGCCGGAGTCCGTGGTTGTGCCTGAAGGCAAGGCCATCGTGCCGCTGCTGGTGTGGCAAGCCCAGCGCGAGGCGCTCGCCGCCCGCCTGCCGGACATCGGCGTGTGGCTGGCCGGCGACGAGCGTCCGGAAGAACTCGCCGATGTGATCGCCCAACTGGCCGTGATCGCGATCGACTTTCCGAAATTTACCGATGGCCGCGGCTATTCGATCGCTTTTAATCTGCGCGCCCGCCTCGGCTACAAAGGCGAGCTGCGCGCCATCGGCGACGTGCTGCGCGACCAGCTGTTCTCGATGCACCGCGTGGGCTTTGACGCCTATGCGACGCGACCGGACCGCAGCATCCATGACGCACTGAAAGGACTGTCCGTGTTTTCGGAAACCTACCAGGCCTCGTGGGACCAGAAATCGCCGCTGTTCCGCCGCCACCACCGCGAAGGCCAGAATCCCGACCTCGACAACGCGGCCGGCATCTGAATAAAGGCAACGAAGATCACCATGAGCGACCTCTCTACTTTAATTGACGCCACCCAGCAAACGCTGACACGCATCGCCGCGGATTTTTCGCCGGCCGTGTTCGCCTCTAGCCTGGCAGCCGAAGACATGGTGCTGACCGACATGATCCTCAAAGCGAAGCTGCCGATCGGCATCTTTTCGCTGGAAACGGGCCGGTTGCACCAGGAAACCCTGGCCGTGCTCGGCAAGGTCAAGGACCGTTACGAGCATGACATCACGCTGTACCGTCCGCAGCCGGAAGCCGTGGCGCAGTATGTGGAACAGAACGGCCTGAACGCCTTCTACAACAGCGTCGAGATGCGCCGCGAATGCTGCCGTATCCGCAAGGTCGAGCCCTTGGGCCGCGCCCTGGCCGGCAACAAGGCCTGGGTCACGGGACAGCGCCGTGCACAATCGACCACGCGCGCCGAACTGCATGTGCAGGAAGAGGACGCGGCGCACGCGATGACCAAATTCAACCCGCTGGCCGACTGGTCGGAAGAGGATGTATGGGCGTATATCCGCGCCAACGACGTGCCCTACAATGCGCTGCACGACCAGGGCTATCCGTCGATCGGCTGCGAACCGTGCACCCGCGCGGTCCAGCCCGGCGAAGACGTGCGGGCCGGCCGCTGGTGGTGGGAAAACCCCGATTCCAAGGAATGCGGCCTGCACATGGTGGACGGCAAGTTGATCCGCATTAAATCCGTGGCCGCCTGAACCAGCTAACAGAGAACAAGAAAGCATCCAATATGAGCAATATTTTGAACCAGCGCCATCTCGACAGCCTTGAGTCGGAAGCCATCCACATCATGCGGGAAGTGGCGGCCGAGTCGGCCAACCCCGCGCTGCTGTTTTCGGGCGGCAAGGATTCCGTGGTCCTGCTGCGTTTGGCGGAAAAAGCTTTCCGTCCAGGCAAATTCCCGTTCCCGCTGGTGCATATCGACACCGGCCATAACTTCCCGGAAGTCATTACCTTCCGTGACAAGAAAGTGGCGGAACTGGGCGAACGCCTGATCGTCGGCTCGGTGGAAGATTCCATCCAGCGCGGCACGGTGCGCCTGCGCAACCCGGCGACGGACTCGCGCAATGCGGCGCAAGCCGTGACCCTGCTGGAAACCATCGCCGAACACAAGTTTGACGCCTGCATCGGCGGCGCCCGCCGCGACGAGGAAAAAGCCCGCGCCAAGGAACGCATCTTCTCGTTCCGCGACGAATTCGGCGCCTGGGACCCGAAAGCCCAGCGTCCGGAACTGTGGGATCTGTATAACACCCGCGTCCATCCCGGCGAAAACATGCGCGTGTTCCCGATCTCGAACTGGACCGAGTTGGACGTGTGGCAATATATCGCCCGCGAAAAACTGGAACTGCCGCCGATCTACTTTGCGCACGAGCGCCAGGTGATCCCGCGCAATGGCCTGCTGGTGCCGCTGACCGACCTGACGCCGCCGCGCGAAGGCGAAACGGTGGAAACGCAAGTGGTGCGCTTCCGTACCGTCGGCGATATCTCGTGCACCTGCCCCGTGTCGTCCGATGCGGCCACGGTGGACGCCATCATCGCCGAAACGGCAATCACGCAAATCACGGAGCGCGGCGCCACCCGCATGGACGACCAGACCTCCGAAGCCTCGATGGAAAAACGCAAGAAAGCAGGGTATTTCTGATGAACGCAGCAGTTTTGAACACCACTTCCTCCGACAGCCTGGAGCGCGGCATGCTGCGCTTTATCACGGCCGGTTCCGTCGATGACGGCAAGAGCACCCTGATCGGCCGTTTGCTGTTCGACAGCAAGGGCATCTTCGCCGACCAGCTCGACGCCATGTCGCGCTCCAAGCACAAGCGCACGGTCGGCGACACGGTCGACCTGTCCTTGCTGACGGACGGCCTGGAAGCCGAGCGCGAACAAGGCATCACGATCGACGTCGCCTACCGTTACTTCGCCACCCCGAAACGCAAGTTCATCATCGCCGACACGCCGGGCCACGAGCAATACACGCGCAACATGGTTACCGGCGCTTCGACCGCCGACGCCGTCATCATCCTGATCGACGTGTCGAAAGTCAAACTCGGCGACGACGGCAGCGTGGAATTGCTGATCCAGACCAAGCGCCATTCGACGATTGCCCACCTGCTGCAGATCGAGCACGTGGTGGTCGCCGTCAACAAGATGGACCTGGTCGATTACGACGAAACGGTGTACAACCGCATCGTCGCCGCCTACCGCGAATTCGCCCAGTCGCTGGGCCTGAAGGACATCACGCCGATTCCATTGTCGGCATTGACCGGCGACAACGTGGTCGAGCGCGGCGACAAGCTGGGCTGGTACACCGGCCCGACCCTGATCGAGCTGCTGGAGTCCCTGTCCGTCTACGACGAATCGCACGACGCGCCGTTCCGCTTCCCGGTGCAACTGGTGGCGCGCCACAACGGCCACGAAGCGAACGACTTCCGCGGCTACATGGGCCGCATCGAAGCGGGCAAGGTCAGCATCGGCGACACGCTGGTGGTGCAGCCTTCGGGCCAGACGGCCACCGTCAAGGATATCGTCACCCTGGACGGCTCCTTGCAAAGCGCCGTGGTGGGCCAGTCGGTGACCTTGCTGCTGAACGAATACCTCGATATTTCGCGCGGCGACCTGCTGGCCGGCGCCGACCGTCCTGCCACCTTGCTCAAGCAGGTAGTGGCCGACGTCTGCTGGCTGTCGGAAGACGCGCTCGACCTGCGCCGCAAATACTGGATCAAGCACGGCACGCGCCAGACGGCCGCCAAGGTGACGGCGATCGACACCCTGCTCGACATCAATACGCAGCAGCGCCATCCGGCCGAAGGCCTGAAGCTGAACGATATCGCCCGCATCAGCCTGAACGTGCAGCAGCCGCTGGCGGCCGACGCGTATGCCGATATCCGCGCCACCGGCGCCTTTATCCTGATCGATGAAGTCACCCACCAAACCGTTGCTGCCGGAATGATCCGCATCGACTGAGGAAGGCAAGCATGAACCACTCCACATCTCTCCCGGGCAAGGTCTACCTGATCGGCGCCGGCCCCGGCGCGCAAGACCTGATGACCTTGCGCGGCGCGCGCCTGCTGGCGCAAGCCGACGTGGTGCTGCACGACGCACTCGTGACCAGTGAGATGCTGGAGCTGTGTCCGCAGGCGAAAAAGATCCTGGTCGGCAAGCGCTGCGGCCAGCTGTCGACGGCGCAGGCGTTCATCAACAAGCAGCTGGTCGACCATGCGCGCAAATACGCGGTCGTCGTGCGGCTGAAAGGCGGCGACCCGATGCTGTTCGGCCGTGCCGACGAGGAATTGCGCGCGCTGGAAGAAGCCGGTATCGCCGTGGAAGTGGTGCCCGGCATTACCACCGCGCTGGCCGCCGCCGCCGCCACCCAGCAACCGCTGACCAAACGGGGCGTGTCGCGCAGCGTGGCGTTTTTTACATCCAGCACGGCGCCCGGCGAATCCGAGCAGACGGCGGTGCCGGACTGCGACACCCTGGTGCAATACATGGGCGGACGCGAAGCGATCGCCACCGCGCAACGTTTGCTGGCGCAGGGCCGCAGTGCGACGACACCTGTGGTGGTGATTGAAAACTGCAGCCGGCCGGAACAGCGCATCGCGCGCATGACCCTGTCGCAGCTGGCGCTGGGCCTGGGCGACAAGCACGGCCCCGTGCTGGTGATGCTGGGCGAGGCGATGGCGATGCGCGCGCACCAGGCCAGTGCCCCGGATCTGGGTAGCGCCGTTTTTACCGACTTTAAAGTCAGTAACTATTGATCTGATGCAAAACATGGTAGGATGCTCGGGCCGCAATACCGCGCCACCCCTGCATTCTCTACCCTGTCATCACTCATGAATTTTTCTTCCCTGCGCGAAGCGCTGCAGTCACTCAGCCGCAGCAATGGCGGCCTGTTCGCCACGATTTTGCTGGTCACCGTGGGCCAGATCGGCCTGTGGCTGGTGTTTCCCGCCATCGACAATGAAAACCATCTGCTCGAATGCCTGCAGGCGCTGTGCCTGGCGCTCGCTTGCGTGGTGCACGGGCAAAAGGCGTGGACCGAATCGGACCGCGATTCGCTGCGCTTCCTGATCCACGCCGGCCTGTCGGCGCTGATGTTCGGCTTTTTGCTGCGCGAGCTGGAAATTCGCGAGATGGGCGAGTCGTATGCGTGGAACGTGCTGGAAAAAACCCTGCGCGTGCTGGAACTGCTGGTGTTGCTGCGCCTGCTGGTGTTTTTCGTGCCGCGCGCGCGCGCCGTGTTTGCGAATGTGCGCGCCATCTTCGGCATGCGCGTGACCATCATCACCCTGATCGGCGGCCTGTTCATGGTGGCCGGCTGGCCGTTCGACAAGAAAGTGATCCACGCCTTGCCGGAGATGTATTCGGAGCTGCTGGAAGAGGTATTTGAACTGGACGGCTACCTGCTGCTGTTCCTGGCCGCCATGGCCGATACCAGTGCGGCTGCCCGCATCAAGCTGCGTTTCAGGAAGGCTGGCTGACAGCCTGTTCGAAGCGCGACGGCTGCGGCAGCAACTGCCGCAAGGTCGCCGCCACCCGCGCCAGGCGCGGGTCATCATCCTCTGCCTCGTCGCAGGTATCGTTAATGCAGAAAAACGGCAAGCTGCCGAACCGTTCGCGCAGCTGCGCCAGCCGCGCCGGTGCATCCGCGTCGCCACTGGCGATATGCAGCGGATCGAGCACGTCGCTGCGCGCCAGGCCCTGCTCCACCATCCAGCGCGGCACCAGGTCGGGCAGCAGGGCCGGCGCGCGCCAGGAACGGAACACGGTGGAACGCACCTGGGCAAACAGTTCGGGAGCCTGCCGCTCCAGCGTCTGCATGGCACTTTTCAGCATCGGCCGCGGCGCATGCGCAAACAGGCGCGGCTCGTGGCGATAACCAGGGTCGCGCGCACCCAGCCAGTCGCGCGACAGCACCGCGCAATTGACGGGCGCCGCCACGTCAGCGCGCACTTGCGCCGGCAAACACACCACCGCTTCTTCCAGGTACACGCGCAGGCCGTCGCCAAACCAGTATCCGGCGTCGAACGGCTGGCCCAGGAACACATCGTCATTCAGATATAAAAACCGCTCGGCCAGGCCGGGAATATGATGCAGATACGATTCGATATGGGCCGAGTCGAACACGGGCAAGGCGAACGCCGGCATCAGCTGGCGGTGGTCGATCACGGTCAAGCCAGCGCCGGCGCGCAGCCATGATGGCACTTGCCGGTCGGTCACCAGATACACATGGCCATGATCGGGAAAGAAGCGCTCGAGTGCGCGCAGGTTGTAGCGCAGCTCGCCGTTGTCGCGGTAGCGCCCCGCCACATTGCCATGCAGGGCCAGCTGGCCAGGGTGTTGTATCGCCCACTGCGCATAAGCGGCGCGGTGGCGCGCGCGCCAGGCCGGGTCCTGCCCGTCCACCCACAGGTAGACGATATCGACCGGCCCGTTCAAGATTGGCCGGGGGCGGCCACGCAGTAATCGGCAATCGCCGCCAGCACGCTGGCGTTTTCGCCGACCGCCTCGACCACCTTCAGGCGCAGTTGCGGGTGCGCCTGGCGCAATTCGTCCACCAGCAGCGGCAGGTCGCGCAGCACATGGCCGCCCTGGCCCAGGAACACCGGCACCACGGTGGCGTCCAGTACCGCGCCGTCAGGCAGCTCGGCCAGCAAGGTGGCAATCAGTTCCGGCAGGCGCGGCGTCATCAGTTCAAGAAAGGCCAGCTGCACGGCGGTGCCGGGCATGCGTGCCTGGGTCAGCTCGCGCAGGCGTTCGAACGGTGCGGCCCAGGAAGCGGCGCGCGCGCCATGGGCGAACAGGATCAGCGCCTGCCGTGTCGTTGTCGTCGTCATCAGTGCCGCTCCACCCACCACAGCATGATCAAGGCCGCAAACAGATACAGCACGCTCGGTGCGGCCGCCGTCAGCAGGGCCGGCCAGGTACTGAGCAGGCCCAGGTGCGAGAACAGGGTATTGACCAGCATGAAGCTCACGCCGATCATGATGCCGATGAAAATCTTCAGGCTGACGCCGCCGCTGCGCGTATGCATGTAGGCGAACGGCAGCGCCAGCGCCATCAGCACGAAAATGGCCAGCGGGTCGATCAGCTTTTTCCAGAAGGCGATGCGGAAACGCTCGGTCTCCTGCTTGTTCTCGGCCAGGTGGCGCGTGTACACCGCCAGTTCGCTGGCCGACATGCGCTCGGGGTCCGAGGCCGACACCGTCAGGATCTTCGGCGTCACTTCCGACACCATGTCCTTGGTGGCGCTTTTCACGGTGCGCACCAGGCTGGTTTCCTGGCCATAGTAGTTCTGCAGCTTCGGCTCGTAGCCGGGCGTGGTGGCGGCACTGTTCGAGAACGCCGTTTCCGTCACGTCGGACAAACGCCAGACGTTGTTGCCCTGGTAAATCGCGCTGGCGGCCACCGTCATGGTGCGCAGGCGCATGGTGGTGTCGAATTCGTACAGCTTGACGTTTTTCAGCTGGCCGTCGGGACGCGCTTCGCCGACGTTGAAGAAGCGCGAACCGGTGACGGTGCCCGTCAAGCCGTCGCTCTTGATCATGTCCTTGGTCCACAGGCCCGAGCGGAACTCGCTCGACACGGAAGTGCCGCGCGAAGTCAGTTTCAGGCGCTCGGCCAGCGGCTCGGTATAGGGCGTGACGAATTCGCCGAACAAAAAGGTGATCACCACGAACACCACGCCGATGCGCAGCAGGAAGCCGGCCGCCATCGCGGTCGACATGCTCGACGCGCGCATGATGGTAAATTCCGAGCTGGCGGCAAACTGCGCCATCGTGTAGATGGTGCCGATCAGGGCGGCGATCGGCATCACTTCATACACGTGGCCGGGCACCAGCACCAGCACATAGAAAAAGGCGTACTGGATGGTATAGCCATTGCGGCCGACCTTGGGCAGCTCGCCCGTCAGGTCGATGAAGGCCTGCAGCGCCAGAAAGGCGAGCAGCACGAAGAACACCGCCTGGAATATCGAAACCGCAAAATAGCGCTGCAGGATCTTCATTTGGTGTCCGCCTTACTCTGTTTGCCGGCGCAGCGCGCGCGCTTGAAGGACGCCAGCAGGACCAGCGGATGATAGCGGTGATTCACATTCAGGCGCCAGGCGAACAGCGCCACCACGGCCAGCAGCGCCAGCAGGTGCAGCGGCCACCAGGCCATGCCGAAGCTCAGACGGCCCTGCTTCACGCTTGCCTCGATGACCTTGGTCAGGTTGCTGTAGCTGAAGAAGATCAACAGCGCCACGATCAGGTTGGCCGAACTGCCGGCGCGCGGATTGACGAAGCCCAGCGGAATGGCCAGCAGGATCAGCAGCAGCGCGATCAGCGGCGCGCTGACGCGCCACATCAGTTCGGCCATGGTGAACTGGTTGTTGGCGGCGATCAGCGCCATGGTGCTCATGGCGCGCACGCCCAGGTCGGCGCCCAGTTCCTGCTGCTTGCTTTCGATGCGCATGATGTACTGTTCGAATTCCATGGTCTGGAAGTCGGCCTGGGTCGGGATGCCCTGGTAGCGGCGCCCTTCCTTCAGCACCAGGAAGCGGCTGCCGGCGGCGTCGGTATTGATCACGCCTTCCTTGGCGACCACCACCACCGCGCTGCCCTTGGCGTCGACGGTGTTGACGAACACGTTCTGCACCACGTTTTTCTCGCCGCTGACGCCTTCGACAAAGAAGATGCGGTTGCTGCCGGCCGATTCGCGGAACTGGCCGGGCGTGACTTTCTGCAGGTCTTCGCGCTTTTCAAAGCGCGCCACGTAGGCATCGCTTTTCTGCTGCGCCCACGGCGTGGCGTACAGGCTCAGGGCGCCGATGGCCACCACCAGCGGCAGGCCGAAGCTGAGCACCGGCGCGATCCAGCGCGACAGGCTCAGGCCCGAGGCGAACCACACCACCATTTCGGATTCCTTGTAGCTGCGCGTGACGACCATCAGCACCGAGATGAAACCGGTCAGTATCAAAATGGTGGGCAGCTGCATCAGCGAGGAAAACAGCATCAGCGACATGACGTCGGCCGACGCGACTTTGCCGCCGGCGGCCTTGCCGAGGATACCGATCAGCATCCAGGTGAGCAGGATACTGAATAAAACAGTGAAGGTGGCCCCGGCGGCACTAGCCAATTCACGTCGAAGGGCACGTTGAAAGATCATTCGGAGTTTATAATTCGGGTCAGTTAGTTGAGTAACACGTTACTAGTAAATGAAAACGGAGAACCAAATGGACTTTAGCATAAAAGCATTCGATACCAAGAGCACCCTCGGCACGGCCAAAAGCGGATGCATCGCGGTTGCGGTATTCGAAAACAAAAAACTGTCGCCAGCGGCACAAGCGCTGGACAGCAAGGGTGCCATTTCGGCTGCGCTGAAGTCCGGCGACATCACCGGCAAGCCTGGCAGCACCCTGCTGCTGCGCGCCGTTGACGGCGTCAGCGCCGAGCGCGTGCTGCTGGTCGGCATGGGCGGCGATGAAACCGTCAGCGAAAAAAGCTTCGCCACCGGCGTGCAGGCTGCCTTGAAGGCTTTCGGCGCGCTGGGCGCGGCGGACGCCATTATCGCATTACCGCTGGCCGAAGTGAAAGAGCGCGATGTAAATTGGGCCATCCGTTGCGTGGTGCAAGCGGCGCACGACGGCGAATACCGCTGCGACTCGCAAAAAAGCAAGAAAGATCCGGCCCCTGCCGGCGTGCGCAAGATCGTGCTGTCGGCGCCGGCCACGGCCGCCACGCGCGGCGCGCTGGCGCAAGCCATCGCAATTGCCAACGGCTCGAACTTCACCCGCAACCTGGGCGACCTGCCGGCCAATATCGCCACCCCGACCTACCTGGCCAACACCGCCAAGCAGCTGGCCAAGGACTACAAATTTGAAGTCGAAGTACTGGACCGCAAACAGCTCGAAGCGCTGAAAATGGGCAGCTTCCTGTCGGTCACCAACGGCAGCGAACAGCCACCGAAGTTCATCGTCCTGAAACACATGGGCGGCAAGGCCAAGGATGCGCCGGTGGTCCTGGTCGGCAAGGGCATCACTTTCGACACGGGCGGCATTTCACTCAAGGCCGGCCCCGGCATGGATGAAATGAAGTTCGACATGTGCGGCGCCGCTTCGGTACTGGGCACCTTCCGCGCCATCGGCGAAATGAACCTGAAGCTGAACGTGATCGGCGTGATCGCCGCCTGCGAAAACATGCCGTCGGGCCGCGCCACCAAGCCGGGCGACATCGTCACCTCGATGAACGGTTTGACGATCGAAGTGCTCAACACCGACGCCGAAGGCCGACTGGTGTTGTGCGATGCGCTGACCTACACCGAGCGCTTCAAGCCGGCGGCGGTGGTCGATATCGCCACCCTGACCGGCGCTTGCGTGGTCGCGCTGGGCCACCACAACACCGGCCTGTTCACGCGTTCCGACGCGGCGCATGACCAGCTGGCCAACGAGCTGCTGGCCGCCGGCAAGCAGGCATCGGATACCGCATGGCGCATGCCGATCGAGGAAGCGTACAACGAGCAGCTGAAATCGAACTTCGCCGACCTGGGCAATATCGGTTCGCCAGGCGGCGGCGCCGTCACGGCGGCAGCGTTCCTGGAAAACTTCACCAGGAAGTACACCTGGGCCCACCTCGATATCGCCGGCACGGCCTGGAAATCGGGCGCGGCCAAGGGCGCGACCGGCCGTCCGGTGCCCCTCTTGACCACGTTCCTGCTGAATCGCGTGCAGTAATGCATTCTTTTTAACCCAACCGCGAGGACTGGGGTCGGACGGGGACGCCGAGTCCCTGCGGGTCCGACCCCGGCATTTCGAGGTTGGGGTTAAATAAAAAAAGCCGCCACGGTCATCGACCCTGGCGGCTTTTTTCATGCACGGCCGTTTAATAGACGACCGGATCGGGTATCGGTGATGGCACGGGCTTCGGTGGTGCGGGCGCGGTCGGCGGCATGGTGACGGTGGCGGGCTGCGCGGCGACCGGTGCCACTGCCGGCGCAGGCGGTGCGGGCGGCGCCAGGCGCGCCGGGTCCTGCATGATGACGGTCAGGGTGGACGGGTAGTCATAGGCGGCGCCCGTGTCGCGGTCGACGAAATAGCCGACGCCCAGGGTAAAGATGACATTGCTCCAGGCGCTGCCGCCATTGACGGTGGCGTCAAATTGATTGTCCATCACGACGGCCGGCGAGCCGCTCTTCTTGCAGTCGACCTTGAGCGGGGCCTGGCTCTTGCGGATCATGATGCGGCCCGGCGTGGTGACGAACCACTTGCCCATGTCGTTGCTGAGGATGCAGCCGGCGCCCGCCAGCTGGCGGTTGTCGAAAATGGTTTGCACCAGCACCATCTGCTCGGTCGAACCGGTCATGGTGGCGCAGCCGGCCAGGCCGGAGAACAGCATCATGGCGGCGAGAGGACGGCGCATGGCGGACTCGTTTAACGCAGGGGAATCGGCTGGCTGGCGGGAACCGGCACGGCGGTCACGCTGTTTTTCGGACTGCCATCGATCAGGCGGTCGGAATACACCAGGTAGATCAGCGCATTGCGCTTGGGATCGACCATGCGCACCACGCGCACATGCTTGAAGAAGATCGAGGCGCGCTCGCTGAACACTTCCTCCTGGCGCGGCAGCTTGCCGTTGAATTGCAGCGGCCCCACCTGGCGGCAGGCCACCGAGGCGTCGGCCTTGTCTTCGGCCAGGCCGACGGCGCCCTTGATGCCGCCCGTCTTGGCGCGCGACAGATAGCAGGACACGCCGGTGACACGCGGATCGTCATAGGCTTCGACGACGATCTTGTGGTCGGGGCCGATCAGCTTGAAAACAGTGTCGACCGAGCCGACGGTTTCAGCCCGCGCCGAAGCGCAGGCAAGGGCCAGCAGCGTGGCCGATGCCAGCAGATGACGCATGATGTTACTTGGCATGAAGGTTTCCTGGGCACGTGAGGACACGGCCATCAGTGATCAGTATCAGTTAATGGGAGCAAAGCGCTGCACCATGACGCCCTCGACCTCGATCAGCTGAAAGAACACGTCTTTCGGCCGGGTCCAGATCGAGCCGTCGGCGGCGCGGTAGACGATCATCGGGGTCAGGTCCGATTCCAGCGTGGCTTCGCACACCAGTTCATAGATCCCGCCCTTGTAGTGCCGGTAACGCATCGCCGTCTCCTCAGGCCGTCGAATCTTCGCTCTTGTCGCCGGCCAGCACCTTCTGCTTCTGTTTCAGGCCCTGGATCACTTTCAGGATGCCTTCCATGCCGGCGGCGCCGTCGGCGCTGCTGAAAGCGTCGAGCACCTCATTGAGCACCTTATTGCGCACGGCCGCCTCGTCGGACGACATTTCCAGCGCACGCTGCGCCTTCGCGGCTTTTTCGGCCGCGCTCACGCGCGGTTTCGGCGTCGTCTTGCCATGAGTCAAGGCCGCCTGCCAGATCACCCAGCGCCGCTGGGTTTCGAAAATCAGATATTCGTCCGGCTTGTCTTCTCGTCGCCGAACAATGTGGCCGTCACGCTGCGCCCACGCTTCAAATGCAGTTCGCATTTTCTTCCTTTGCAAATGCTACGCGCAAGTCTCACTATTAAAACTGCAACATTTCCAGATGGTACCATTTCTTAATGAAAAAAAACAATGTTCCCGGAACAGTAACGCAGTTATACAGCAAGACCAGCGGCGCCGAAAACGGAGCTTGTGGTCCGCCTCAGGCGCAATGGTCTGTAATTCAGAATCACGCACGGTGAATTCCGATTATTTCATCTCACGGCTGCCACAGCCTGTATGACATGGCTGTCACAATATGCCATTTTAGTAGTGTTTATCGCGTTTTAGCGAGAAACTTTACACCTTTATCGTGTTTAGCTGCTCTTAAATAACATCAACACAATCAAATTTGGCAAATCAACCATGTGGCTTGATCAATCATACACAAAAACCGAAACCGCATGCGCCACGATTGGTTAAAACTATAGTCTTTTTTGAACCTTATCTTCCCGTAGGGCAAATAAACCACACCCGTCATCTTGCCATGCCGGTACGCCGGCTGGCGCCATGCGGTAAGATTCGCCGCTATCGCCCCCTTAAGGAACCTCTCCCATGAAATTAGCCACCTGGAACGTCAACTCGCTGAAAGTGCGCCTGCCGCAAGTGCTGCAGTGGCTGGCCGACAATCCGGTCGACATCTTGTGCCTGCAAGAAACCAAGCTGACCGACGACAAATTCCCTGCCGCCGAGATCGCGGCGGCCGGCTACCAGGTGGTCTTCAGCGGCCAGAAAACCTATAACGGCGTGGCCATCCTGTCCAAGCTGCCGATCGAGGACGTGGTCAGGAACAATCCCCGCTACGAAGACGCGCAGCAGCGCATCCTGGCCGCCACCATCGGCGGCGTGCGCGTGGTGTGCGCCTATGTGCCGAACGGCCAGAGCGTCGATTCGGACAAGTATGAATACAAGCTGGGCTGGCTGGCCGCCCTGCATGACTGGCTGGCCGACGAAGCGGCCGCGCATCCGCAACTGGCGGTGGTGGGCGACTACAATATCGCGCCGGACGACCGCGACGTGCACGACCCGGTCGCCTGGGCCGGCCAGGTGCTGGTGTCCGACAAGGAACGCGCCGCGCTGCAGCGCCTGTTCGACCTCGGCCTGGTCGATTCCTTCCGCCTGTTCGAGCAGGCCGAAAAAACCTTCAGCTGGTGGGACTACCGCCAGCTGGGCTTCCGCCTGAACAAGGGCCTGCGCATCGACCATATCCTGCTGTCGGCGCCGCTGGCGGGCCGCTGCAGCGCCTGCGTGATCGACCGCGTGCCCCGCAAGTGGGAACAGCCGTCCGATCACGCCCCGGTGATCGCCACCATCGATTAATTCGTTCTTCGTTCGAGCAGTACCTGGGCATTGGACACCGGCATCGGCGCCGAGAACAGATAGCCCTGCGCATAGCGGCAGCCTTTGTCCTGCAGCAGGGCGAACTGCTGCTCCGTCTCCACCCCTTCGGCCACGGTCGACAATTGCAGGCTGTCGGCCAGCGCGATGATGGCCGAGACGATGGCGCGGTCTTCCGCGCTGGTTTCCAGGTCCTTGATGAAGGCGCGGTCGATCTTGATCTTCTTGACGGGAAAGCGCTTCAGGTAGGCCAGGCTGGAGTAACCGGTGCCAAAGTCGTCGATCGACAGGCGCAAGCCCATGGCGTTGATCTGGCGCAGGATCTCCAGGGTCTGCTCGCCCTGCTGCATCAGCGCCGTCTCGGTGATTTCAAACTCCAGCAGACCGGGCGCGATGCCGCTTTCCTCGATGGTGGCGGCGATCGACGCCACCAGGCCCGCATGCATGAACTGGCGCGGCGACAGGTTGACCGCCAGCGGCACCGGCTGCAAGCCCTGGCGCAGCCAGTCCATGCTCTGTTCGCAGGCCTTGCGCATCACCCATTCGCCGACCGGCACGATCATGCCGTTCTCCTCCAGGATGGGAATGAAACGGTCCGGCATCACCAGGCCATGGCCGGGCCGGCGCCAGCGCAGCAGCACCTCCATGCCATGCAGGGTACGCGTGGCGATATCGATCACCGGCTGGTAATACAGCTCGAACTGGTCCTGCGCCAGCGCCGTGCGCAGGCTGCTTTCCAGGTCGAAGTGGATCGCCGCCGCCTGGTTCATCTTCTGCGTGAAGAACTGGTAGTTGTTGCGGCCATTGGCCTTGGCGTGATACATGGCCGCGTCGGCATGGCGCATCAGCGCGTCGACATCGGCGCCGTCGTCCGGATACAGGCAGATGCCGATCGACGGCGTGATGTGCAGCACGTGGCCCTCGAGCGGAAACGCCGGCGTCAGCGACTCGATGATCTTGGCGGCCACCGTGGCCGCTTCTTCGGCGCCGCGGATGCCCGGCACCAGCACCACGAACTCATCGCCGCCCAGGCGCGCCACCGTGTCGCTGGCGCGCACCGCGCGGCACAGCCGGGCCGCCACGTCCTTGAGCAGAATATCGCCCGTCATGTGGCCCAGCGAATCGTTGATGTTCTTGAAGCGGTCCAGGTCGATGAACATCACGGCCAGCTTGCGGCCCGAGCGCTGCGAGGCCAGCATGGCGCGCTCCAGGCGGTCGGCCAGCAGCGCGCGGTTCGGCAGGCCGGTCAGGCTGTCGTGGTAGGCCATGTGGTGCACGCGCGCCTCGGCCTGGCGCCGCTCGGCGATCTCGCCCTGCAGCAGGGCGTTGGCGCCGGCCAGTTCGGCGGTGCGCTCCCGCACCCGCAATTCCAGTTCGTCGCGCGCGCGCAGCACCGCTTCGGCCGCCTCGCGGCGCGCCGTCACGTCGTCGACCAGCCACACCGAGCGGCCATGCGCATGCGCCAGGTCGAACGGGCGTCCTGACAGGCGCGCCCAGAAGCGGCTGCCGTCCTTGCGCACCAGCTGGTATTCCGACATGTGCACGCGGCCGGCCTCGAAGTCGCGCGCCGTCTCGCCGCGCGCCGCCTTCCACGACGCCAGGTCCGGGTACAGCGCCTGCACCGACAGGCCGTTGATCTGCCCGGGACCATAGCCGAACAGCTCTTCCATCTTGCTGTTGGCATGCAGGTTGTAGCCGTTTTCGATCACCGAAATCCCCAGCACGGCGCTGTCGAGGATGGCCTGGTTTTCCAGCAGCGCATTGCGCAGGGACTCTTCGGCGCGCTTCGCTTCCGTGCGGTCTTCGATGATCCAGATGGTGCCGGCCGCCGCATCGTCCGGATTGACGACATAGGCGATCAGCTGGCCCCACAAGGTACTGCCGTCCTTGCGCTGCATTTCCACTTCGGTCTGGAACGGCTTGCCCACCGACAGGAAGGGAAAGGCGGCCGCACCCAGCCTGTCGTAGGCATCCTGCGACAGGTACAGCGCGCGCCCCGGCAGGCCCAGCGCCTCGTCGCCCTTGTAGCCGAACATTTCGGCAAAGCCCAGGTTGTAGCGCGTGATCAGCCGGTTCTTGGTAAACAGGATGCTGACCGAGGCATTGGTCATGATGGCCGCCACTTCCATCTGCGTCTGGCGGCTGGCGCTGACGTCTTCCAGTATCCAGATCGTGCCCTGCTCGCTGCGTTCCTGGTCGACCGCCTTGGCGCGGATGCGGCACCAGAACAGGCTGCCGTCGCGGCGCCGGAACTGCGTTTCTTCCTGCTCGTACGGCAGGCCCTGCCCCAGCAGCGGCGTGGCCAGCGCGCCAAACTCGGCGTAGGCCTCGGGCGAGGGGAACAGCGCCGCAGCCGGCATGCCCGTCATCTCCTGCTGCGCATAGCCGAACATCTCGGCAAAGCGCGGATTGCAGCGCAAGACCTGGCGCGAACGCGAAAACAGGATGCCGACCGACGCGTTGTCGAGGATGGCCTGCTGTTCCACCATGGCCCGGCGCAGCTGGTCTTCATCGCGCCGGTGGTCGCTGATGTCCTCGACGATCCACACCGTGCCGTCCTGCGTATTGAGCGGATCGACGGCGCGCCCGTGCAGCCGGCTCCAGAACAGGCTGCCGTCCAGGCGCCGCAATTGCAGTTCGGTGCTGAAGGAGCGGCCGATAGACAGCAGCGGGCCGGCCTCGCGGCCCAGCGCCTCGTAGTCTTCCTGCGAGCGGTACAGCGCCACGCCGGCCATGCCGGTCAGCTGGTGGCGCGCATAGCCGAGCATTTCGGCGGCGCGGCTATTGCATTCCTCGATCACGCCATCGCGTGAAAACAGGATGCCGACGGCCGCGCTTTCCAGGATGGCCTGCTGTTCCAGCAGCGACTTGCGCAGCGCCTGCTGGTCGCGCTGCTGCACGCTGATGTCGGCGAATACCAGGGTGGCGCCAGCCAGGCCGGCGCCATCAACCGGCAGCAAAGGCCTGGCCCAGACCTGCACCGCGATATGCGCATCGATGCCCTGCAGGCAGCTGTCCCATTCGCGCTCGCGGCCGTTTGGCCCCAGCGCGGCGCGCAGCATGCTGGTGCTGGACGCGCGGTACGCGTCGCTGAAACAATCGGCCAGCAGCCGCCCCGACACATCCATGCCCAGCATCCGCGCCAGCGCGTCATTGGCGGCCACCACCATGCCGCAGGCGTCGCAGGCGCAGGCGGGCAAGGCAATCAGCTGCAAGGCATCGGCAATGAAATCAGGGCTGGTCGGAACGCGGTTCATGGACACCACAAGGTTGAAAAGACGGCAAACGTATGCATTCAGGCAACAAGATGCTGACAGATCATAAACCAGTTTCACCGGATTTTTCCAACTGACGCCAGAGCGGCACGCGCAAGCCATGGCGCGTGCCGGCGATACAACAGACCACTTGCCTGTTTCACCGTCAGACAGCGAAGCAAATGCTTTACAATCGGCCCCATGCGCCGCCCTTCCCTGCCCATGCTGGACCACCGCGACAAGCCCGTCATCTGGACCGTCTCGGTCTCGCGCCTGTTCGACCTGTTCCGCGACATCACCCTCGAATACGACCACCTGGCCACCATCGAGCCGATCAACCTGGGCTTTGACGACGCCGTGCGCCATATCCGCGAACGCATGGCCGTCGAACGCTGCGACGCCGTGATCGCGGCCGGCTCGAACGGCGCCTATCTGAAAGGCCGGCTGTCGGTGCCGGTGATTATCGCCAAGGCCAGCGGCTACGACGTGATGCAGGCGCTGGCGCGCGCGCGCCGCATCTCGCCGCAGATCGGCGTGGTGACCTACCAGGATACGATGCCGGAACTGGCCGAATTCGCATCCACCTTCGGCTTTCGCATCGCGCAGCGCAGCTATGCCACCGAAGAAGACGCGCGCGCGCAGATCAATGAACTCAAGGCGGCCGGCGTGAAAGCCATCGTCGGCGCCGGCCTGGTGACCGACCTGGCCGAAGAGGCCGGGCTGGCGGCCGTGTTCGTGTATTCGGCCACGGCGATCCGGCGCGCCTTCGACGATGCGCTGGAACTGGCGCGCCTGACCCAGCTCGAAGCGAACCGCGGCAAGCGCGCGCCCGCCGGCGAAGTGCAGCGCGCGCGCCATGGCCTGCACGATTTGCGCGGCGAGTCCGACACGATGGAAGCGTTGCGCCAGTCGGTGGTCCTGTTCGGCAAATCGCCGGCGACGGTGCTGATCCAGGGCGAGACGGGCACCGGCAAGGAACTGGTGGCGCAGGCGATCCACCGCGAAAGCCCGCGCAACCTGGGCGTCAACCGGCCGTTTGTCGCCATCAATTGCGGCGCCATCGCCGAATCCCTGCTGGAATCGGAACTGTTCGGCCACGAGGACGGCGCGTTTACGGGCGCGCGCCGCGGCGGCCACGCGGGCCTGTTCGAGGCGGCCAACCACGGCACCCTGTTCCTGGATGAAATCGGCGAAATGCCCCTGCCTTTGCAAACGCGCTTGCTGCGCGTGCTGGAAGAGCGCGAAGTGGTGCGCGTCGGCGGCACGCGGCCGATCCCGATTCACGTGCGCATCATCAGCGCCACCCACTGCGACCTGGAGCAGCGCATCCGCGAAGGACGCTTCCGGGCCGACCTGTTCTACCGCCTGGCCGTGCTGCGTCTGCAGCTGCCGGCGCTGCGCGAGCGCGCGGGCGACATCGCCGGCCTGATGGAGTGGTCGCTGAAAACCGCGCTGGCCGCGCTGGGCGCGCGCCCGCAGCCGAACCTGCATGCCGAGCTGCTGGCCTGCGCGCCGCTGCTGCGCCGCTACGGCTGGCCCGGCAATGTGCGCGAACTGCGCAACCTGGCCGAACGGCTGGCCCTGTTCCTGGCGGCCGAACCGCTGCAGGCGCTGACACCGGCCTTTATGCTGGCCGTGGCGCCGGAGTTGGGCGCGAGCGGCGACAGCGTGCCGCAATCCCCTTCCTTGCCGGCGGCGACGCTGTCCGCGCGCGAAGAAAGCGCGGCCGAAGTGCTGGCCCGCTTCGGCGGCCGGCGCGACGCGGCCGCGCAACACCTGGGCATCAGCCGCACCACCTTGTGGCGTCGGCTGCGCGCGTCGTGATGGAGACGCCATGATGGATGACATGCCATTGCTGCGCAGCCTGTGGCAGCGCAGCGCCGGCCCGGCCGGTGACAAGGGCGCCGCCACGCCGGCGCGGCATCAGCAGGAAGTCAGGGCGCTGTACGCGCGCGGCATCTTCATGGACGATGCGCTGCAGTTCCTGTTCCACCAGCGGCCATCGCTGGACGCATTCCTGGCCTGGACCACGGTGCGCACGCGCGCGCGGCCGGCCCACGCGTTTGACATCGTCGACGACGTGCTGTCCTTCGATGAGCTGCAATTCTGGGAGCGCAACGGCTACGTGGTGCTGCGCGGCGCCGTGCCAAAAACCCAATGCGCGGCGGCGCAGGCCGCGATCTGGGACTACCTGGGCGCCAGCCTCGATGACCGCGCGTCCTGGTACCGGGCGCACCCGGGCAAGGTGGGCTTCATGCTGCAGTTTTCCGACCATCCGGCGCTGGAAACCATCCGCCACCAGCCGCGCATCCGGCGCGCCTACCAGCAACTGTATCGCAGCGAGGCGATTTATCCGACCATCGACAAGGTCAGCTTCAATCCGCCGCAAGCCGCGGACACCTGCTTCACGGGCAGCCCGCTGCACTGGGATACCAGCCTGGCCTTGCCGATCCCGTTCAAGCTGCAAGGCCTGCTGTACCTGGGCGACTGCGCCGCCAGCCATGGCGCGTTTCACTGCGTGCCGGGCTTCCAGCACCGCATCGGCGACTGGCTGGCGACGGTACCGCCCGGCCACAATCCGCGCGAGTGGGCGCTGCAGCAGCTGCGGCCGGTGGCAGTGCCGGGCCAGGCCGGCGACTTCATCATCTGGCACCAGGCCCTGCCCCATTGCGCCACGCCCAACCTCGGCGACGTGCCAAGAATGGTGCAATACCTGAGCTACCATGCCGACGATGGCGTAGACCAGGAGGAGTGGATCTGAGGGCGGCGGCGCCGTTCATCCCGCGGTATCGCCACTCATCACCTGGCAGTAGCCAAGCGCAGCGCGCTTCGCCAAGATCGGCCTGTCGATCACTTACCCGGAGCCTGCCATGACCCTCTTCCTGCTGCGCCGCTGCGCCGCCTTTTTCACCACCCTGGCCATCGCCTGCGCCGCCCAGGCTGCGCCCGTATCCGCCCGCACGGCCTTCCAGGTCGCCGTCACCGGCCAGGGCGCGCCCGTGATCCTGATTCCCGGCCTGGCCTCCTCCGGCGAGGTGTGGCAAGCCACGGTCGCGCGCCTGTGCGGCGACGCTCGCCCGCAGCGCCAGTGCCATGTCCTGACGCTGGCCGGTTTTGCCGGTGTGCCGAAGATCGAAGGAGATTTGCTGGCGCAGGCCGAAACGCAGCTGGCGGCCTATATCCGCGATCATCAACTGGGAAAGCCGGCCATTATCGGCCACAGCCTGGGCGGCTTCCTGGCGCTCAAACTGGCCATCGGCCATCCGCGGCAGGCGGGGAAACTGATCATCGTCGACTCGCTGCCGGCGCTGGGCGCGGCCCAGTTGCCAAGCATCACGCCGGAACAGCTGCAAGGCATGGCCGCGCAGATGCGCAGCGCCATGCGCGCGCAGGATGGCGCCGGCTTTGCCGAAGGCCAGCGCCGTTCGGTCGCCAGCATGGCCGGCAAGCCGGACGACGTGGCGCGCATCCTGGACTGGGGCGCGCGCTCGGACAGGAACACGGTGATCGACACGATGGCCACCCTGATCGGCACGGATTTGCGCCAGGACGTGGCGCGGATCGCCTCGCCCACGCTGGTGCTGGGCACCTGGATCGCCTACAAGGATTATGCGCCGCGCGCCGCCACCGAAGCCGTGTTCCGCAGCCAGTACCAGCAGCTGCCGGGCGTGCGGGTCGTCATGAGCGATGCGGCGCGCCACTTCATCATGTACGATGATCCCGACTGGCTGCATGGCCAGATCGAACAATTCCTGAACTGAGCCGCCTGCCCTTTGCATGAAACATTCGCCGCCCCTGCTCGCCCGCTTGAACTGGTACTGGATCTTCCAGCTGGCGGGCTGGAACATCGCTGCAATGCTGAGTTTGCTGAGCCTGAGCCGCGCGCCTCTGAGCTGGGCCATCCTCGGTGTCTGCTGGTGGGGCGCCGCCAGCGGGCTGCTGCTGTCGATGGCCTGGCGCCGCGTGCTGCAACGGCGCGGCTGGATCCACGGCCGCTTCGCCTGGCAGTATGTGCTGCCCGCCCTGATGCCGCTGGCGCTGGCGCAGTGCGCGCTGGCGGGACTGGGTTACGTGGTGCTGCAGCCGTTCGGCCCGGTCACCAGCCTGAACTGGCTGCCGTCGGCGCTGATTTCCTGGTTCACGACCTTCCTGGTCTGGACCGTGCTGTATTCGATGGTGCAGTCGCTGCGCCGCGCCAGCCGCTTCGAAGCCGAAGCGCTGCGCCTGGAAGTGCTGGCCAAGGACGCCGAGCTGCGCGCGCTGCAGGCCCAGGTCAACCCGCATTTCTTTTTCAATAGCCTCAACAGCGTGCGCGCGCTGGTGTTTGAAAACCAGGCAGCGGCCGCCGGCATGGTCGACCAGCTGGCCGCGCTGATGCGCTACACGCTGCAATCGAACCGGCACGACACCGTGCCGCTGGCCGACGAATGGCAGGCGGTGCAAACCTACCTGGCGATCGAGGCGATCCGCTTCGAAGCGCGGCTGCGCGTGACCCTGGCGTTTGAGGCGGGACTCGCCGCCGTGCGCATCCCGCCGATGGCATTGCAGACGCTGGTGGAAAACGCCGTCAAGCATGGCGTCGAACCGTGTTTGCATGGCAGCGAGATCGCCATCAGCGCCAGGCGCCACCATGACGGCGTCATCATCACGGTGAGCAACACGGGAGTGCTGCGCGCGCCATCGGGTTCGCCTCGTACCGGGCTGGCCAACGTGCGCCAGCGCCTGCATCTGGCGCTGGGCCCTGCGGCCACGCTGTCGCTCGATGAACGCGACGGCGCCGTGCATGCCGTGCTGCTGTTGCCGCAGCCATGAGCCGCTTGCGCGTCCTGCTGGTCGACGACGAACGCCTGGCGCGCGCCGAATTGCGGCGCCTGTTGCAAGCCCATCCCTCGGTGGAGATCGCCGGCGAGGCGGCCAGCGCCTTGGAGGCGATGGCGCAGATCGCGGCGCTGCAACCGGATTTGCTGCTGCTCGACGTGCAGATGCCGGGCGGCTCGGGTTTTGATTTATTGGCCGCGCTCGACCACGCGCCCGACGTGATCTTCTGCACCGCCTACGACCAGTACGCGCTGCAGGCGTTTGAAGTGAGCGCCCTCGACTACCTGCAAAAGCCGGTGCAGGCGCAGCGCCTGGCCACGGCACTGGCGCGCGCCGGTGCCCGAGTTCAGGCGCTGCCGGCATCGGCAGCGCGCAAGATCTTTATCAAGGATGGCGAGCGCTGCTGGTTCGTGGCGCTGGCCGACATCATGCTGTTCACCTCGGAAGGCAATTACGCGCGCGTGCATTTCGGCTCGCAACAGCCACTGATGCCGCGCTCGCTGAACCAGCTCGAAGAACGGCTGGACCCGGCCCAGTTCCTGCGCGCCAACCGGCGCCAGATCGTCAACCTGGCGCACGTGAAACAGGTGACGGCGAATGCGGCCGATGGCCTGGAACTGCTGCTGGCCGACGGCACGCAAGTCGAGGTATCGCGCCGCCGCGCGCAGCAGTTCCGCGCCGCCGCCAGCCTTTAGCGCTTCAGGGCCGGTATCGGCTGCGCCTGGAACTGGCGCAGCGGCTGCTCTTTCAGCTTCCTGGCCAGCATCTCCAAAGCCACTTCCAGCTGGCGGTCGCCGCCATTGAAGGTGGCGTGCGGCGGGTTTTCCACCTCCACGTCCGGCACCACGCCGACGCCTTCGATCAGCCACTGTCCATCGACGCCAAACTGGCCGTTTTCCGCCACGCGCGCCATGCCGTTGTCCAGCAATCGGGTATTGTCGCTGAGCCAGACGCCGGCGCCGGCCGTGCGCTTACCCACCAGCGGCGCCAGTTTCAATGCCTTGATGCCGGCCGCAAAAGTCTCGCCGTCGGAATAGGTCAGCTCGTCGACCAGCACCACCAGGTGGCCACGGAAGGTGTTCTGCATGTTCGACGACGGCTGCACGCCCGGTGGCGCCCAGAAGGCCCAGGCCTTGCGCAGCAGCTTTTCGATGATCCAGCTGTCGATATTGCCGCCGTTATTGCGGCGCACGTCGATGATCAGGCCATCGCGGTTGATATTGGCATAAAAATCGCGCGCGAACGAGGCGATATCGCGCGCCCCCATGGCGCGCAAATGCAGGTAGCCGATGCGCCCTTGCGAGCTGGCCGCCACCTGTTCCGCGCGGCTCAGCTCCCAGTCGCCGTAGCGCAGCGCCGTCTGTTTCGCCATGTCGACCGGCGTGACGATCACGGCGCGTGGCGCGCCGTTGCCCCGTTTCACCTGCAACAGCACCTGCTTGCCGGCCTGGTTCAGCAGCAGGTCGCTGATATCGCGCGCCCCCAGGGCCGGCTTGCCATTGACGGCCGTGATCACGTCGCCTTGCTTGACGTCCACGTCCGGGCGCGACAGTGGCGCGCGCTCGGACGGCAGTTCCGGCTCGCTGCGGTAGATATGCTCGACCACATAGCCGTCCCTGGCGCGCGCGAGGACGGCGCCCAGGCCGGCCGGCGCGCCTTCCTGTTCCGTGCGGCGCAATTCGCCGGGGCGGATCTGCGAATGCAGGGCGCCCACTTCGGCCACCATCATGCCCAGCAGGTCGTTGAGTTCGGCGCGGTCGGTCACGCGCTCGACCAGCGGCGCATATTTGTTGCGTGCGGCCGTCCAGTCGACGCCGCGCATCCTGGCGTCGTACAAAAAGTCGCGGTGCAGACGCCAGGCGTCGTTGAACATCTGCTTCCATTCCAGGCGCGGATTCGACACAAAGGTCCAGTCGTCGACCTTCACCTTGGCTTTCGTCAGGTCGGTCGGCAGCTTGGCGCCCGCCTCGATCACCAGCATGTCGCCGGGTCCGGTCTCCGCCGCAGTACGGTAGTACAGATGTTTCTTGTCCTGCGCCAGGTCGAACTCGCGCACATTTGCCACCAGCAGTTCGGGCTTGGAACCGGTGTTGCCGATCGCCAAGGTCTTCAGGCTGGCCTTGTTGTCCGCGCCGTCGCGGTCCAGGAAATACAGGCGCTTGTCGTCCACCGCCAGCGCCGTGTAGTTGCCGGCCGCCAGCGGCACTTCGTACAGCCGCGCCGCCAGGCCATAGCTGATAATCGCCGGCAAGCTGGCCGGCGCCTTTTTCACGGCCGGCTTGCCACCCGCTTTTTCCAGCGCCTTTTCGGCCGCCAGTTCGGCCGCCTTTTCATCGTCCGTTTCCGCTGGCTTCACGCCTGGGCGGCTCAGCTCGTCGTCGGGCTGGAAAGGAAAACGGTTGCCCGGCTGCAGCGCCAGCGCATACACACCGACCCGCTTGTCGAACACGGGCCCCATGTTGCGGTCGCCCCAGGGCGAGCCATTGGCCAGCTGGAAATTGCGCGCCGACAGAAAATACAGCCAGCGGCCATCGGGCGAAAACATGGGCGAGCCCGAGGTATAGCGGTCGCTGGTAACGAAATGCAATTCCTTGCTGGCCAGGTTGTACAGGCCGATCTGTTCGCGCTGCTCGTTGCTGGCCACCCGCACCAGCGCCAGGTTGCGGCTGTCGGGCGACCATTGCACCTCGTCGTGCTTGTCGACGCCGGCCTTGCCCGCGTCGTCGATCAGCTGATTGGCCTTGGTCGCCAGGTCCAGCAGCCAGAAGCGGCCCTTCTTGTCGCTGTGCGCCAGATAGCGCCCGTCCGGCGACGGATACAGCTTCCAGCGGTGGCTGTCGCCCTCGGTGGTCAGGCGTTCGCCGGGACCGGAACCGTCGGCCGCATAGCGCCAGATCTCGTTTTCGCCGCTGGTGTCGACGATGGCGTAGACGAATTTTTCATCGCTGCTGAAGACGGCGTCGCGCGCGCGGGCGCCTTCGGGAATCGCGATATCGACCCGGCGCTGGCTGCCGGTGCCGGCGATGCTGACCCGTCCGCGCGCGGTGAGGATAATCCGCTCATCCTTGCCGGACAGCTGCACATTCGACAGCGTATCCAATGGCGAACGCACCTGGCGCGCGCGCTGCTGGTCGAAGTCCGAGACCAGGCTGATCGGCAATGGCGGCGAGTCCGTGCCCGCCGCCAGATCCAGCACCTGCAAGTCCGCGCCCAGCTGATACACGATCTTGCCGTCGCCCAGCGAGGCATTGCGCACGTCCCACTGCGTGTGGCCGGTGATCGCGCGGCGGTCCGAGCCGTCCGGCAGCATGCTCCACAGATTGTCGCTGCCGCTCTCGTCGCTGATGTAATAGACCCTGCCCTGCCACCACATGGGGCGCTTGTTGTTGCCGTCACGTACAGCGGCGTCCGCATGCAGGGGCACCGCCTCGTTCTTGCCGTCCAGCTCATAGCGCCACAGCTGGGCATGCGCGCCACCGCGGTAGTTGCGCACATTGTCGTTGGTCATGGCGAGACCGAAGCGCGTGAAGAACAGCGTCTTGCCCGCATCGTCGAGCACGGCGTCGTTGGCGTCGGCGACCGGGAACACGCGCCGCGTGAGCTTGACGGGATCGATGGCGGCGACGATGCGCCGCGAGGCGGGGCCATCGGTATTTTGCGTGCTGATCAGCACTTCGCCCTGCGCCGTCCAGCCCAGCACCAGCACGCCGCCATTGTCATACGAGATGCGGCGCGGCAAGCCGCCCGCCAACGGCATCACATAGGCGTCCTGCGCCCCTTCGTACGAGGCGGAAAACGCCAGCCACTGGCCGTCGCGCGAGATGGCCGCATTGGTTTCATAGCCGGGATGGGTGGTCAGGCGCTGGGCAGGGCCGCCGCGCACGTTGCTTTTCCACAGATCGCCTTCGGCGGTAAACACCACGGTGTCGCCGCGCACGGCAGGAAAGCGGAAATAACTGGCGGCGGAGGCAGCTTGCGCGGCGGCGCTGCCCAGCAGGCCGGCGGACAACAGCAGCAGGGTGAGACGATGGGAAAGATTCATGTGGGCATCCAGGTGGCGGTCAGGGCTGCGGCATGGACATCATGTCGATACCGGACAGCAATTCTGGCATAAAGCGCCCCGAAGAAAACCTTCTTTATTAGCCATATGAACGTAAAAAAACCCGCGCCACTTGCGTGGGCGGGTTTTTTGAAGTGCCAGGGACCTATTCGACTTCAACCGTTTCCGGTGCTGCCGTCGGCGCCGCATCAGGCGGTTCCGGGAATTCCAGCAGGACCTGGTCCTTGTCGTCGAGGTCGACCGTGACCTTGCCGCCAGACACCAGGCGGCCGAACAGCAGTTCGTCGGCCAGCGCCTTGCGGATCATGTCCTGGATCAACCGCGACATCGGCCGCGCGCCCATCAGCGGATCGAACCCTTTCTTGCCCAGGAAGGCACGCAGCTTCTCGGTAAACACGGCTTCGACTTTTTTCTCGTGCAACTGCTCTTCCAGCTGCATCAGGAACTTGTCGACCACGCGCAGGATGATTTCCTGGTCCAGCGCGCGGAAGCTGATAGTGGCATCGATACGGTTGCGGAACTCCGGCGTGAACATGCGCTTGATGTCGGCCATCTCGTCGCCTGCCTGCTTGGAATTCGTGAAGCCGATCGAGGCCTTCTGCAAACTCTCCGCGCCCGCATTGGTGGTCATGATAATGATCACATTGCGGAAGTCGGCCTTGCGACCGTTGTTGTCCGTCAAGGTGCCATGGTCCATCACTTGCAGCAGGATATTGAAAATGTCCGGATGGGCTTTTTCAATTTCATCGAGCAGCAACACCGCGTGCGGCTTCTTGGTGATCGCTTCGGTCAGCAGACCGCCCTGGTCGAAACCGACATAGCCCGGTGGCGCGCCGATCAGGCGGCTGACGGCATGACGCTCCATGTATTCCGACATGTCGAAACGGATCAGCTCGATACCGAGGATAAACGCCAGTTGCTTGGCCACCTCGGTCTTGCCGACGCCGGTAGGACCGGAGAACAGGAAGGAACCGATCGGCTTGTCCGTCTTGCCGAGGCCAGCGCGCGCCATCTTGATGGCCGAGGCCAGCGCATCGATGGCCGGGTCTTGCCCGAACACCACGTTGCGCAGGTCGCGGTCTATGGTTTGCAGCTTGCTGCGGTCGTCCTGGTTGACCGTTTGCGGCGGAATACGGGCGATCTTGGCGATGATGTCCTCGATCTCGGCCTTGCCGATGGTTTTCTTCTGCTTCGACTTCGGCAGGATGCGTTGCGCCGCGCCCGCTTCATCGATGACGTCGATCGCCTTGTCGGGCAGATGGCGGTCGTTGATGAAGCGCGCCGCCAGTTCGGCCGCCGTCGACAGGGCCGACGCCGAGTATTTCACGCCGTGATGTTCCTCGAAGCGCGATTTCAGGCCGCGCAGGATCTGCACGGTCTGCTCGACGGTCGGCTCGTTGACGTCCACCTTCTGGAAGCGGCGCGAGAGCGCATGGTCTTTTTCGAACACGCCACGGAATTCCGTGTAGGTGGTCGCGCCGATGCACTTCAGCTGGCCGTTGGCCAGTGCCGGTTTCAGCAGGTTGGACGCGTCCAGCGTGCCGCCCGAGGCCGAGCCCGCACCGATGATGGTGTGGATCTCGTCGATGAACAGGATGCCGTTCGGATTGTCCTTCAGCTGTTTCAGCACGGCTTTCAGGCGCTGCTCGAAGTCACCGCGGTATTTGGTACCGGCCAGCAAGGCTCCCATGTCCAGCGAATACACGACGGCATTTTGCAGGATTTCCGGCACATCGCTTTGCGTGATGCGGTAGGCCAGGCCTTCGGCGATGGCCGTCTTGCCCACGCCCGCCTCGCCGACCAGCAGCGGATTGTTCTTGCGGCGGCGGCACAGGATCTGGATCACGCGGTCGACTTCGTCCTCGCGCCCGATCAGCGGGTCGATCTTGCCTTCGGCAGCGGCCTTGTTCAGGTTTTGCGTGAACTGGTCGAGCGGACTTTCCTTCGGTTGCCCTTCGGCCGGCGCCTCTTCCACGCCTTCCGACGCTTTCGCGCTTTCGGTCGACTGGTCCTTGCGTACGCCGTGGGAAATGAAATTGACCACGTCCAGGCGGGTCACGCCCTGCTGGTGCAGGTAGTAGACCGCGTGCGAATCCTTTTCGCCGAAGATCGCCACCAGCACATTGGCGCCGGTGACTTCCTTCTTGCCATTCGATGCCGATTGAACGTGCATGATGGCGCGCTGGATCACGCGCTGGAAACCAAGCGTCGGCTGGGTATCGACCTCGCCCGTGCCAGGCACGGTCGGCGTGTTATCGCCGATGAAGTTGGTGAGGGTCTTGCGCAGGTCGTCGATATTGACCGCGCAGGCCCGCAATACCTCGGCCGCGGAGGGATTGTCCAGCAGTGCCAGCAGCAGATGCTCCACCGTGATGAATTCGTGCCGTGCCTGCCGAGCTTCGACAAACGCCATGTGCAAACTTACTTCTAATTCCTGCGCAATCATACTTCCTCCATCACGCACTGCAGGGGATGCCCCGCCTTGCGCGCATGCGTTAAAACGAACTCCACTTTGGTACACGCTATATCTTTAGAGAACACGCCGCACACTCCTTTGCCGTAGCGGTGAACACTGAGCATGATTTGCGTCGCCGTTTCACGGTCCTTGTTGAAATACTCCTGAATGATGGCCACCACGAATTCCATCGGGGTATAGTCGTCATTGAGCAAGGCTACCTGATAGAGCGGCGGCGGCTTGAGGGCTTGCCGCTCCAGCAGGGCTTCTGTGTCGTGCTTGGTTGCCATACGCTTATTCTAATGCTTTCACAGTGGTTGTCATGCGCAATATCTGCGCGTTTCCAATTGTTTTCAATCTTACGCGTTTTCTCACTACAGCGCAGATGGCGTCCCTGTCGCCAAAATCAAGAGTTGCTTTTTTGGTGCTCGTGAAGAATTTGGCAAGATCAGTGGAAAAGCGCTTGACTTCAATATTTATTCCGCCAACAATGCGGTATCGACTGTTGCAGTAATATGTACAGCTTGATAAGAAGTGAGACGTCGAGGAGGGGGCAAGAAGCTTCTTGCTTTTATGGCTCGTGTGATTTGTTTTAATTTTGAAAGTTCTTTTTATGGCAACAGGTACAGTTAAGTGGTTCAATGATTCCAAAGGCTTTGGCTTCATCACTCCAGATGATGGCGGCGAAGATTTGTTTGCTCATTTCTCCGCAATCAACATGAACGGTTTCAAGACCCTCAAAGAAGGTCAAAAAGTTCAATTCGAAGTCACGCAAGGCCCTAAAGGCAAGCAAGCTTCCAACATCCAGTCCGCCTAAGCTTCTTTCGGCCCTCAGATGTGAAAAACCCCGTTTTCGAACGGGGTTTTTTTTCGTCCGGCCGCTTTACATCTGCTCGACCATCACCGCGCCAAAGCCCGAGCACGACACTTGCGTCGCGTCTTCCATCAGGCGCGCGAAATCATAGGTCACGCGTTTCAGGGCGATCGACTTCTGCATCGCCGCGATGATCAGGTCCGCCGCCTCGACCCAGCCCATGTGGCGCAACATCATTTCCGCCGACAAAATCAGCGAACCGGGATTCACCACATCCTTGCCCGCGTATTTCGGCGCCGTGCCGTGCGTCGCTTCGAACATGGCCACCGAATCGGACAGGTTGCCGCCCGGCGCGATGCCGATGCCGCCCACCTGGGCCGCCAGCGCGTCGGAAATATAGTCACCATTCAGGTTCAGGGTGGCGATCACGCTGTATTCCACCGGGCGCATCAGGATTTGTTGCAGGAAAGCGTCGGCGATCGAATCCTTGACCGTGATGTCGCGCCCGGTTTTCGGATTCTTGAACTTGCACCACGGGCCGCCATCGATCAGTTCGGCGCCAAATTCCTTTTGCGCCAGCGCATACGCCCAGTCGCGGAAACCGCCTTCCGTGTATTTCATGATGTTGCCTTTGTGCACGATCGTCACGGAAGGCTTGTCATTGTCGATCGCATATTGCAGCGCCTTGCGCACCAGGCGCTCGGTTCCCTCCACCGACACCGGCTTGATGCCGATGCCCGAGGTTTCCGGGAAACGAATCTTCGTGACACCCATTTCCTTTACCAGGAAATCGATCAGTTTCTTTGCATCATCGGTACCCTGCGCGTATTCGATGCCGGCATAGATATCTTCCGAGTTTTCGCGGAAAATCACCATATCGGTTTTTTCCGGCGCTTTCAGTGGCGACGGCACGCCCTTGAAATAGCGCACCGGACGCAGACAAACGTACAGGTCGAGCTGCTGGCGCAGGGCCACGTTGAGCGAACGCATGCCGCCACCGACCGGGGTGGTCAAAGGCCCCTTGATCGACACCACATAGTCTTTCAGCACGGCCAGCGTTTCCGCCGGCAGCCAGCTGTCGGCGCCATACACGCGCGTGGCTTTTTCGCCGGCAAAGATTTCCATCCAGCTGATCTTGCGCGCACCGCCGTAGGCCTTGGCCACCGCCGCGTCGACCACCTTGATCATCACCGGCGTGATATCGCTGCCGGTGCCATCGCCCTCGATAAAGGGAATGATGGGCTGGTCGGGCACGTTCAGCGAAAAGTCGGCGTTGACGGTGATTTTTTGTCCGTCAGCAGGTACTGTAATATGTTGGTACATCAAAATCTCCGAAGGGGATTGCGTCACAAAACAAATCAGGGGCAGAGAAAGGCATCAAAAGGTCTTCTATAAGATATAAGACGACTGCGTTTCTCATTATGCACCACTATAGTACACGGCGCCACGCCTCACCGGCGGCAACGCCTTCTTTTGCATCAAGATAACACCATGCCACTCATACTTTTTAACAAGCCGTTCCAGGTCCTGTGCCAGTTCTCGCCACAGGATGGCCGCCTCACCCTGGCCGACCACCTTGATATCCCCGGCATCTACCCGGCCGGCCGGCTCGACGCCGACAGCGAAGGCCTGCTGCTGCTGACCGACGACGGCCGCCTGCAGCACGCCATCAGCCACCCCGACCGCAAGGAGGCGAAGACCTACCTGGTGCAGGTCGACGGCGTGCCCGATGCGGCCAGCCTGGCGCGCCTGCAAGCGCCGCTGGATCTGGGCGACTTCGTCACCAAGCCGTGCCAGGCCGTGCGGATTGCCGAGCCAGACTGGTTGTGGCCGCGCCATCCACCGATCCGCACGCGCCTTGACCACCCTACCTCGTGGCTGGCGATCACCTTGAAAGAAGGAAAAAACCGCCAGGTGCGGCGCATGACGGCCGCCGTCGGCCTGCCGACCCTGCGCCTGGTGCGCAGCAGCATCGGGCCGTTCTCGCTGGCCAGCCACCCCTTGATGCCGGGCGAATGGTGCGAAGTGCCCGGCGACGCCATCAGCAACGGATGACGCCGGCTTGACGGCTGGCGCGCCAGCATGGCTTAATCGCCGCTTCCACCGCTAACGTCTTGCACATGAAAACTTTTCTGATTTGCAGCAGCCTGGCCTTTGCGATGGCGGCGCCGGCCCCGGATTCCCGGGCGCAAAACCCGCCTTTGACGACGGTGCAGCTGCTGGCCGGCAAGCATGCGATCGTGGCCGAGGTGGCCGCCACGGAAAACCAGCGCGAACTGGGCCTGATGTACCGCGACAGCATGGCCGTCAATGGCGGCATGCTGTTCGTGTTCGGCGCGCCGGCCGCGCAATGCATGTGGATGCGCAATACGGCACTGCCGCTGTCGGTGGCCTTTCTCGATGCGTCCGGCAAGATCATCAATATCGAAGACATGCAGCCGCATACGCTCGACAGCCATTGCTCGACGAAAGCCATGCCGGCGCGCTATGCGCTGGAAATGAACCTGGGCTGGTTTCGGCTACGCAATATCAAGCCGGGCATGGTGATCGCCAACCTGCCAGCATCAAAATAGACGGCATCAGCCGGCGATGAACGCGAAAAAACCCGCCAGAACAAGTCTGCGGGTTTTTGCTTTTCATCCAACGCCAGCGAACTGGCGAAAGGGCGAATATTAAGCGGACAGTGCTTTCAAAGCAGCTGCCAGACGGCTCTTGTGGCGAGCTGCCTTGTTTTTGTGGATGATCTTCTTGTCAGCGATACGGTCGATGGTCGACACGGAAGCCTGGAAGATTGCAGCAGCAGCTGCCTTGTCGCCGCCCTGGATCGCTTTGCGAGCAGCTTTGATAGCTGTGCGCAAGGTCGAACGCTGGGACGAATTGTGTGCGTTTTGCTTAACTGCTTGACGAGCGCGTTTGCGCGCTTGTGCGGTATTTGCCATGGAATTTCCTAAAACAGGGTCAAAGTGCGTTTGCAAACATTAGTGTTTGCCAACCGGTGCGTTCTGTGCGTCTGCCGAACCATGTGTGCCAAACCAGTGCCTGTCAAACATTAGTGTCTGCGTAACAGAATTCTGTACAGCCTTCGATTATAACGAGATTTTCCGGCGAGGGCAATTCAAAAAAGCCGCTATCGACATCAAAAGGGCGAAAAACGGCGGCACCCGGGGCCGGAAAGCGCTGATTATTACAGCATGTTAACCGTTTGCACAGGCCGCGCCCAGCTATAATCTGCCCCCATGAACTTGCTCAGAACCCTCGCCGCCATTTCCAGCATGACCATGCTGTCCCGAGTCACCGGTTTGTTGCGCGAAAGCCTGTTCGCGCGCGCCTTTGGCGCCGGCGCCTACACCGACGCCTTTATCGTGGCCTTCCGCATTCCCAACCTGCTGCGGCGCCTGTTTGCCGAAGGCGCGTTCTCGCAAGCCTTCGTGCCGATCTTGTCGGAGTATAAAAACCAGCATGGCCAGGAGGCCAGCAAGCAGTTGGCCGACCATGTGGCCACCACCCTGGTGTGGGCCACCTTGCTGGTGTCCGCCATCGGCATCCTCGGCGCGCCATGGTTCGTGTATGTGATCGCCACCGGCCTGAACAAGGACCCCGGCGCTTTCGACGCGGCCGTCTGGATGACGCGCCTGATGTTCCCTTATATCAGTTGCATGTCGTTCGTGGCGCTGGCCGGCGGCATCCTGAACACCTGGCGCGAATTCAAGATTCCCGCGTTTACACCGGTGCTGCTGAACCTGTCCTTTATCGCCGCCTCCCTCTTTTTGGCGCCGCACCTGGCGCAGCCGATCTACGCCATGGCGATTGCCGTGTTTGTCGGCGGCCTGCTGCAGGTGGCGATCCAGATCCCTGCCCTGATCAAGATCGGCATGCTGCCGCGCCTGTCGATCAACCCGGCCATCGGCCTGTCGGACGGCGGCGTGCGGCGCGTGCTGAAAAAAATGGGACCGGCCGTGTTTGCCGTGTCGGCCGCGCAGATCAGCCTGATGATCAACACCAGCATCGCCTCGCGCCTGGCCGAAGGCAGCATTTCCTGGCTGTCCTACGCGGACCGCCTGATGGAGTTCCCGACCGCCATGCTGGGTGTGGCCCTGGGCACCATCTTGCTGCCCAGCCTGTCGAAAGCCAATGTCGATGGCGACAAGACGGAATACTCGTCCTTGCTGGACTGGGGCTTGCGCCTGACCTTTTTGCTGGCCTTGCCGGCGGCCGTCGGCATGGCCACCCTGGCCACGCCGCTGATCGCCACCCTTTTTCATTATGGTAAATTTTCGGCCGAATCGGTGGCCATGTCGACCGAGCCGCTGGTGGCCTACAGCCTGGGTTTGCTGGGCATCATCCTGGTGAAAACCCTGGCGCCGGCGTTTTATGCGCGCCAGGATATCCGCACGCCCGTCAAGATCGCCATCGGCGTGCTGATCGCCACGCAGCTGATGAACTGGCTGTTCGTGCCCTACCTGGCCGTTGCCGGGCTGGCCCTGTCGATCGGCCTGGGCGCCTGCCTGAACGCCACTTTCCTGTACTGGGGCTTGCGCCGCCGCGGCATCTACACGCCGAAACCGGGCTGGCTGACATTCTTCCTGCGCCTGCTGCCGGCCCTGGCCGTGATGGGTGGCGTGGCCGCCTATGGCGCGACCCGCATCGACTGGATCGCCATGCAAGCCCATCCATTGCTGCGGGCCGGCACCCTGGGCCTGCTGATCTGCCTGTGCGGCGTGGCCTATTTCGGCACATTACTGCTGGCCGGCTTCCGCTTCCGCGATTTCAAGCGCACCGCATAAGCAAATGTCCAGGGCATTGTTGCCTGCGCCTCGCCGTGCTGGCGCACTGTCTTCGTCTTGGCGCCTAGCCCTGAACGTTTGCCAGTGCCAGACAAAAAAACCCGCCTCGGCGGGTTTTTCATTTTGCACCAGCACTATCAGGCAGATTTCTTGACGCGGCGGCGAGCCACGGCGCCCACCAGCGCCAGGCCGGCCAGCATCATGGCGTAGGTTTCCGGCTCCGGTACCGGCAGGGCCGCGACGGTCGCGATATATTGCGAGCGGTCAATAGCGGTCACGCCTGAAATGTCCACGCGGTAGTTACCGGCGGCCAAAGGACCGGCCCAGCTCAGGTTCTGGTTCGAACCACCGGCCACATTGGTCAGCGCACCATAGTAGGTATTCGTGCCGACACCGAACAGCGATCCCGCAAAATTGGTGATCGCGCCTTCGGCCACCGAGAACGTTTGCAACGCACCGAAGGAAGTCGACGAGGGCGTCAGCAGCTGGAAGAACCAGCTGTCACTGATGGCCGTGCCGGCGTCAAGAAACTTGTCCGACTTGTCGGACAAGGTATCCGAACCGGCCGGGTCCAGGATCCCCAGCAGATGATCGGTCGCGGAAGCGCTGAACGATGCCGCCGCCAGGATACCAGCAGCAATCAATTTCAATTTCATGTTGTATCTCCTTCAAAATGAATTTATGGCTGCTGTACGCTGGCCACCCAAAGTACATGAAATACTGATAATAATGGTAGCATAATTACACGGAATAAATTATAAATATTTTATTTAAAGTTTCACTTTGGAAATTATTATTCTCATGAAATAGTTGCCTGCTTTACGCAGTTTCCAAGCGTAAATGTCAGCGAGGTGGCCAGGAGGCTCGCCATGGCGAGCCTGCAACACCCTGCGGGAATTATGAAAGCAGACTCGACACTGAACAGAAAAATATGATATATTTCCTACAAATAAGTTTAATTCCTGATAAGGACTAAACAAGACGCAGTACACACAGGTTCAGGCCTCATCCATGCCTGGCCTTGAAAAGCACGCCTTTCCCCGCACACAACGGTCACAGGGATGGGTGGCTGCAATATGCGCAATCAACGTCACCAGCGACGCGGCGCACCTGCTTTTTGAGAGAACTATCATGTCCAAATCGATTTTTGCCTGCTTGACAGCGCGCCCTTTGCTGCTGGCCGCCGCCATCATGGCGTTCGGCGGCAGCGCCCATGCGCAAACCCAAGCCCAGCCGCGCGACAATCAGAAAAGCTGCCAGGCCAGCACCAACAACGCAAATGGCGACGCCAAGGATGCCAACCTCGACGGCACCTACAGCGCCTGCAGCCTGGCGGACGGCTTTATCAGTGGCGGCACGCGCGCCAATGACGGCAAGCAACCGACGCCGGACTTTACCGGCGTGGTCTCGGACCAGGAGTTGCGCAAGTTCGATTCCAGCGACAGCACCCACCGCCTGGCGATCAATGGCATGCCTGGCAATGATGCGGTCATACCTGGCGGCAAGATCCTGACGACCGATGACAACCAGTTTCGCTTCCGCACCCGTGATTTCGTGGCCAACGAGGAAGTGTATCCACTCGACGAGACCCCGGCCTATGGCGCGGCGGGCCGTGCGCTGAATCGCAGCCGCAGCGGCAGCGCCGACAACCAGGCGCCATTGGTGGTGGCGTCGTCGCTCAGTGAAAACCTGCCCGCCGCCACTGGCGGTTCAAGCGGCGTGGGCGGCGGCGGCGCGGCCGGCGGCCTCAATACCGGCGGCGGCCTGATCCCGGCCACGCCGGAAGTGCCGGCCGTGCCGGAACCGGAAACCTGGGCCATGCTGCTGGCCGGCCTGGCCCTGGTGGCCTTCGCGGGACGGCGCAAGCGGGCCGCAACAGCGTAAATAAAAGTGTAAACCAAGAGCAAAAAGGCCCGCGAGGGCCTTTTTTTCGTCTGGAAAACTGCTGACACTCAGCGCCGGAAGCGCGCGTACGGCGCGGCCAAGGGGTCGCCGATAAACAGGCCTTGCGCAGGCCATGCCACGCTGCCCCAGTAGGCTTCGAGCGCGGTGCTGCCCGACAGGTAGCGGCGCAGCAGCACGCTGGGCTGTGGAAACTTTTGCCAGTAGCTGCACGGTTCGCTGACGGTGCCATAACTGGCCGTCGCACCTGCTTCCAGCCAGCGCTGGCTGCTCATCTGCTGGGTACCTTGCAGGTCGCCACCAAACGAGGTCAGGTGATCGGCCAGCGCACCGGGCAGGAAGCGCAGGGTGTCGAGCTTGGCCACCTTGGCCATGCCCGTCTGGTAGACCATGATGTCCTGCGCCCCTTCCAGGCTGTCCGCCTTCAGGTGCTTGATGGCCAGCTTGCGCGGGGCCAGCATGCCCGGCGGCGGAAACAGCGGCGCGCGGCTGTTGCGCGCGGCATCCGACGTCGTCAGATAATACGCGCTGGCGGCCGGCGGCGAAAAGCCGCTGACGGCGCCACGGTCGGCCACGGCCTTGGCCTCGTCGACAAAATCGATGGGCAGCAGCATCGCCAGGCGCAAGCCCAGCTGGGTATACGGTTGGGCCACATTGCTGTTGAAATACGGGCTGGCCTTGCCGGGATCGCAGGTCTTGGTGCACTGCCCCGCGTCGTAGCCCAGCGTAAATGCCGAGGTGATGGAATTGCACTCGACGGCATACGGCGCGCTCCACACCATCAGCACGGCCTGGATGCCGGGTTTCAGCTGGGCGTCGATGCGTTCCTTGAGCTGGGCGAACTGGTCCATGCTCAGCTTGCGGGGCCGGTTCGGAATCGTGACGTGGGCGACATTGGCGGCGGGAATACCATGCACCTGCCGGTAGTATTCGCCCACTTCGACGCTGTTCGGTTCGGCGTCGTTGATGATGATGGCCAGCTGCGACGGCTGCAGGCCGGCGGCGGCGGGCGGTGCATCGGCACTGGCGCTGCTGGCAGCGCTGGCGGCCAGCGCCAGGGAAAGATAAAGGAATATACGCAAGGTCAGGTCGCCGCCGTCAGGTTGGGAGTGCGGGCAGCCGGAGCCGCCCGCCCGGCGACGATTATAGCGCCCTATGCGCGCTGGCAGGCTTTATGGCTTTACGCTCGCTGGTAGACATCTTCCAGCCGCACGATATCGTCCTCGCCCAGATAACTGCCCGACTGCACTTCGATCAGGTGCAGCGGCAGCTTGCCCGGGTTTTCCAGGCGGTGCGTCATGCCGATCGGAATATAGGTCGATTCGTTTTCCGTCAGCAAGGTCACCTTCTCGCCACACGTCACCCTGGCCGTGCCGCTGACCACGACCCAGTGCTCGGCCCGGTGATGGTGCATCTGCAGCGACAGCTTGCCGCCCGGATTGACGGTGATGCGCTTGACCTGGAAGCGCTGGCCCAGGTCGATGCCTTCGTAGCTGCCCCAGGGGCGGTACACCTTGCGGTGCTGCACGTGTTCGCTGCGGCCCTGCTGCTTCAGATGGTCGACCACCTGCTTGACCCGCTGCACCTGGTCCTTGTGGGCCACCAGCACGGCGTCATCGGTTTCCACCACCACCAGGTCGCGCACGCCCAGCACGGCCACCAGGCGGCGCTCGGCGCGCACCAGGCAGTTGCTGACGCCATCGAGATACACGTCGCCGCGCACCACATTGCCGCTGGCGTCCCCCTGCTGCACTTCCCACAGGGCCGACCAGGAACCGACATCGCTCCAGCCTATGCTGGCCGGCAGCACCACCGCATGCGCCGTCCGTTCCATCACGGCATAGTCGATCGAATCGGACGGGCTGCCGGTAAATGCCTTTTCATCGAGGCGGCAGAAATCGAGGTCGCGGTAGCCGTCGCGCACGGCCGCCATGCAAGCGTCCAGCATGGCGGGCTGGAACTGGCCCAGTTCGCTCAGATAGCGCTCGGCGCGGAACAAAAACATGCCGCTGTTCCAGAAATAATTTCCGGCCGCGACAAAACCCTGCGCCGTCGCCAGGTCCGGCTTTTCCACGAAACGCTCGACCTGGCAAGCGCCCTGCCCTGCCTCGGCGCCCACCGGCGCGCCGGCGCGGATATAGCCATAGCCCGTTTCCGGTGCGGTGGGCACGATGCCGAAGGTGGCCAGCGCACCATCGGACGCCAGCTTTGCTGCGGCAATGATGGCCTGGTGGAAGGCCGGCACGTCGGTGATCACATGGTCGGCCGGCAACACCAGCATCAAGGCCTCGGGGTCGATCGCCAGCAGGTACTGCGCCGCCACCGCCACCGCCGGCGCCGTATTGCGGCCCACCGGTTCAAGCAGGATGCCTAGGGGGTCCAGCTTGATTTCGCGCAGCTGCTCGGCCACCATGAAGCGGTGTTCATTGCCGCAGACCACCAGCGGCGGCATCACCTGGCAAACCCCGTCCGGCAGGCTGTGCACACGCAGCGCCGTTTCCTGCAGCATGGTCCGGTCCGTGACCAGCGCCAGCAGTTGCTTGGGCAGCACGGCGCGCGACAGCGGCCACAAACGGGTGCCGGAACCGCCCGACAGGATCACTGGATATATCTTCATGGCTGTTGTCCCGATCTTATTTATTCACTTGCAGCGCCGGCGCGGCGGCGGGAAACAGGCGCGCGTAGGCGGCCAGCAATTTCGGCGCCTCGTACTCCCATTCCAGCTCGTTGATCACGCGGTGGCGGCCAAATGCGCCCATCTGTTCACGCCGCGCCGGGTCGTCGAGCAGCTCGACGATCTTGCGCGCCATGTCGACCGGATCGTTCTTCATGGCATACAGCGACGCGTCCTGGGCCGAGACCTTGCCCTCGACCAGGTCGAACTGCACGATCGGTTTGCCCAGCGCCATGTATTCCATGATCTTGTTCATGGTCGACTTGTCGTTCATGTCGTTGGCCACGTCCGGGTTCACGCACACGTCCGAAGTATTGAGCATTTCCAGCAGTTGCTGGTCCGGCACGCGCCCCGTGAACGTCACGTAATCGGCGATGCCCATGTCCTGCGCCATCTGTTTCATCTGTTCCAGCGAGGTGCCGCCGCCGACCAGGCCGAACTGCACGTCCTGGCGCCCCAGGGTCTGCACGATATACTGGGCCGCCTGCAGCAGCAGGTCGATGCCTTCCTGGGCTCCCATCACGCCGACATAGCCGACCAGGTAGCTGCGGCCTTGCTTCAATTCCGGCACCGGCGGCAGCACCCGCAGGCGGTCCAGCTTGGGACCGCTGCGCACCACATACACGTCTTCGGGCTTCATGCCGCCGCGTTCGATGGCGATCTTCTTGTACGACTCGTTGGTGGCGATCGACACGTCGGCGCTCTGGAACGACCAGCGCTCGAACAGCACCATCAGCTTGTAGAAAAAGTCGCGCCGGCCGAACTTGGCTTCGTACAGTTCCGGGTTGATGTCGTGATGGTCGAACAGGAAGCGCTTGCCCATCGTCAGCTTGAAAAAGCCGCCAATCAAAAACAGCAGGTCGGGCGGATTGCAGGCGTGGATGACATCGAAGCCGCGCGCGAAATGCACCTTCCACGCCAGGCGGAAGGTGTGGAACAGCGCCAGCGAGTATTCCACCAGGTAACCCTTGGCGCCTTCGGCTTCCAGCGGCAGGTGGTAGCGGTAGATATGGATACCGTCGATCGCCTCGTAGCGCGATTCATACCCCTTGCCGGTGGGGCAGATGATCGACACCTCGTAACCGTTCGCATGCAGGGTGGTCGCTTCCTGCCACACGCGCCGGTCGAACGGCGACGGCAGGTTTTCCACCAGGATCAATACCCGACGGGCCTTACCAGCAGATGCCGTCATATTGCTCTCCACTTTGTTCCTTGCTGATGCGCACCAGGTCGACGATATGCTGGTGCGGCTTGAGGCTGCCCGGCACGGTCTTGAATTCGGCCGCGCCGTTGCCGATCACGATGGTGTCGGCAAAATCGAGCACGTCCTGCATGGTGGTCACCATCAATTTGGAGATGTGCGGAATATGGTTCAGGATGTAATCCTGGTTGGCGCCCGTCAGCGCGGCCAGGTTGACATTCTTGTCGTACAGTTTCAGCTCGTAGCCCTTGCCCAGCAGATATTCGATCACGTCGACCAGCGGCGACTCGCGCAGGTCGTCGGTACCGGCCTTGAACGAGAAGCCCAAAATACCCACCTTGCGCGCGCCCTTGTCGGCGATCATCTTGATGCCTTTCTCCACCTGCTTCTGGTTCGACGGCAGGATCGAATTGAGCAGCGGCAAATCGAGATCCAGGGTGCGCGCCTTGTAGGTCAGCGCGCGCACGTCTTTCGGCAGGCAGGAGCCGCCGAACGCGAAGCCCGGCTTCATGTAATACGGTGACAGGTTCAGCTTGGTATCCTGGCAGAAGATCTCCATCACCTTGTGGCCATCGATGCCGACCGCCTTGCAGATATTGCCGATCTCGTTGGCGAACGCCACTTTCACGGCGTGCCAGGTGTTGTCGGTGTACTTGACCATCTCGGCCGTTTCCACATCGGTGCGCACCAGCGGCGCATCCATTTTTTCATACAGCTGCACCAGCAGGGCGCCAGCCTTTTCGTCGGACTCGCCAATCACGGTTTTCGGCGGATTGTAGTAGTCGTGGACGGCCGTGCCTTCGCGCAGGAATTCCGGGTTGTTGCAGACGCCAAAATCGACGCCGGCCACCTTGCCGGACGCCGCTTCCAGGGTCGGGATCACCAGCGAGCGCATCGAGCCGGGCAGCATGGTCGAGCGCGCCACCACCACATGGAAAGAATCTTTTTCGGCGATCGCCGCGCCGATTTCCTGGCATACCTTGCGCACATGGCTGAGGTCCAGGTTGCCGTTCAGCTGCGAGGGCGTGCCGACGCAGATCAGCGACATGTCGGAACCGAACACCGCATCGCGCACGTCCGCCGTGGCGCGCAGATGGCCGCTTTTCACGGTGGCGGCGATCATCTCGCCGATATCTTTTTCGATGATGGGCGTGGTGCCCTGGTTGATCAGCTCGACCTTGGTCTTGTTCGGGTCCACGCCGATCACTTCGTGGCCGTCGCTGGCCAGGCAACCGGCGGAGACGGCGCCCACATAACCCAAGCCAAATATACTAATTTTCATGTTTTTTCCTCGTCAATTTCTACAGATCAGATGTCATCAAGTGTAATGTGGTACGCAGCCTGGTCCCGCCGTCGAGCCGCGCGCGCCAGGCCAAAGTGGGCGCAGCCTGTTTTTCATCAAAGCGATGCGCAATCCAGCCCAGCACCGGCTGCTCGCCGCCCCGCACCAGCGCCATGGTGGCGCCGGGCACGTCGGGCAAGTGCATGGCGATCTCGCATTGCTTGCCACGAATATGCAGCACGCCACCGTCGAGCCTGACCGCGCATTGCGGATCGATATGCCAGAACAGCTCGACCTCGTGCGTGCCTTTGCATTCAAGCACATCTTCCACCACGATCCGCCGTGCGCCAGGCGCCACGCTGACCTCGCGCCGGTGCAGCACCGGATCAGGCAAGGCCAGGTAGCCGTCGTGGCTGGCGCTCCAGAACTGGCCGTCACTGTCGTCGCGCCACGCCAGGCACTGTGCCCTGGCCTTGCGCAGCCACAAGAAGTTGCCGCCCGATTCGGACTGGTCCCGGCCATCGATGCGCAGCGTGTTGTGCGCGCTGGTGCCGCGAAAATAATCGCGCCACTGTTTCTGCGTGTGATAGGCATAGGTGCCCGGATCGACCAGCACCGCCTGGCCCGCCACCGACAGGGTCAAGGCCAGCGCGTCGGCATGGCCGTGGGCGGCAATGCCCAGGTAGCCGAGGGGACCGGCGTCCGCGATCAGCCGCACCTCAAGCGGTGTATCAATATTTGCGCCCATGATCCAGTAGCCGCCGTCGGCGAAACTGCGCGGCAAGCGCGTCTGCGTTGCGACCGGCAAGCCGTCGAAAGCCTGCCGGCCCGCCTCGCCCAGCAGCCAGGCGCTCTTGTCGTCAAACCGTCCCGCCTTGAACTTGAAATCGCTGCGCCCGAACAGCGCCGCGCCGCTGGCCAGCAATGAGCGGTAGACATTGACGCCGGGCGACTTGTCCCAGCTGGCAAGCTGCGCGTCGTCGGCGTCGCCGATCATCGGCACCTCGCCCGCCACGTTCATCATGGCGGCGATAAATTCCAGCATGGTTTCCAGTCGCTGCAAAAAGGCGGCGGAACGGGGCCGGCCATTGGCGCGGCCCGCCAGCACGCACAGCAGCATCTCGTCGGCCACGGTGTGCTGGTAATAGATCGCCTGCTCGCGGTTGACGCCATCCGCGCCGTTCTGCAGCAAGGCCTGCTGTTCCAGTTCGCGTTCCGTCTGCGCCAGCCAGGCCGCGCTGTCCGGCCAGCACGGCCAGGTCAGCGCCGCCACGTGCAAGCCCGTCAATTCGCCAAACAGATGGTTGTTGGCCGACGAGTGGCGCGAAAAATGGCCGGCAATAAAATGGCAGTGCTGGTAGATGCTGGCCAGCCAGCGCTGCAAAAACGCCTGGCCGCCGCTTCCCTGGAACAGCGGGCTCTCCATGCCGCCCAGCAAGTTCCAGGCATGCGACCAGCTGACCAGGCGCAAGGCCAGTTCCAGCGCGCTGCTCCAGTTCGGCCCCAGCGTATACGGGCACTGCCGCCACCACGATTCGAGCAGGATTTGCACGCCCTGCGCATATTTCAGCTCGCCACTGAGGCGATACGCCATCGCGAGATCACTGATCATCAGGTGGCGGTTCGGTTCCCACAGGCATTTGATATCGCCGACCACCGCCTCGTCGCGGTAATTGAGGGTCTTGCCGAAGCTGACCGGGGCCACGGTACCTGTCTTCGGGTCGCGGTTCCACTCGGGCGGAAAACCGAGTTCCACATCGCGCAGCGCGAATACATCAAAGCGGCCGGCCAGGATGCGTTCGGCCGCCGCCAGGTGCGGCGCCGGGTCGGACGACAGTCCCAGCCAAGGCTGGCCGAAGCGCGCCAGCGACGCCGGCGGCGGCACAGGTACCAGACCGATGCCGCGCGCCTGCAGGCGCTGCTGCACCGCGTCGCGCACGCGGTGCGCCACTTCGGGTGCGCCCATGGCGCGCAAACGGTTCAGTTTCCAGGACAAATTAGCCAGCATGGTCCGCGCTCACAGATACTGGCGATGCCAGATTTCCAGGGTCAGCAAGCTCCACAGCAGCTTCTCGTGGTTTTGCCGCCCTTTCACGTGCTCGGCCAGCACCTGCTGCAGCGCTTGCGCATGGTAGTAGTGGCGCGTGCGCGACGAGGCGCCCGTCAGGTGCTCGTACAGATACTCTTTCATGGGGCCGCGGAACCATTCGTTGACAGGCACGCGAAAGCCCACTTTCGGCCGTTCCAGGATCGCCGTCGGCAGCAGCTGCTTCATCGCTTCGCGAAGGATCCACTTGGTGGCGCGCCCGCGCACGCGGTAATCGTCGGGCAGGGTCGACACATAGGCGGCCAGCTCGTGGTCCATGAAGGGCATGCGCGCTTCGAGCGAGGCGGCCATGGTCATGCGGTCACCCCGTTCCAGCAGATTGTCGGGTAGCCAGCTTTTTTGATCGAAGCACAGGATGCGGCGCAGCGCGCTGTTGTCGCCGCCGCCACAGCCGAGACCCGCCTCCTGCGTGCGCCGTGGCGCGGGCATGGCGACCAGGCGCGCCCTTTCCTGGTCCGACATCATGCCGAACCAGCGCGGCATGCGCTCGTCGAACGCTTCCAGGCCCAGGTTGACGATGGCCGTCTTGGCGCGGCGAAAACGATACGGCAAGGCGCCGATGGCCGGCTCGATCAGGCCGCGCCGCAGCACGCCGGGCAATTGCTGGTAGCTGCCCGCATAGCGCTCGTACACATGCTTGGGGTAGCCCCCCAGGATTTCATCGGAACCTTCGCCCGTCAGCACCATCTTGACCGTCTTGCGCGATTCCTTCGCCAGCAAATAGATGGGAATATCGGACGGCTCGGCCACCGGCGCGTCGCGAAAGCGCACCAGGTCGGGCAGCAATTCGATCACCTGGTCGACCGACACTTCCAGCTCATGGTGATCGGTGGAAAACTGGCGCGCGATATCGGCCGCATACGCCAGCTCGCTGAAACCGCCCTCCTTGAAACCGACCGAAAAAGTTTTCACAGGCACGCCGGCATGGCGCGACATCAGCGCCACCACCGCCGAGGAATCGATGCCGCCCGACAGAAACGCGCCGAAGGGCACGTCCGAGATCATGCGGATGCGCACGGATTCGTCGAGTTTTTCCAGGAAAGTGGCGACCGGATCGGCTGGCAAGTTGCTTGCCACGCGCGGCCGGCTGTCGGGCGGCGTGTAATACACGCTCTCGCGCAGCACGCCGTTTTCCCACGTGGCGGTGGAACCGGGCGCCAGCTTCCTGATGCCCTGGAACAGGGTGGCGGGACCGGGCACATAACGGTAGGCGAAATAATCCCAAATCGCGTCCTCATTGGCGTGCGCGGCCACGCCGGGCAAGGCCAGCAGCGCCTTGATTTCCGAACCGAAGGCCAGCCGCCCTTCGTGCTGCCACAGGAACAGCGGCTTCTTGCCGAACGGGTCGCGCGCCATGAACAGGCGGTTATGGCGCGCATCCCAGATGGCAAACGCGAACATGCCGCGGAAGTGGCGCACGCACTCCTCGCCCCACTGCACGTAGGCGTGGACGATGGTTTCCGTGTCGGAAGCGGTACGGAAGCGGTGGCCCAGCGCAATCAGTTCCTCGCGCAGCAGCTGGTAATTATAGATTTCGCCATTGAAGATGATCTGCACGTCACCCGTCTCGTTGCCCAGCGGCTGGTGGCCGGTGGCAATATCGATAATCGACAGGCGCCGGTGCAGCAGGCCCACCTGCCAGGCACCGTCGGCGGTAGTGGCCTGCAGCACGCCGGTGTCATCGGGGCCGCGGTGCGCGATGGCGCGCCCCATGGACTCGAGCGCGGCCAGCTGGCCGGCGTCGGACGAGGGAAAGATCAAACCGGCAATACCGCACATAATATCTCGCTTGAAAAAACTATTCTGACGCTGGCGGCGCCAGCAAGGCGCGATAGACGCGCCGGAAATCGTGCGCCAGGCGCTCGACCGCGTAGTGACTATCGATGCGCTCGCGGCAGGCCTGGCCCATGCGCCGCAACAGGGCCCGGTCGCGATCGAGGCGCACGATGGCGTCGGCCAGCGCCTGCGGATCGCGCGGCGGCACGAACAGGCCGTGCACGCCATCTTGCACCACGTCCGGAATCGCGCCCACCGGGCAGATCAGCACCGGCGTGCGCGCGGCCATGCTTTCCAGCAAAGCATACGGCAATCCTTCGTGATGCGTGGGAAAACCGAACACATCGGCGCCGCGCCACAAGGCGTTCTTGGCCGCGCCAAACACGGGGCCCAGGAAGCTGACCTGCCCCTCCAGCCGCAAGGCAGCCACGCGCGCACGCAAGGCCGCTTGCGCCGGGCCGCTGCCGGCCAGCGCCAGCGTGGCCGTGCTGCCCGCCGCGCGCGCCAGCGCCAGCGCCTCGACCAGTTCGAACAAGCCCTTGCTTGCGGCCAGGCGCCCCACGTACACCAGCGACAGCGGCGATTGCGGCGATTGCGGCTTCTCGCCCGCGTCCTGCCCCGCGTCGATGGCGTTCGGGATCACCTCCAGCGGCAAGCTGGCATCGAAACTGCGGTAGCCGCGCAACTCGCATTGCGCCAGCAGCACCACCGCGTCGGGCAAATGCAGCACGCGGCGCAGCAGCCCCGTCAACAAAGGTTTGCCGCCAAAAAACACCTGCGGCAAGGCGCCGCCATGCACCTGGTACAGCACGCGCTTGCCCATGGCCTTGGCCACTAGCAAATAGGCCAGGTCGCGCCAGTAACTTTTCTGCTCCATCGACGTATTGATATGCACGATCTGCGGCTGCTGCACGCGCAAGGCCTGCAGGAACTGGAATGGGCTCCAGGCGAAGCGCAGCAGTTTGTGCAGGCGCGACTCGCGCCGCCCCTCGCTGCCCACCTGGAAATGCACCAGTTGAAAGTCGCGCGCCAGCGAACAATGAAACAATTGATTCAAATGCGTCGTCACGCCGCTGACGGCATCGAGGGCAGGTCCCAGCAGCATTACAGTAGTCATATTTGCATTATATGTTATAGATTTGCAATTGTGCGCAAGGCGCCGTTATTTCGCGCTCACGATGCAACAGTACCCGCCAGGCGGTGGTAACACGCCGCCAGTTCGCGCGCCAGCACGCGATAGCTGCGCTGCGCGTCGATATACGCGGCGCCGCCCTGCGCACGCGCGCGCGCGGCCGGCACGTCGCGCAAGATGTCGACCATCGCGCCGGCCATCGCGGCCGGATCGCTGCTGGTGAGCCAGCCGCAATCGCTGCCCGAGAGTACCTGCACCTGGTCCGGGCTGTCATTGCCGACGGCCGGCATGCGCAGCGCCAGGTATTCGAGCAGCTTGGTGGGCGAGCTGACGTCGTACAGCGCGCCGCGCGGGATATACGACAGGGCCGCGTCGGCGCCGGCCAGCAGCGGCCAGGCCTGGCTGGACGGCAGCCAGCCCGTCACGCGCACGCAGTCGGCCAGGCCGGCGCGCCGCGCATGGTCCAGCAGTTCATCGACGTCGGACGGCGTGTCGGAGGCGCCGATCAGCAGCAGACAGGCGCCGGGCACGTCACGGCGCACGATCTGCAGAGCGTCGAGCAGGCGTTCGAGCTGGCGCGACTGGTCCAGCGTGCCCAGGTAGGCCAGCAGCGGCACGCCGTGCCAGCCGTCGGGCCGCACGGGCTCGATGGCTTGCTGGCCCAGCACTTCCATGTCGACCCCCATCGGCACGGCGCTCAGCCGCCCTGCGGCGACACCCTTGCCGCGCATCATCTGCAGCATCGCCTCGCTCTGCACGAAGACGTGGTCGGCGCGCGGCAGCAGCACCCGATACAGCAGCCACTGCTCGACCAGGCCCTTGCACAGCACCAGGCGTCCGCGCAAGGTCGCTCGCTGCGCCAGGCCGGAGCGCGCGCGTTCGATGCGCCCTTCGCTGATCAGGTAGGAAACCCAGTAATAAAAGGGAATGCCCTTCAGGCGGGCGATCAGCAGCGCCAGCAGGCCGGTCGGCACCATGTCGCGCACCTGGACCGCGTCGCAATCGGCGCGGCGCGCGCCACACAAGGCGCGCAGACAGCCGAGTTGAAAAGCCAGTTCGCGCCGCAGCCGGCTGGCGTGAAAGCGCGGAGTGCGCACCGAGCGAAAGCCCTGCGCCTGCGGCGCCTGCGGCGACGGCATGCCGACGATATCGCAAGCGACGCCGTGGCGCGGCAGGTATTTGCCGAACAGTACCGCCACATCGGGACGAAAGGTGGGCAGGCTTTCCGGCACCAGTTGCAAGATCTTCAGGGACATAGGCAGAAGCAATCAGCTTGCGCGGCAGTGGAAAACGGGGCACGGCCACTGCCGGCATCAGGCTATGCCCATATGAAACGATCAATCATCTTACCCGAACAGCATGGTTTTAGCGGCACGCCAGAGCCGAAAAAAAAAGCAATACCAGGCGGTATTGCTTTTTTCGGCCTGGGGTGCCGCGATTACTTTGGCAATGGCAGTGTCAACGTTTGCGTGCCGACCACGACCTTGCGCAGGCCGCCGCTGGTGTCGAGCCTGACGGCCGTGCCCTTGCAACCGACGTCGAGCACCGTCAGGAATTCGCCGCTGGTGGCGGCGGCGGCCTTGACGAACACGCCGTGGTCTTCATAGGTGCCGCTTTGCGGCGGCGGGCCGACGCGGCGCTCGAAACGCTGGTCGCTGGTGGCCAGCGGCACCAGGCACACCTTGCGGCCCTGGTTGGTGATGGAGATATTGCCGGCCGCATCGGCGTCGATAGGCGCATAGCCATGGAAGTTCCACTCGAAGACGCGTGGCGTGGCCGACGCGTACTGGTCGAGGATGACGGCGGTGTCGGTGCCGCGCACATACCAGATCTTGCGCGTGGCCGATTTCAGCAGGCCGGCATAGGCCGGCGTGGCGTCGCCTTCGACGTAGTCGACGGCAGGCGTGGTGGAAAACGCGTTGATGCGGCCATTGCGCGACAGCGGCTCTTCATAACCCTCCACCACTTGCCCGATGCCGCCGTCGAAGGTCAGCGCATTGTGCGACTTCGACTGGCGGTACCAGGAATTCCACAGCGGCGAATCGTACCAGTCGTACCAGCCGGTTTCCGTCAGCAGCGGCACGCCGCCGCTGAACAGCACGAAACCGTTCTGGTCGCCATGGCTGTGATTGAAGGAACCGTAAGGGCTGGCCTTGAAGTACAGCGAGGTGCGGCCACTGTCGGCCAGGTTGCTGTGCATGGCGGTCCAGCCGATGCTCGGATAGTAGGCGGCATTGGCCGGCGGCGTGGCGGCCGCGGCGGCAACGGTCGCGACCGGCATCGGATACGGCGCCTGCAAGGTAGCCAGCACGTCGTCCGGACGGGTCAGGTTTTTCACATACCAGGCCGCCTGCGGCGTGGCGTAGCGCGAGGCGAAGCCCTTCATGAAACGGTATTCGGGCGCCGTCTCGTGGCCGTCGCCAAACACGTGGGTCTGCTGGCCGGGCGGCACGAAATGCATCAGGAACTGCGCGTAGCCGCGCGACCAGGGCTTGTCGAACATGTTGACGCCGGTCGCCTGCGCCAGCGCGGGCCAGATCTGCAGCGCGAAGTCGGCTTCGTATTCCGCATACGCGGTACCGTTGGCAAAGCCGCCCTCCGGGCCGCTCCAGACGCTGAACGAGCTGACGAAGGCGCGGAACGAGAAATCGAACCAGTCGGCCGCGGCGGGAATATCGCCCAGCGCCAGGGTCGAGGTCAGGGTCAGGTAAGCCATGCTGGTGGCCGCGTGCGAATCGTAGGGCAGCTGGTCGAGACGGCCGCCGCCGGCCGACAGGTCGGCGTACAGCGCGCTGGTGCGCGCCGCCACCACCGACAGCCACTTGTCGCGGCGCGTGGTGTCGCCATTGACCACCAGCGCGCCGGCCAGCATGTCGATCGCTTTCATCAGGCTTTGCGCGATCACGCGGCTGCCCATGTCCTGGTTGGCAAAACTGGTCGGACCGTTCACGTCCAGCGCGGCGAACTGGTCGCCGCGGCGGATCGCTTCATCGAGGTAGGCTTGCTGGCCGGTCAGGCGGTACAAGGTCGCCGCACCCTCCAGCTGGCGCGCATTCGGATTGACGCGCTGCATGATGTTCGATTGCTGCGCCACCAGCGCCGCCGTGCGGATCTTGCTTCCCGGCAGCGGCCACTCGCTGTCGGACACGGTTTTCAGCGACGAGACGTAGTAGTTCACTTCGTTCGTCAGGCCCGTCAGCGCCTGCTGGCGGTCGGCGCGCATGGCGGCGCTCCATGACGAGAAAGGCTTCAGGCCGCTGGGCAGCGCGCGCGGGCGCGCCTTGCGCGTGACGGCATTGCGCAGCGCCAGGTTTTCAGCCACCTCGAACAACTGCGAGTTACTGGCAATCACGAAGCTGCGCGGGGTCGACCACTCCTGCGAGGTCGATGGCCGCACGCGCCAGGTATAGTTACCAACAGGCAATGCTCGCGGTGGCAAATACCAGTTGCGGGTGCTCTTGAAAGTACGGTTCAGCACGCCATTCAGATACACTTGGACCACGTATTCCGGCGGCGCCGAAGGATGGCGCGACCACGAGAAAGTCGGCGGGTTCTGCGCCTGGGTCTGCATGTTGTCCGGCAGTGGTCGGATGGCCAGCGGATCGGTCGCCTGTACCCAGTCTGCCCGGGCGGCGCCGCACAAAGGCAACAGCAATAGCAAAGCGGAACGCAACAGGGGGCGGTTGCTTGATTTCATGGAGGCAATTCCTTCGGCGGGTGTCAGGTTGGGCATGGATCCGGGGTGACCATCGACATTGCGCGACGCTACCGTAACGCAAGGGGGACGGTCTTTTGATGCAAAAGCAAGAGGTGATTTTTTAACCAAGAAGAACTTGGGCAATTCCCTCAATTATACCGAAATGCCCATCGGCAACGACTATATTAAGCGGCGATGCGTGATTTTCGCCACAACGACCAGCGCCTGGTCATGGCCGGTGTAAACAGCAGGCACATGATGGCCGTGCTGCACCAGTGGCGCGTGACGCCGTTGCGCATGGCGCGCCCCATTTCGGCCAGCGCCGCGCCGCGGCGGCCCGCTTCGAGCAGTTCGCGCGCCACCACCACGCGCGCATTCGACACCAGCAGCAAGGCCGGCCGGCGCGCCGGATCGCTGGCCGGCCAGCCGCGGGCGCGCTGTTCCAGCCGGGCAAACACGGGCAGCACCACGTCACGCCCGGAGATGGCGCTCAGGCTGCCGCCCACGTCCAGCCGGTAGGCCACCAGCGGCAGCGCCGTCTGCACCAGGCGGTGGCGTTCGGCCAGGCGGAACCACAGGTCCAGGTCTTCGCCGAACTGCTCGCCCTCGGGAAAACACGGCTGCAAAGCCAACAGCGCGCTGCGCCTGGCGGCGACCGAGCCGGTAAAGAAGGAGAGCCATTGCCGATTGCAGCGCGCAAAGAAATCATCAACGACTTCCACCTGCTGCGGCGGCAAGGCGGGCGCATCGGCCAGGCGCACATCGCCGCCCGGCGTGACGCCCTTGAAGCCGGTGGCGAAATAGGACTCGGCGGGATAGGCCAGCGCCATGCCGGCCTGCGTGCGCAGGTAGTCGGGCGCGTACCAGTCATCGGCATCGAGGAAACACACCAGTTCGCCACGCGCTTCCGCGATCCCGCGGTTGCGCGCGCGCGACACGCCGCCGTTGGCCTGGCGCACCAGCCGCACGCGCGGATCAAGGCAGGCCTGCACGCGCGCCGGCCCGTCGTCGGTCGAGCCATCGTCGACCACCACCACTTCCCAGTCGGCATGGGTTTGCGCCAGCACCGAAGCCAGGGTGGCCTCGATATACGCCGCCTTGTTGTACAGCGGAATAACAACCGAACACAGCATCACGCCATCCCCGGTATGCGCGCCCTGCGCGCCCTGACGGCCTCTTTGTCGGCCACCGGATAATTCGCCGTGATAATGATCAGCAGCAGCACATGGGTCAGGGCTTCGGCGGCAAAGCCGGACAGCGACAGCGGCACCTCGCTGAAGGAGCGGCTGGCGATCAGCACGAACAGTGCCATCGACAGGCCCTGGCTGGCCCTGGCGGTGCGCGCCGAAGCGTACAGCAGCACCAGCGCATATAGCACCAGGCCGATTACGCCGATGGTGCCGGCACTGGCCAGGCTCTGGTAAAACTGGCTGTGCGCATGCGTGGCATATGGCATGCCGATGCTGGCGCGAAAAGCATCATCCCACAAGGGCAGGCCATAGCCGAAAATCGGACTCTTGTACCACTCCTGCACCGCCACCTGCCAGATCACGTCGCGGCCCGTCAGGCTCATCAGTTCAAAACCTTCGTCGCTCGAGGCGAAACGCGCCAGCTTGGCATCGAGGCTGCCGAACATCACTAACAGCATGCCCATCGTGCACAGCAGGATAAAGCAGAAGATGGCGATGATCGACAACTGCGGCCGGCGGTAATCGAACAGGCGTTCCTTGATCTGCTCGCGAAAGCCGAAATACGCGATACAGGCAAAGCACAGGATGCAGGCGATCCAGTTGGTTTTCGATTGCGACAGCAGCAGGCTGGCAATGCCCACGACCCAGGCGAACAGGTTCAGCGGACGCCAGGCAAACGGCTTGCGCCACAGGCACAGCAGATACACCACCACCATCGGCCCCAGCACGTTGGCATGGCTGGCCAGCCCCGCATAGCGTACGTTGAGGAAAGGCAGCAGGCCATGGTAGTTCTTGACGATGACCATGTTCGGCTTCCAGGCCAGCATGCCCGCGCTGAGCACCAGGAACAGCAAGTTGGCATTGCGCATGGAAACGATGCTCAAGTCCACTTCCCTGGGCTTCATCAGCATGGCGGCACAGCCGGCCAGGAACATGTACAGGTATTCATGCGACACTTCCATATGGCGGCCAAACAGGGCCGGGCTGACGATATTGCTGAGGAAATACAGCACGAAAGCCCAGAACAGCAGCAGCGGCATGGCCTGCGCCTTCTCGCGCGACGTCATGCGGTGCAGGAAGCGTTCGCCGCAGGCGAAAATCACGAACAGCGAGGTTAACCGGCCAAGCCAGACGGTGGCCGGATGGCGCACCACCGCCTTGACGCCCAACAAGATCTCGCTCAGCGAAAAATCGCGGTTCGACAGCATGGCGGTAACGGCGATCGACAACATCACCGGGTAAAACACATACGGCACCAGGCCGGTTGCGCGCTTGCTGCCCCAATGAATGCTCAAGGCAATGACGAACACCACCACCAGCGCGGCGACCAGAGCAAACAGGCCAAACAGTATTTCACTCATGTAGTTCTCGCGGTTCGATTAAATGGTTGCCGGCGCCGCAGCGCTCGCGCAGATAGCGGATGACGCCGGCCGGCACGGGCGGACTGAAACGCCCCAGCATGCCGACCACGCGCAGGCCCAGCAACGGCGGCCAGGCCAGCACGGCGGCCAGCAGCAGCGCGCCGCCCAGCAAGGCTCCGCCCAGGAAAGCGGCCAGCGGATGGCCGCTCGCCATGCCGCCCAGCACGGTGCCGCCCCAGCTGCCGGCGCCGGCCAGCAGCGCCATGGCGACGCCGCGCGACGCCAGCGGCGCCAGGTCGCGCAGGCCCACGTGCAGGCGCAGGCAGGCGGCCGTGCCCACCACCAGCGCGCGCGCCAGCAAGGTGCCGGCGGCGATCAGCGCCACGGTGGCCGCGCCCTGCCCCGCAAACCAAAACAGCATGGCACCGGCTGCCACGATCAGCGGCAGCTGCAGCAGGCTTTCCAGGTGCTTGCCACCGGTATTCCACAAGATGGGGGTCGACATGCCCCAGGTGATATAGGCCGGCATGGCCAGCGCCAGGATGGCCAGCACGATGCCGGACTCTTGCCAGACGGTGCCGTACAGCACGCCGATCAGGGCCGGCGCCGTCACCGCCAGCAGCACGAACAGCGGCAGGATCACGATCCAGATGGTCGCCAGCACCGACACATACATGTCGCGCAGGCGCGGCATGTCGTCCTGCAACTTGGCGCCGGTGGCGAGAAACGCCGGCTGCAGCGCGTTCAGGAACAGTCCGTTGGGCGTATTGGCCAGGTTGTAGCCGACCGCATACACGCCGACCGCGTGGGCGGTGAGAAAGCGGCCCAGGAAAACCCGGTCCAGGTTGTTCAGGAACCAGTTGCACAGATTGGTCACGAACACCGTCAGGCCCACATGCGTCGAGCGGCGCGCGCCCTCGTACCACAGCAGCGGGCGCAGAGAAAAGCGCGTGCGCGCATAGGTCAGCAGCAGCGCCGTGGCCGACTGGCCCAGCCAGGCGCACACCAGGGTCCACACGCCGGCGCCGGCATACGCCATCGACAGGCCGATCATCAGGTAGCCGACGATATAGCTGGTCAGCTGGATGATGTTGAGCGCGCGGAAATCGAGCTGGCGGCGCAGCAGGCCACTGCCGGTGGCCGTCAGCGCATTGAGCACACAGGTCAGGCTCATCCAGGCGATCACCGGCGCGATGCGCGGTTCCTTGAAATACACGGCAACCCACGGTGCGATAAAGAACAGCAAGGCCATCGCCGCCAGCCCGGTGATGGCCTGCCAGGTCACCGTGAAGCGCACGTCTTCCTCGTTCAGGGTCTGGTTTTGCACCAGGCCCCAGGAAAAGCCGAAATCGGCGAGGAAATTGCTGAACGTCATGACGAGCAAGCCCATCGCGAACAAGCCGTAGCTTTCCGGACCCAGCAGGCGCGCCAGCAGCACTTGCGTGACCAGTTGCAGGCCGAACATGGCGACCGTGCCCATCGCCGCCCACTTGACGGCGCTGACGCTTTTTTGATTGATATCGCTGCCCATGATTCTCACTGTCTGCCACGGCGACGGGCGCCGTGGGCGCGCATCAGCCCGGTGGTGTGCCGATCAGCCGGCTACGCTCGGCCGCCGGCATGCTGGCCAGCAGGCTGTTGACGAAATTGGCCTGCAACTGATACGAGTGCGGCAAGTCGGTGTCGATATTGGAAACGCGAAACAGCATGGCGTCGGCGACGGTGCCGGTCAGCCCGTAGCGCAATTGCTCGAGCCGCTGCTGCAGGCCGACCTTGCTGATCTTGTTGCCAACCGTGATCCAGTAGGTGATCGGTTCGCTGCGGTTGCCCGTCACCGCCAGCAGGCGCTTGACGGGCAGCTTGCCGTACGACGTAGCGAGCTCGCCGTATTCGTCGCGCTCGACCTGGAAGCCTTGCGCGGCGTAGCAGACCTCGGGCTTGTGCACGCTCATGTTGTCGCTCTGGTCGCCGCCATAGGCGATCGACAGCATCACCCGTTCGCCGCGCGGATTGACATAGGTGCGCGACAGGGTCTGGTTATAGATCTTGTTCAGGCGCGACTGGGTTTCCGGATCGACCTGCAGCGGCACCAGGGTGTTGTCGAGGCGCCATTCGCCAAACGCCTGCGGTATCGCCGTTTCCAGCGAAAAACTGGGGCGCTGGTCAGACATTTTCACGCCGGGCGCCACCGCGCGGCTGAGGATGGCGGCGCCCAGCAGCAAGGCGCCCAGCAGCAAGTTCATGCGTAACGAGGCAGTCATGGCGCCACTCCCGCGGCCGGTGCGCCAGCACCGCCGCGCTTGCGCACGATCCATTGCAGCAAGGAATCAACGGCAAGAATCAGCAGCAGCGCGCTGATGAACAGCACCATGCCGGCAAAGCCGTGCAAAAAGCCCTGGCCGGCCGCGTCGCCGAAATAATAGGTGATCAGGGTCAATGTCATCACGCGGATGACATTGGCGGTAAATGAAATCGGCACGATCAGCAGCGCCAGCACGATATTGCGGAACGGCGAGGTGTGGCGCACCAGGTTAAGGTAGAACAGGCCCAGCGCTTCGAGCGTGAGCAGGGTCTGCAGGCCGGCGCAGGCGTCGGCCACCAGCAGCTGGTATTGGCCGATCTGCAGGATCACGCCGGTGCGCGCGATCGGATAGCCGGCCAGGAACAGCAGGTGTTCGGTGACATACGATACGGCCATCTTCATCGGCATGGTCAGGGTGGTGACCAGCGGCAGCGGCAGCGGCACCATGAACAGCATGAAAAAGAAGGGGAACCACAGCACGCGCGCGGCAGGACGGCCGCGCTTGAGCAGCAGCAGCGCCAGGCCGGTGCCGATCAGGGCCAGGATTTCCAGCGACAATATCTGCTGCGAACAGCCCAGCACGTACAGCAGCAAGGACGCCACCAGCAGCGGCCAGCCGGCGCGGCTGGACGGGGCGCCGGCGCTGGCCGCCAGCATCTCGGGCCACTTGCGGTAGATCAGCCACAGCGACAGGACCAGGATGATGGGACCGTGCGCCTGCTCTTCGGTGGACCAGATGCCGCGAAACAGGCCGACCAGGCTGGGCAGCAGCATGGCCAGGAAGCCCAGCGCCAGCGGCAGCCAGTCGGGCAGCGCAAAGCGGCCGGTACGGGCCGGCGGAATGGCGTGGCCGTGCGCAGCCATCAAAAATCAACCATCACGGAACCGACCACCTGGGCTCCGCTTTGCGTCATCTGCTCGGACATGGCGGCCACGTCCGCCATCGGCGTCTTGTTCTTGCGCGCCACCAGCAGCACGCCGCCGGCGCGCGCGGCCACCGCGATCGCGTCGGAACCGGTGGTGTAGGCCGGCACGTCGTACAGCACCGCGTCGTAGCGGCTTTCCAGCTGCTTGTTGAGCGTGACAAAGGAACTGCGGCTGAGCAATTCCTGTGGATTCGGCGGCAAGGTGCCCGCCGCCAGCACCGACAGGGCGACAAACGACTCCACCTTGGCGATGATGTCGAGTTCGGCACGTCCGGCCAGCACGTCGGACAGGCCCTGGCGTGTCTTCAGGTCGAAGATTTCATGCTGGCGCGGCTTGCGCAGGTTGGCGTCGACCAGCAAGGTGTGCTCGCCCAGCTGGGAAAACACCACCGCCAGGTTGGCCGTAAACAGGCTGGCGCCATCGCCCGGTTCCATGCCCAGCACCACCAGCGACTTGCTGCCGCGGGCAAACCAGCGCAGCATCAGCTGGCTGCGCACGGCGCGCAGGATTTCCACCTGCGAGCTGAAAGGCTGATAGGCCGCCACCAGTTCCTGCGGATACTTGCCGGCGCCCGGCTGCAGATAGGGATAGTCGAACTGGCGCGCCAGCACTTGCTGGATGTCCGCTTCCGTGATCAGGCCCAGGCGCTGCGCCGCTTCGCCGAAGCGGATGCCCAGTTCCTTCTGCATGCGCAGCACGCGCTCGGCGTTTTCCGGCGTGATCTTGCCCGATTCGAGCAGCAGGCCGCCGATGCTGGAGTCGGCGCCGCGCGGCTGCGGCGTACTATTCAATACATGTGCACTTGATGTCATGTCAGTTCCATCTCAATTGAGTCGCAGGCGGCGCGGCAGCAAGCCACGCAGGCCGCGCATGCGGCGCTGTTTCGGTTTCCAGTCGACCACGCCGAACACCGGAATCTGCAGCACGTCGCTCAGGTCCTGGTCGGAACGGATGCGGCGGTCCAGCAATTCGGCCAGCAGGGCGATGCCGCAGCCCAGCATGATACCGACGAAAATCGACAGCAGCACGTTGCGCGGAATATTCGGGCTGTCCGGCTGGATCGGCGCCACGGCCGGATTGAGCATGGCGATGTCGGACTGCTCGGCCTGGCCTTCGATGCGCGTTTGCGACAGGCGCTGCGACGTCACGTCGAAGGCGCGCTGGGCGCTTTCCACGTCCTTGCTCATGACGCCTATTTCATCGCGCGTGCGGTTCAGTTCCAGTACCTTGGCCTTTTGCGCGGCCAGGGCGGCGCGGATCGACGCCTCGCGCTGTTGCAAAATCTGCGCATTGTTGCCCACGCTCTGAGAGGTGGCGCGGGTCTGCTCGGCCAGGTCGCGGCGCAGCTTGTCGACTTCGGCCTTGGCGCTCTGGTATTGCGGGTGATTGCGGTCCAGGCGCTGGCCCAGCTCGGCCAGCTTGCCTTCGGCATTGCCCAGGCCCAATTTGAGGCTCTGGATCAGCGGGTTCGAGGCCACGTCGGGCGATTCGGAAGTATTGCCGCCGGATGCCATGCGCTGGCGCGAGGTCGCTTCCATCGACTGGCCCTGGGCGATGACCAGCTGCGCCGACAGGTCGTTCAGGCGGTTCGATTCCACGTCGAGGCGGTTGTCGAGACTGACGATGCCATTGTCCTGCTGGTATTTCGACAAGCGGCTTTGCGCCTGTTCCACGTTGTCGCGCAGCAGCTTGGTCTGGTCGTCGAAATAGGTGGTCGCCTTGCGCATCGGATCGACCTTCAGCTGGATGCTGACCTTCTGGTATTGCTCGGCGAACGCATTCGACACGGCCGCCACGAATTGCGGGTCGGCGCCCTTGAAGCTGATGTCGACCACGCTGCTTTCGCGCGAGGGCATCACTTCGAGTTTTTTCAGCAGCAGGTCGGCCAGCCAGTCGCGCACCGTGCCCTTGCCTTTCGCCGCCTCGTTGAACTGGGCGATGACGGCCGGGCTGCGGGCCAGCTCAAGCTGGTCAACCACGCGCAGCGCGACGTTCTTGCTGCCGATGATGTCGACCTGGGTCGCCATGTAGCCGGGCAGCAGCTGGCCCGGCAGCGTCACGCCGGTCAGGGGGTCGATGCCCTTGTAGTTCATCAGCAAGGTGCTGGTGGCCTTGTAGGTCTTCGGCAAGACCAGGCTGACGCCCAGCGCCAGCGCGACGGTGATCAGGAGGGTCAGCAAGACGATGGTCTTGCGCGCCCGCAGGATCAGCAACAGTTGGGAGAGATTCATGATGAGACTTTCAATACTTGACGATGAGGCGCGGGTACGCGCTTAGAACAGGCTTTCCTGGACATACACGACATCGTCGACCAGCAGCAGGTCGTCGTGCTTGGCCTGGATCACTTCGACCTGGCCGGCCGCATTGCGGCGCTTGATGCGCACGCCGCGTTCGGTGCCGCGCTGTGTCAGGCCGCCGCCGACGGCCAGGGCTTGCACCACGGTCATGTTGCGTTCCAGGCGGAACGCGCCGGGGCGCTGGACTTCGCCATAGATGTAGAAGCGCGGCGCGCGCTCGACGTAGATGATGTCGTTGCCCGACACGTCCATGTCGCCCTTCAGGTCGCCATTGCGCACGATGTCGAGGATCTCGATCACGTCACGCGAGGTGCTGCCGGCGCGCTTGCGGATCAGGCTGACCTGGTCCGATCCTTCGGGATTCATGCCGCCGGCCATGGCCAGCATGTCCATCACGGTGCGCTTGCCTTCCAGCGGATAGCGGCCCGGGCGGTTGACTTGTCCCAGCACCGAGGCCTGCTGGCTTTGCAGGCTGGTGACGATGATGTTCACCTGCGCCTTGCGCAGGTAGCCGCCGCTTTCGAGCAGGCCGCCGAGTTTCTTTTCCGCCGCCGAGGCCGACAGGCCGCCGATATCGACCGCACCCACCAGCGGGAAGGTGATCTGGCCCGCCTCGCTCACGCGCGTCTCCAGGCCCAGGTCCGGGTTGCCGTAGACGGAGATTTTCAGGACGTCACCGGCGCCGAGCGGCACATCGGCGGCGCCGGCCATGCCCGCGGCCAGGAACAAAAAGGCCGCCATCATCCAGTTTGCGAGTCGTTTCATGATTACTGATACCCCTAGGTTAGTGCTGATGTTGAATTACGTAATGGCCGCACTTACTTCAAGCCGGCCACGCCACGCTCATTGGCTTCATTGCTGCTGCCCGCCGGAGCTGCCGGCGTGCCAGCCGGCGCCGGGACGGCTGCGGCGGCCGGGGCCGCGTCCTTGTTGAAATACTCGATCTTGGCGCTGGTGCGCAGGCGTTTCAGCTCGGCGTCGGCGGCATCCTTGCTTTTCTTGTTGGCGAGGAATTGTTCGATCTGCGGCGTAGCCGCGTCCAGGCCGACCGGGCTGTCCTTCACGTCGGCCAGCGACACCAGCAGGCTGCGCTCGCCTTCGCGCACGATGAACAACTGCCCTTTCGTCATCGCCGCCAGCTTGCTGCTCAGTTCCGGCGCCAGGTCGGCGCTGGTGCGCGACACCTGGCTGCGGGCGTAGGCGACCTTGTGGCCATCGAGCCATTGCGCCACGTCTTCGAGCGACTTGGCGCCATCGATCACGGCCTTCAGTTCATCGTTGAGCGCGCTGGTCGGCAGGATCAGCTGGCGCATGTCGAATTGCTTGCGCTGGGTGAAAAACTGCGGATTCTGCGTGAAATAGGCCTCGACTTCCGGCTTGCTCGGGCGCACGGCGGCGCCGATGCGCTTCTGCATGTAGGCCTGCGCCAGGATCAGGGCCTTGGCACGCTCGATCGCCTGCATGACTTTCGGATCGCGATCGACTTTTTCCTTCTCCGCTTCATTTTGCAGCAACTGGCGGTCGATCAGCGACTCGAGCAGCTGCTTGCTGGCGGCCGCCTGCTGGGACGACTGCACGCCGGCCCGCTGCAGCTCTTCATTGAGCTGCAGGATGGTGATTTCCTTGCCATTGACGCTGGCCAGCGACTGGCCAGGCTTCTTGTCCTTGTCGCCGCAGGCGGACAGGCCGGCCGCGGCCAGCAGGACCAGCGCGGCGCACAGCAGGCGTGGCGCACGAGGGGCGTAAGCGGAGTGGGTAAAATGATTCAAGCGTGCTCCTTAGCAATAACCGGCAGGAAGATGCATACCTCGGCGGGAAAATCGGCGAACGGCCCGGCGCTGGTGTGCGGCACGGTCATCGCCCGATGTTTTCCCCAAGACATGGATATGCATCAAACAATTAACAATCTTGTAAATATAATACAGCTGACACATCTCAACAAGCGAAATATTTGCCTAAATATCTACTAACAAGATAAAAAAACAACTTTTTCCAACGTCTTCTTGATTGCAAATAATTATGCATCAGACGCGGCGATAATGCTTGTTGATGATGAGTCGCGTTGCCTTGCAAGCTACCAGTAACGGTAACGCAACGCCGGCAGGGGCAAGGCCGGGAGAGGGAGAACATGATCGCAGCCTTTCCAGGAGGAAGGCAAACCACCGCAACACGCGGACCGGCAATCACGCGCTTGACGCGCCTGTCACCATGGGACGGCGCACTCGGCAGCACGATGCGCCATTTTAACGCGGTTTAATCCCGCACAACGTTTATTCAAACGCTATTTTTAACAGTGGCGTCATCCTGCAACGACCCGGGCGCACGTCAATGCGCATTTTCACGCGCCAGCACCACTTTCACGGTGCGTATGATAATCCACAAATCGAGCCAGAGCGACCAGTTGCGCAGGTAATCGAGGTCGAAATGGATGCGCGCCTCCATCTTGTCGAGCGTTTCGGTCTCGCCGCGCAAACCGTTCACCTGCGCCCAGCCGGTAATGCCGGGCTTGACCTTGTGGCGCAGCATGTAGCCTTTGATCAACTTGCGGTATTGCTCGTTATGCACCACCGCATGCGGGCGCGGCCCGACGATGCTCATGCGGCCTTGCAGCACGTTGAAAAACTGCGGCAATTCGTCGAGCGAACTGCGGCGCAGGAATGCGCCGACCTTGGTCACCCGCTGGTCGTTCCTGGTGGCCTGCACCACCTTGTCGCCATCCTCGCCCACCGTCATGGAACGGAACTTGTAGACCACGATCTCTTCGCCGTACAGGCCGTAGCGGCGCTGGCGGAAAATCACCGGGCCTTTCGAACTGAGCTTGACGGCAATGGCGATGACCAGCATTACCGGCAGCAACAAAATCTGGATCAGCAAGCCCAGCACGATATCGCTGCCGCGCTTGATCATGCTGTTATAGCCTGTAAACGGCGACTCGCGGATGGCGATCACGGGCATGCCGCCCACATTGTCGAAACGCGCCTGCATCAAGTCGAAGATATAAATATCGGGCAAAAAATACACCGACGCCGTCGTGTCTTCAAGGTCGTCGAGCATCTTGCGGATGCGCGGCTGGGCCGAAATGGGCTGGCTGATGAAGATCATCTTGATATGGTGTTCGCGCACATAGGCGGCGATATCGTTCATGCGTCCCAGCATCGGCTCGCGCATCTTCTCGGGCCAGCGGTCATCGGTGCGGTCGTCGAAAAAGCCGCGCACGCTCATGAACAGGTTGGGATTGCGCGCGATCGTGGCGGCAAACTTCAGGCTGGCGTCATTGGCGCCGATGATCACCACCGAGCGCACCTCGCTTTCGCCATCGGGACGCAGGCTGAACTTGCGCGCCGCCAGATGACAGGCGAGCAAGACGAACGGCGTCAGGACCAGCCAGGCCAGTACCACATCGGTATCGAAATGATAGGCCAGGCCGGTGGCCGAGCCGAGGAAGACCAGGATCAGGGCCGTGATGCCCCAGCCGATCAGGATGTCGCGCGCATACGCCAGCATGCGCCCGCTGCGCCAGGTGCGGTAGGGGTCGACATGATGGAACACGGTCGACGAAATGAAGATGGCCAGTATCATCAGCACCAGCGTATAGCCGGTAAAAGGCGAGCCGGAAGCGAACGCCAGCAGGTAAAGCAGCCCCATGATGACCAGGGGATCGAGGACCCGTTGAAAGAAGGAAATCAGGGGAATATCGTTGACCGTCATGTTCATTGTTTAAAACTGTACACTGCCATTGAAAGAAACGCCTTTGGCGCGGTAGTTGCCGCTATCGATGATGGACGCGCCGGTGCGCCGCTCGTGGAACACGCGCGCGCCCAGTTGCACCTTGGGATGCGGCGCATAGGTCAGGCCCAGCGAGGCGGTGCTGGTGGTGTCGCGGCCGTCGCCGGGCAAGGTCAGGCCGCTGACGGCGGAAAAATCGCGCCGTACGCGGCGCAGCTGCGCTTCGGCGCGCACCTTGGCCGAGATGGTCCAGACGCTGCCCAGGCTGGCGCCCGTATTCAGGCTGCTGGTGACCAGGGAATTGTCGACCGAACCGAATTCACGCCAGACCATGCCCGTGAAACGCACCTTGCCCAGCGGCTGCCAGTACACGCTGAGGCGGCCATTGCTGCCGCTGCTGTCGCGGCCCGCCAGCATCTTGTTGCGGTGGCGTACCCAGCCGCCGAGAAACTCGATCTGAGTGATGCCGCTCAGTTCCCAATAGATATTCGCCTTGGCCTCGTCCTGGCGATAGCCATTGCCATACACCGCCGAGGCGTCGCCGAGGCGGTTCGGATAGCTGCCGTCGAGGTGGCGCAACTGCAGGCCGATGCGGCTGCCACTGGGCGCCAGGTAGTCCAGCCCCAGTTCCGTCGCGTCTTCGCTCCAGTTCGAAAACGCCTGCGCCGGCAGGTCGTAGGAATAGCGCTCGCGCGTGATGCCGCTGCGCACGCGCCAGCTGGGATGAAAGCGCCAGGCGCCGTCGACATACTCGCGCCGCTCGGTGCGCAGGTTGCGCACATTGCTCTGGAAGTCGCTGAACGGCGTCAGGGTTTGCGAATAACTGGCGCCCGCATGGCCTTCCAGATGATTGCCGACATGCCATTCCAGATCGGCCAGGAAATCCTTGCCGTCGTAATCGAATTGATTGAAGCGGTTGAAACTGACCTTCGACCACTTGGCCTGGCCCGTCAATATCTGCCGCCCGATCGGGCGATTGAACAGGAAACCGGCTTGCAGCAGGCGCGACGTATCCGAGCGCGGCCCGTCAAAGCCCGCCACCACATCGGGCAAGCGCATCAGGTTATCGTCGTAGGAATACGACGCGGCGGCGAACGGCTTGATGGTGTCGCTGATATCGGCCAGTGCGCAGGGACTGGCCAGGGTGCCGAACAGCAGCACCACGGCGCCCAGACCAGGGGGCGCCGAGATGGCGCTGGCAATTGCTTTTTTATGCAAAAAATTCAACATGGATTTAGTCTTTGACAAGTCAATCAGTTGACAAACAATACTACCAGTAATTCCAGTGCCCACCAGAAATTATCCAGAGCCCCAACACGCCATTTGTCACGCCGTGCGCCAGGATGGGCGACCACAAGGACCCGCTGCGCATGTACAAGACGGTATAGGCGGCACCGGCCACCATGCCGGCCAGCCATAAATTGTGTTCAATGCCAAACAGCAACACGCTCACGACGAAGGCCCTGGCGCTGGCCAGGCGCGGCGCGCGCGCCAGGAAATCGGCCGCATCGAGCCAGCGCAGCAGGAAGGAACGCCAGAACAACTCTTCCATGACAGGCACCACCAGCGCGGCGCCGGCGATCCGCAGCAACACCAGGCTCCATTCGATCCGGCCATCGTTACGCGGATCGAAACCGTCCGCCTTGCCGATGCTCATCCAGTCCGTGTCCAGGCAAATCCACAGCAAAAAAACAACAGTCCCGGTCAGCAAGGCGACGGCGATCGCGCGCGCACCGAGCGCAAACGAGGCCAGTTCCGTGTAACTGCGGCGCCAATACAACAGCAGGCCCAGCACGACACCGATCTTCAGCGCGTACAGCCAGCGCAATTCGTGCGGCGCATGGCCCAGGCGGCCCAGCATATCGGCGAGAAAGATGAAGAACAGGTAGGCCAGGAAAGGCGCCACCCGCTGCAAGGTGGCGCGCTCAACCATGCCGGCGCACGCAGGGTGGCGTCAGACGCGCCAGGCGCGCTGGCGCGGGTGGTGCAGGTGGCGTGTTTTTAATTGCAAACATGCATCCCTCGATGTAAAAAATATAATTATATCAAGCACGATCGAGCGATGGCAAAGAATCGTGCTTTTAATTACAACAAGGGATAAAAAACTGTTAACTGTTTGTGCGCGCTTCGATCTGCTCCCATTTTTCGAGGGCGTCGAGCAATTCGCTTTCAATCTCGGCCACGCGCGCGTTCAGGCGCTTGCCTTCCGCCGGCGTCTTCTTGTAGAAGTCGGGATGCGACAATTCGGCCGCCAGCACCGACTGCTCGTCTTCCAGCTTGGCGATCAGCTTCGGCAATTCGTCCAGTTCGCGCTGCTCCTTGTAGCTGAGTTTTTTCTTGGCGGCAGGCGCCGCCGCAGCCTCGGCCTTGGCGGCAGGCTTGCTGGCCGGCGCGGTGGCCGCCGGCAAGGTGCGCACGCGCTCCCAGTCCGTGTAGCCGCCGACGAATTCGCGCCACTTGCCGGCGCCTTCGGCCACCACCACCTGGGTCACCACGTTGTCGAGGAAGGTGCGGTCGTGGCTGACCAGGAACACGGTGCCCTTGTAGTCTTCCAGCAACTCTTCCAGCAGCTCCAGCGTGTCGATGTCCAGATCGTTGGTCGGCTCATCGAGCACCAGGCAGTTGGCCGGCTTGGCGAACAGGCGCGCCAGCAGCAAGCGGTTGCGCTCGCCACCGGACAGCGTCTTGACGGGCGAGCGTGCACGCTCGGGCGAGAACAGGAAATCGTTCAGGTAGCTCATCGAGTGCTTGCGCTGGCCATTGATCTCGACCCAGTCGCTGCCCGGCGAAATGGTTTCGATCAGGCTCGCTTCTTCATTGAGCTGGGTGCGCATCTGGTCGAAGTACGCCACCTGCAGCTTGGTGCCCAGCTTGGCGGTTCCCGTATCGGGCGCCAGTTCGCCGAGGATCATCTTGAGCAAGGTGGTCTTGCCGGCGCCGTTGGCGCCGATCAGGCCGACCTTGTCGCCGCGCAGGATGGTGCCGCTGAAGTTGTCGATGATCACGCGGTCGCCAAAGCGCTTGCTGACATTTTCCAGCTCGGCCACGATCTTGCCCGAGCGTTCGCTCGAACCGACTTCCAGCTTGACCTGGCCCTGCTGGTCACGGCGCGCATTGCGCGTCAGGCGCAGCGCTTCGAGGCGGCGCACGCGGCCTTCGTCACGCACGCGGCGTGCCTTGACACCTTTGCGTATCCACACTTCCTCCTGCGCCAGGAATTTGTCGAACTTGGCGTTTTCCACCTCTTCGTTTTCCAGCTGCTCGGCCTTGCGGGTCTGGTAGGTGGTGAAGTTGCCCGGGTACGACAGCAGGCGGCCGCGGTCGAGTTCGATAATCCGCGTGGACACATTGTCGAGGAAGGAGCGATCGTGGGTAATGAACAGCACGCTGCCCTTGAAGTCGCGCAGCAGGCCTTCCAGCCACAAAATCGAGGTGAAATCCAGATGGTTGGTCGGCTCGTCGAGCAGCAGCACATCGGGCGCCGAGACCAGCGCGCGCGCCAGCGCGACGCGCTTCTGCATCCCGCCCGACAGGGTTTTCATCAGCATGTCGCCGGTCAGGTTCAAGCGGTCGAGCACGGTTTCCACCTTGTTCGGCAAGCTCCAGGCGTCAGCCGCATCGAGCTTGACCTGGATGTCATGCATGCGCTCCATCAATTCGTCGTCATTGCCCTGGCCAAACTGGCCCGTCAGCTCGTCGTATTCCTTCAGCCACGCCTGCGATTCGCCCATGCCGGACGCCACCGCATTAAACACCGACATCTCGGGATCGAACTGCGGTTCCTGCTCCACATAGGCGATCTTGATGCCTTGCTGCATCACCAACAAGCCATCGTCGAGCTTGAACTTGCCCGAGATGACCTTCAACAGCGAGGATTTGCCGGTGCCGTTGCGGCCGATCAGGCCGACCCGCTCCGAGGTTTCCAGTGAAAATTCCGCGTGATCGAGCAGCGCGACGTGACCGAACGCAAGTTGCGCCGATGAAAGAGAAATGACAGCCATAATGAGTAAAGGTGCTCGGGCGCTGCGTATTGCGACCGCCTGGGCGTGCAAGACAGCTGCCGATTGAATGAATGAAGCACGCATTGTACCGATAACCGGGGCCTCGGTTGCGGGCGATCAGAAATTTGCCGCTGGCAAGGAACAGGCTGCCGAGGTGCGTTGCGTGATGGTTGGTGTCGCCAGCAGGAATCGAACCTGCATTTAAGTCTTAGGAGGACCTTGTACTATCCATTGTACGATGGCGACACACGAAGCGGCATTATACAGCCTGCCGCACTACATTGACAGCCTGCTGCCCGCGCTGACGCCCAACAATGGCAACAATTGTTGCGCCGCCAGGCCATGCGCCACCTTGTTCCAATGGCCGTCCATCGGCGCAAAGTCCAGCCGTTCGCGTTGCGCCGCCCAGTGCCGGGCAAATACGGGCTGCATGTCGAGCACCGGAAAGCCGTGCCGCTCCAGCTGCGCGATCAGGAACTGCCGGTTGTCATCCTGCCAGGAGGGCTTGCCGCGGCGCGCATCGTAGAGCAGGCCGCGCTCGCCATCGATGACGAAGATATAGCGCATGCCCGCACTGCCCTGCACCGCCTTCAGTTGCGACAGGTAATACTCGAGCACGCGCGCGCGCGCGGCATGCGTAGCCTGCAGGTCCGGCGCGGGCGCCGGCAAGGACTTGCCGGCGGTACGCCAACTCGACGCGATCCAGTCCGGCAGCTTCAGGTTGTAGTACACATAGCGTACCAGCGCGGAGCGCGACACCAGCTGTTTCAGCCGGGATTCGACATAGGCATTGTGCATCACGCGCACGCCGCCCGCGCTCTCTTCGAACTGGCTGTGGCCGCGCGTCGTTGGCTGCAGCAAGTGATTCATGCTGCCCGAGTCGATCAGCAGCACCACCGTGCGCGGGTGCAGGAGCGGCACATGATAGCGGGCCATCTCCAGCGTGTCGGCCAGGGTATTGCCGGAACTGGCGGCGGCCAGCACGGCGCCGTCCAGGGACCGCGACAGTTGCCCCTGCAAGCTGTCGCGCCGGTCGAGCATCAGGCTTTCCACGAAGCTGTTGCCCAACACCAGCACCTCGGGCCGCTCGCTGAAATCGGTCGAATTGGCGTAGCCTTGCCGGTTGGTGACGCCATGGCGTGCATTGTCGAGCCCCCAGCCATACGAATACACATAGTCCTGCCGCGGCAGGTAGCGGCTCAAGGGCATGCGCGCATCACTGGGCTGCAAGCGCAGGCCGTCGGCCACCGGCAGGCATTGCAGCACGAGTTCCAGCAGCAAGGCCATGGCCAGTGCGCCGAGTCCGATAAAGAAAGAAGTACGCATATGAGCCGACGCCAGATCAGAAATTAAAGTACAGGAATTCGGATACGCCGCGCGTCTCGCTGATCGACAGTAACAGCATGCACAGCAACAGCATGGCGCCCAGCAACAAGCTGCCGCGCCGGCCTTCCAGCCGGTGCTCCTGCTCCAGGCGCAAGCCGCGGCCCAGCAGCTGGTAGGCATTCGGCAGGCAAAATGCCGTCACCGCACACGCCGCCAGCCAGGCCAGGCAGGATGACAGTTGCATGATGCGGTTGATGCCCAGCACGGCGGCTGCCATGTCCTCGGTGAGGGTGCCGCCCGCCATCGCCCTGAGCACGTCGACGGCGACGGCGACCGAACTGGCGCGAAAGAAAACCCAGGCCAGCACCACCGCCAGGAAAGTCGCCGCCGCACCGGCCAGCCTGAGCGCCAGGTTGCTGCGCTGCCCCAGCACATGGCGCAGCGCATGGTTGACGATCAGGTAGGCGCCATGCAGCATGCCCCACACGACAAAGGTCCAGTTCGCGCCATGCCACAAGCCGCCCAGCAACATGGTCAGGAACAGGTTGCGGTAGCGCTGGAAAGCGCCGTGGCGGTTGCCGCCCAGCGCGATATACAAATAGTCGCGCAGGAAGCTCGACAGCGTGATGTGCCAGCGGCGCCAGAAGTCGATGATCGAGGTGGCTTTGTAGGGCGAGTTGAAATTGATCGGCAAGATAATGCCAAACATGTAGGACAAGCCATAGGCCATGTCGGAATAGGCCGAAAAATCGAAATACAGCTGGAAGGTGTAGGCCAGCGCCCCGGCCCAGGCTTCGAGCATGCTCAAGTGCTGGTGATGCTGGTCGAACACGGGGCCGACAAAGCGCGCCACGCCATCGGCAAGGATGACCTTCTTGAACAGGCCGATGGTAAAGAAAGCCAGCCCCACCACCAGCCGGCCACGGTGAAACACATGCGAGGCCGGCTGCGAAAACTGCGGCATCATCTCCTTGTGATGCAGGATGGGACCGGCGATCAGGTGCGGAAAATAGGTGACGAACAGGCCATAGCTTTCCGGCTGATAATCCTTGACCTTGCCGGCGTGGCAGTCGACCAGGTAGGCAATCTGGGTAAAGGTGAAAAACGATATGCCGATAGGCAGGACGACGCCCAGCGGCGCGATGGACGCGCCCGTCACGGCCGCCACATTGCCGAGCAAAAAATCGGCATATTTGAAAAATACCAGCAGCGACAGATTGAAGACCAGGCCGGCCACCAGCCAGCCCTTGGCCGCCTTCAGGCGGCCCTGTCCATGGCGCAGCGAAATGCTGCGGCCGACGGCAAAGTTGGCGCAGATCGACAAGGCCAGCAGCGGCAGGAAGGCGATATCCCAATAACAATAAAAGGCGACCGAGGAAAACAGCAGGAAAATGATCGACATCCGCAGTGAATAGCGGGAAAGAACAAAGTATCCAAGCAGGGCCAGCGGCAAGAAAACCAGGAAAAACGCAAAAGAATTAAATAGCACTGAACGTTCCTGGCGAGGATGGATCGGCAAGCGCGCCGCGCTTGCGCGCATGCAGGCCACCCAGCAGGAGCAGGCCCGCCAGCAGCATGCCGAAGGTCGCCGGTTCCGGCACCGCGCTGATGCTGTACACCTGCAGCGCGCCGAAGGTCAGGGCCGACGCATTGGCCGAACCGTCCACCAGGCTCAGGCCCGACGACGGCTGGCCGGCAGGGCTGTATGTATACAGGTAAGAATAGCCGCCGGAGGTCAGGTCGCGCGGCACATACAGGTCATGGCCGATGCCGAAGGTCGGACCGAAATCGCTGTCGTTGTAGGTCTGGCCGCTGCCGGTGCTGTCGCCGCTGAAATACTGCTTGAGCTGCGGCAGCATCAGCCCGGACGTCAGGTTGAACAGGAATGCCGTGCGCTCGCTGTCGGCCATGGTGACGTGCAGGCCCGCGCTGGCATTCCAGCTCTGCGGGTTGTAGCCGCCGACCAGCCAGGTCTGGCCCGCTGTGTTGCTGGCTTCCATCACCGAAAATGTGCGTCCCTTGCCATCGGCCGCCGCGTGGAAGTCGAGCGAGGTATCGCCCGCCGCCTTGGTGTAGATGGGCGTGAGCGCCAGCGGGCCTTCGCCCAGCCACGATGACAGCTGCGCCGTATCCTGCTGAGACAACAGGGACGGCGTGGCCGCAGCCTGCGCGCCCGCGCAAAACACCAGGCTGGCCAAGGCCGGCAGCCACCTGTTGATGGTCGTGAAATGATTTTGCATACCTGGCTCACCCATGTCTGTTCTATATACCGATGTATTATAGGGTTGCCAAACAAAACATGCTTGATAATATTTTCATATGCCTTTGCGCAAGGTTTTCAGGCCTTGCCGGCGAGGCTGGCCAACAACATCGTCAGGCGATATCGGCATGCCGGCGCAGCCGCCGCGCCTGGTGCACCGTGCTGCGCGCCAGGGTGGCGAGCGCCTGCCGCAGCGCCGCGTCATCGAGCGCCGGCGCCTGCAGCACGGCGGCCAGGCCGTCGGCCGCGCCATACAGGCCCAGGGTAGTGCAGCCCAGGTGCAGGCGTTCGACCTGCTGGCGCGCCTGGGCCGGCTCGCCGCGCGCCTGCAGCGCTTCGATATGGCTGGCGCTGGCGGCGGCCTGCTCCTGGAAGCCGGCCAGGTAGGCCAGCAGGCGTTCGGCATCGACGCCCAGCCGCTGCAGGGTCAGGCCGGGCGCTTCGGCCAGCGGCGCCTCAGCGGCGGCGGCAAGACAGGCATCGAGATGCTCGCGCACCTGTTCCTGCTGGAACGGCTTGACGATATAGCCGGCGGCCCCGGCCCGCACCGCGTCGCGCACGGTGGCCTGGTCGTTGGCCGACGACACCAGCACCAGCGGCATGGCGTCGAGCCCACTGTCGGCGCGCACTTTTTGCAGCAGCTCCATGCCGGACAGGCGCGGCATGCGCAGGTCGCAGAAACACAGGGCCGGGCGCAGCCCGCCTTCGAGCTGCTCCCAGGCGGCGGCGCCGTCCTCCGCTTCCACAATATCGTGCACGCCGCAACTGTCGATCAGGTGCATCAGCACCATGCGCGAGACCACATCATCATCGACCACCAGTACTTTCATTGCCGCCTCCCTCACTGGCGCCTGCAGCGCGCCTGGACCTTATTCTACCGAACTTCGCCGCCGGCGCCGCACCAATTGTCTTTTATATACCGGCCTCACCTTGCGCCGATGTCGGCCAGCAAGGCGTGCAGGCGCGGCAGCTCCAGCGCCACGCGCGCCCAGTGTCCGCCATCGGCCGCCTCTTCCAGTTCGGTGCACAGCAGGTGCAGGGCGGCTTCGTCGAGATAGGCGGCGCTGCCCTTGAAACCATGCAGCAGGCGCCCGGCACCATCGCTGTCGCGCGCGGCCATGGCCGCATCGAGTTCGGCCAGCCGGCCGGCCAGGTCCAGCGCAAAGGCGCTGCGCAGGCGGCGCTGCAAGTCCTCGCCACGCGCGCCCTGTCCCGCCGCCAGGCCGGCGGCGGCCGGCGCCACGCCGAACAGCGCATCGAGTTCGGCCTGGCCGCGCGCCAGCATGCGGGGCGGCTCGGATGGCAGGCACGGCAGCAGATGGCCGCGCGCCAGCTGGCGCTCGATCGCGCGCCCCAGCAGGCAATGCAGCGCCGTCTCGTCGATCGGCTTGCTGAGGAAGTCGTCCATGCCGGCGCCCAGGTAGCGGCTGCGGTCTTCCTCGCTGGCGTTGGCCGTCAGTGCGACGATCATCACCTGCTGGTCGCAGACCGGCTGGTCCGGCAGGCCGCCGGCGCGGATCAGGCGCGTGGCCGTGGCGCCGTCCATCTCGGGCATGCGCCCGTCCATCAGCACCAGGTCGTAGCGCGTCTGGGTGCAGGCGGCCACCGCCAGCGCGCCGTTGGCGACCACGTCGACCCGGTGCCCGAGGTCTTCCAGCATCACGCGGATGATGATCTGGTTGGTCGGGAAATCCTCGGCGCACAGCACGCGCAGCTGGTGGCTGTGCGGCGCCAGCGCCACCTGCGGCGCCAGCGGCGGCGCCACGCCGTCGGCCAGCGGCACGGTAAACATGAAGGTGCTGCCCTGCCCCGGTGCGCTGGCCACGGCGATCTCGCCGCCCATCAGCTCGACCAGCTGGCGGCAGATCGCCAGGCCCAGCCCCGTGCCGCCATAGCGGCGCGTGGTGCTGGCGTCGGCCTGCTCGAATTTCTGGAACAGGCGCTCCATCGCATCGGCCTCGATGCCGATGCCGCTGTCGCTGACGGTGAAGCGGATCAGGTTGACCTGGCCCGTGCCATGGCCGGCCGGCGCCGGCGCCAGGCCGGCCCGCTCGACGCGCACGCGCACGCCGCCGCGCTGGGTGAACTTGAAGGCGTTGCCGACCAGGTTGACCAGCACCTGGCGCAGGCGCGTCGGGTCGCCCACCACGAAGTCGGGCAGATCTGGCGCCAGGTCGATGGCAAAGCCGATGCTGCGCGCGGCCGCCTGCTCCTCGAACAGGCTGACCACGTTTTCGATGGCCGCGCCGAGCGCGAAGTCGATGTTTTCCGTGGACAGCTTGCCCGCTTCGATCTTGGAGAAATCGAGCAGGTCGTTGATGATCGCCAGCAGCGACTGGGCATTGGCCTGGCCGCGCAGGATCTGTTCGCGCGTCGCCGCATGCAGCTGGCTGTCGCGCAGGGCAAAGCCCAGCATGCCGATCACGCCGGCCAGCGGGGTGCGCATCTCGTGGCTCATGTTGGCCAGGAATTCCGATTTCTGGCGCGTCGCGTCTTCCGCCTTGCGCTTGGCCAGGCGCAGGCTTTCCTCGTTCTGCGTCAGGCTGGCATTGGCCAGCGCCAGCTCGTCGGCCTGGGCCCGCACCTCGATTTCCTTGCCTTGCAGTTCGCGGTTTTTTTGCGATACTTCGGCCGTGCGCGCGCTGACCAGTTTTTCCAGCCTGGCCTGCTGGCGCCGCACCGTGCGCATGCGCTGGCGGTAGGCGCCGTAGATGGCGCCCAGCAGCAGCGCCAGGGCCAGGCTGCGGAACCACCAGGTCTTCCACATCGGCGGCAGGATGGTGATGGCCAGGGTGGTGCCGGCCTCGTTCCAGATGCCGTCCTTGTTGGCCGCCTTGACGCGGAACACGTATTCGCCCGGATCGAGATTGGTGTAGGTGGCAAAGCGCCGGCCGGCGTCCGTCATGACCCAGTCCTGGTCGAAGCCTTCGAGCCGGTAGGCGAACATATTGCGCTGCGGCGCGGCGAAATGCAGGGCCGCGAACTCCAGCGAAAACACGCTGTCGCGGCTGGTCAGGGTCAGGCTGCGCGCATGGTTGATGGCCGTGCGCAGCAGGTGGGCAAACTCGCCGCGCCCCACCGCCACCGGCTTGTTGAAGACCTGCAGCTCGGTGATGGCCACCAGCGGCGGCACGCGGTTGTCGTGGATCTCGGCCGGCACGAAGGCCGTCATGCCGTTGAAGCCGCCGAAGTACATGGTGCCGTCATCGGCGCGCAGCGCGGCGCCGTCGAAGTACGACCCCTCGGCGGTGCCGTCGGCGCTGTCGTAATTGCGGAACTGCCCGCTGCGCATGTCGAGCCGGGTGATGCCGCTGTTGGTGCTCAGCCACAGCTGGTCGCGGTCGTCGCCGAGGATGCTGGCGATCGCATCGTCGGCCATGCCGTCCTTGCGCAGGAAGCGGCGAAAGCGGATGTCGCCCTGCTGGTCGACATCCATGCGGTTCAGGCCATTGGCCGTGCCGACCCACAGCACGCCGCGCTTGTCTTCATGCAGGTAATGCACTTCGTCGTGGCTGAGGCTGGACGCGTCCTTCGCATCGTGGCGGTAATGGCGGAAGGTGCCGCTGGCGCGGTCGAACAGGTCCAGGCCGTGGAAGGTGCCTATCCACAGCCGGCCCTGGCGGTCTTCCAGCACCGGGCGCACGGTATTGTCGGACAGGCTGTCGGGATTGGCCGGATCGTGACGGTAGGTGGTGAACTTGCCGCTGGCGGGATCGAAACGGTGCACGCCGCCGCGCGTCGAGACCCACAGCATGCCGCTGCGCTCGCCCGCCACGTTGCGGATGGTGTTGCTGTTCGGGTCGCCGACGCCGAAGCGGGTGGTGGAAAAGCGCCGCGTGGCCAGGTCGAAGCGGTGCAGGCCCGAGCTGCCGCCCACCCACAGCGCGCCATCGCCGCGCCCATACAGCGACGTGACCTGCTCGTCGCGCGACACGCCGGGCGTGGACTGGAAACCGAACAGCTCGGTGGTGCCGTCGCGCGTGTCATACAGCTTCAGGCCACGGCTGGTGGCCAGCCACAGCTTGCCGTCGCCCGCGTCGGCCAGCGCGCGCACTTTTTTATCGGCCAGCGCGGCCGTGTCGTCGGGCGCACGCACCATGCGCGAAAAGCCGCCGCTGCCCAGGTCGACCCGGCTCACGCCGTTGTACCAGGTGCCCACCCACAAGGTGCCGGCGCGGTCGCGGAACAGGGAGGCAAGCTGGTTGTCGGCCACGCTGACCTTGTCGCCCGTCTGGTGGCGGAACTGCAAGAAAGTGTCGCTCTTGCGCTGCCAGCGCAGCAGGCCGTCGGCATTGCTGCCCAGCCAGACGGTGCCCTCGACGTCCTGGTACAGGCTCGCCACGCGCAGGGCCGAAAATCCCTGCTGCGGTCCCAGGCGCTGGCGCAGGACGGGCGGCTGGCCCTTGGCGCCCAGGCGCCAGCGCTCGGCGCCGGCGCGCGTGCCGATCCACAGGTTCTGCTCGCGGTCGACCATCAGCGCATGGATCAAATTGTATTTCGAGGCCGGCGACGGATCGATCATGAAGTGCTCGAAGCGCGCGCTGCCCGCCCGGTCCGCCTGGCCGGGCGCCAGCATGTCGAGTCCCGTCACCGTGCCGATCCACAGGCGGCCTTCGGCGTCGAGCGCCAGGCTCTTGATTTCGTTGTCGACCAGGCTGTCGGGATTGTCCGCCTCATGGTGCCAGCTGCGGAAGGCGCCGCTGGCGCGGTCGAAATGCTGCAGGCCGTCATTGGTGGCGATCCAGAATCCCTGCGCGCCATCGTCGAGGATGGCGTTGACATGACGGCTGCCGTTGCCGCGCTTGCCCTTGCCCTGGGGGCGGTAGTGGATGAAGGTCTGGCTGGCCGAATCGAAACGGTCCAGGCCATTGTCGGTGCCGACCCACAACTGGCCGTCGCGGTCGACATGCAGCACGCCGACCCAGTTGTCGGTCAGGCTGCTGGCGTCGCCTTCGATATTCTTGTAGACCACCACCCGGTAGCCGTCGAAGCGGCTCAGGCCCGACTGGCTGCCGAACCACATGAAACCCTGCGCGTCCTGGGCGATCGCCAGCACCGATTCCTGCGCCAGGCCGTGTTCGACGCTGAGCTGGTCGAAGCGCAAGGTGCGCGCCGGCGCCGCCTGCGCCGCCTGCGCCCAGGCGCCCACCAGCAGGCTCAAACACCACGCTACAGCCCATACCCGTCGAAATACCCGCACGATCGTCCAGTCAAAAAAAACGCGCCACTTGCGCGTCAGGCGGCGAAAAACGCCAGTACATCGTCTTTGCGGGCCTGCGTGTCGCGCTGTCCAAGACGAATCAGCTCGTTAGTATACGTCGATTCGAACAGTAAATACGACGCCAGCGCCGCCCCCCTCGCTTCGGCCGCGCCGATGCCCGACAACATGGTGCGTATCGGCCGCGGCAGGCTGCCGATATGGCGGCTGGCGATGGCGTCGAGGCGCTCGGACGGCGCGATCACCAGCAGTTCCACCGGCCGCAAGGCGGTTTTGCCCAGCAATTCGGGCGGCAGCATCGACAAGGTGAGGTTGATGCGGTTCAGGCGTTCGATGTCGACCGCCAGGCCGTCGAGGAAGATCGACGACAGCGCATGGCCGGCGATCTGCGCCAGGCTCGGGTAGCGCGCCGATTCGGCCTTGCTGGGCGCCGGCTCCGTCATGCGCCCGGCGCCCACCACCAGCACCTTGTTCGCGCCCAGGTGGATGGCCGGCGAAATCGGCGCCAGCTGGCGCATCGACCCGTCGCCGCAATACTCGCGCTGGCCGCCGATAAACAAGGGCACGGCGGGAAAGATGAAGGGAATCGCGGCCGACGCCAGCAGGTGCTCGACGCCGATCTGCTCCTGCAGCGCCAGGCGCTGGGTACGCACCCACGGCGCGATCTCGGCGCCGGTCTGGTAGAACGTCATGTGCCGGCTGCCCGAATACGACGATGCGGTGACGGCCAGCGCATGCAGGCGGCCATCGGCCAGCGCCGCGTCCAGGCGCGGCAGGTCGAGCATGCGGTGCAGCAGGCTGACCAGCGGGGTATTGTCGAGCAGCGAAGTCGGTGGCGAAGCATGCCATTGGCGCAACAGCCAGCCAAACGACAACAAGGAGAGCCAGCGCGCGCCCGAGCGGATCACGCCCAGCGAATCGGCGCGGTAGACCTGCTCGACCTCGATATGCTGCCACACGTCGAGCAGCTTTTGCACGCCTTCGCCGAAATGGTCGGCGCGGCAGGCCAGCGCGGTGGCGTTGATGGCGCCGGCCGAGGTGCCGCAGATGATGTCGAAGGGGTTGCGCTCGGGCGCCCATCCCGCTTCCAGCAGGATCGCCGAAATCGATTGCAGCACCCCCACCTGGTAGGCCGCGCGCGCCCCGCCGCCGCTCAGTATCAAGCCTGTTTTATTGTTTTCCGTTCCCATGCCGGCAGATTAGCAGGGTCAAGATGCTTTGTGGAATTTTATCTCAGTCACCCCGGACCATGCCTTCGCGTCGCGGATCGGCACCACCGAACCAGAAATCCTGGCCGTGCGCGTTCAGGCGCATGATGCCCTGCAGGCCGGAATTCTGCTCGCTCACGCGCACCTCGTGGCCCATTGCGCGCAGCGCATCGACTTGCGCGGCCGGGATGCGGCCCTGTTCCAGCTCGGTCGGGCCGTTGCGGCTGCCGAAGTTCGGCAGGCTGATCGCCTGCTGCACGTTCAGGCCCCAGTCCATGGTGGCGACCAGTACCTTGGCCACGTAATTGATGATGGACGAGCCGCCCGGCGAGCCGGTGGCCAGCATCAGTTTCTGCGTGCCTTTTTCAAACACCAGGGTCGGCGACATGGCGCTGCGCGGGCGCTTGCCCGCTTCGACCCGGTTGGCGATGGGGCCGTTCGCATCGCGCGCATCGAACGAGAAATCGGTCAACTGGTTATTCAGCAGGAAGCCGTCGACCATCTGGCGCGCGCCAAACGCGTCTTCCACGCTGGTGGTCATCGACAGGCCACCGCCGAACGCATCGACCGCCACCAGGTGCGAGGTGGACGGGCGCTGCAAGGCGTTGTCCTGGCCCCACGCCACCTGCATGCCCGGTGGCGTGCCGGCCACGGCGCGGCCCATCGAGCGCTCGCCGATCAGCGCGGCGCGCTGCGCCAGGTAGCCTTTGTCGAGCAGCGCGGCAATGCCGGCGCCCGGCAGTGGCACGAAGTCGGTATCGGCCACATAGCGGTTGCGGTCAGCATACGCCAGGCGCCCCGCCTCCGTGAACAGATGGATGGCGCGCGCGTCGGGCACGCCGTCGACGGGCGGATACGCGCCGATGTCTTTCGTTTCCAGCATGCCCAGCATCTGCGCGATCGCGATGCCGCCCGACGACGGCGGCGGCATGCCGCAGACGGTCCAGGCCTTGTAGTCGCTGCAGACCGGCTCGCGCACCCTGGCGCGGTAGCCGGCGATATCGTGCGCCGTCAGCTTGCCCGGATTGCCAGGGTGCGAGGCCACCTTGGCGGCGATATCGCGCGTGATGCGTCCGTTATAAAAGGCGTCGGCGCCGCCACGGGCGATCTCGCGCAGGGTACGCGCCAAGGCAGGGTTTTTGAGCACATGGCCGACCGGCCAGGGCTGGCCATCTTTATCATAGAAATAGGCGGCGGCGACCGGGTCGCGTTTCAGGGCCTGGTCCCATGTCAGCAGGCCGTTAAGGCGCTGGCTGACCGGAAAGCCACCCTGCGACAGCTGGATGGCCGGGCCGAACAGGGTGGCCCAGGCCAGCTTGCCGTGTTCCTTGTGCGCCAGTTCCAGCATGCGCAGCACGCCGGGCGCGCCCACGGAACGCCCGCCGACCACGCCGGTGGCGCGCGACACGGGGCTGCCGTCGGGATTCTGGAACAGGGTGTCGTCGGCGGCGGCCGGCGCCGTTTCACGCCCGTCAAACGCCTGCACCTGCTTGCCGTCGGCGTACAGCAGAAAGGCGCCGCCGCCGATGCCCGACGATTGCGGCTCGACCAGGGTCAGCACCAGCTGGGTGGCGATGGCCGCGTCGATCGCGCTGCCGCCCTGCTTGAGCATGCGGTAGCCGGCGTCGGCCGCCAGCGGATTGGCGGCCGCCACCATGAACTTCTGCGCCGCCCAGCCCGGCTTTTCCGCATACGCGGTGGCGATCTCGGGCGCCTTTGGCGGCACTTCGGCAACAGCAGGGCCGGCGCACAAGGCCCCCAACAATACAAAAGGCAGGACCAGCGGCTTGAAACTGTTCATGGAGACTCCGATAACAAACACGGAGGTATCCTACAGCAATAGACCAGCCGGCAAGTTACCGCTTATTTTGGCTGCATGCGAATCGCGCCATCGAGGCGGATCGTTTCGCCATTGAGCATGACGTTTTCGACAATCGCTTTCACCAGCTGCGCGTACTCGCCCGGCTTGCCCAGGCGCGAAGGGAACGGCACCATCTTGCCCAGCGCATCCTGCACTTCGGCCGGCATGCCGAGCAGCATCGGTGTTTCGAAAATGCCGGGCGCCACCGTCATCACGCGGATGCCGCTGCGCGACAGGTCGCGCGCCATCGGCAGGGTCAGGCCCGCCACCGCCGCCTTGGACGAGGCGTACGCGGCCTGGCCGATCTGGCCGTCAAAGGCCGCCACCGAGGCCGTATTGATGATGATGCCGCGCTCGCCTTCCGCCGTGGCGTCCAGCTTGCCCATGGCGTCGGCCGCCAGCCGGCACATATTGAAGGTGCCCACCAGGTTGATATTGACCACCTTCTGGAACAGCGCCAGCGGATGCGGGCCGTCCTTGCCGACGGTTTTCACGGCCGGTGCCACGCCGGCGCAGTTGACCAGGCCACGCAGGGTACCGAGCGCGGTCGCCGCCGCCACCACCGCCAGGCCGTCTTCTTCCGAGGTGACGTCGCAGCGCACGAACACACCGTTCAATTCGGCCGCCAGCGCCTGGCCCGCTTCGACCTGCACGTCGGCCAGCACGACCTTGCCGCCGGCAGCGGTCAGCATGCGCGCCGTGGCCGCGCCCAGTCCCGAGGCGCCGCCGGTGATGATGAATACATTGTCCTGAATTTGCATGAAGTCTCCTGATAGGTTTGATGATCGCATCGACCTTTACGTTTACGTAAACGTCATGTCAGCGCCAATTGTAGCCATTTTTTGCGCCGTGACCAGCATTACCGTCGGGCTGGCCAGGAAAAATCAGCGCGACAGCATGAAAGCGCCCGCCGTGATCAAGATGATGCCGGCCATTTTCGGCAGCGTCAGCGCCTCGTTCAGCACCACGCAGCCCAGCACGGTAACGAGGGCCATGGTGATGGCCGTCATGGCCGGATAGGCCAGGCTGATCTGCAGTTTTTCCAGCGCCACCGCATAGCAGATAAAGCCCAGGGCGTAGGCGCCGCCGGCGCCGCCCAGCCAGGCCAGGCGCTGCAGGTCGATGCCGCTGCCATGCTGGCTGGACAGCTTGATCAACAAGGTGGCGGCGGCGCTGGCGACGGCGGCCAGCGCGCACCATAGATATCCTGCGTAAACAGTATTCATGAGTGATCAGTCAGGTGAGTGCTTACAGGCTGGCGCCGACGGCCAGTGCCAGACAGGCGGCGATAATCGCCAGGCTGGTGCGATCCTTGCTGACATACAGCACCGGATCTTCATTGACCTGGCCACGAAACGACAAGGTCCACAGGCGTCCCAGCCAGAATACCAGCAGGGGCACGATGCCCAGCAATAAGTATGGGCGCGCATACAGCACCAGGATATTCTGCGAATTGAAGTACAACATGAAGACCAGCAGCGCGATAAAGCCGCTGTTGATGCCCATGATGCCAATCGGAATTTTATCGCTGGTGCTGTAGCTGCGCCCGCGCGTCTTTTGCTTGCCCTGGCGTTCCAGGTTGAACAGTTCGCTGTAGCGCTTGAGCAAGGCCAGGCTGAGGAAAATGAAAAAGGAGAACGCCAGCAACCAGAACGACGGCTCGATATGGGTCGCCGCGCCGCCGCCGAGGATGCGCAGTGTGTACAGCATGGCCAGGGTGACGATGTCGACCATCAGCAGGCGTTTCAGCAGCATCGAGTAAGCCAGGGTGCTGGCAAAATAGATCGCCACTACCAGCAGCAGCCGCGGATCAAACAGCGCGCACAGCAGCAGCGCGGCCAGCGCCAGCAGCGGGCTGGCCAGCATGGCGACGGATAGCGGCAAGCTGCCGGCGGCGATCGGCCGCAGGCATTTGACGGGATGGCGCCGGTCATCGGGCGCATCGAGGGCGTCATTGAGCAGGTAGGCGCTCGAGGCGCACAGGGAAAAGGCGGCAAACGCCACCAGCGATTGCACCAGGGTATCGAGGTTCAGCGCATGGCCGGCCAGCATCGGCACGAATACCAGCAGGTTTTTCAGCCACTGGCGCGGCCGCATGGCCTTGAGCAGGGGCACGACCCAGCCGCCGCGCGGCGTGCCGGCCGAACGCGTGCGCCAGCCGCTGGCCAGGCGAAATGGCTTGCGCGTGACGGAAAACGCATCGTTGCTGGCATTCCAGACCGCGATATCGACGCTGGCGTTGCCGATATAGTCGAAACCCCTGGCGCCGTAGACGGCCGTCAGTTGCCTGGCCTTGTGGTGCGAAGTGAGGTTGACGCCGCCTTCGGTGGCCAGCACATGGCCGAACAGGCCCAGATGGGCGGCAATCAGGTCGGCGAAACGGCGCTGCGCGCCCGTCGCCAGCACGATCAGCCGGCCTTGCGCCTGCTGCCGCGCCAGGTCGGCCAGCAGGACCCTGTCGTAGGGCAAGGCCTCAGGATCAAGCTCGACCGAGGAAGCCATTTTTTCCTTGAAACCGGCCTTGCCCAGCAACAGCCAGAAAGGCAAGCGCCACGCCTGGAAAAAATACGACTTGATGAAGAGCAGGATCGATTCCCACAGCAGGTCGGAATGAATCAGCGTGCCGTCGAGATCGACCACCAGCGGCACATTGGCGGTCTTGCGCACCCGGTGCTGGCTCATGCCTTGCCTTCCGGCGTGCCTGCCAGGAAGGTGGCCGCGCGCCAGCCGCCGCCACCGGCCGGCAAGCGGACGGCGGCGGCGCCCAGGCGGGCATTCAGCGCACACAGCATCAATGCCATGGCGACCGGAATAAAGGCGTCGAACTGGCGCGACTCGTTGAATTGCCCCACCACCGCCGTCATCACGAACAGACAAGGCAGGATGATGACGCAGCGGCGCAGCAATGCCGGCGCATGGCGCCAGCCGGTGGCGGCCAGCGCATACCACAGCAGCAAGGGGCCCAGGCTGTACAGCAGCAGGCGCGGCTCGTCCTGCAGCAAGTGCAGATTGAACATCAGCTTGCCGCCTTCCCAGGCCTGCTGCGCCGGCAGCAGAGAAAACAGCAGCAGGCGCACCAGGCCATACAGGGCCAGTTGCACGGCAAGCAAGCCGGCCAGCGTGCGCCAGGGCATGGTGCCGAGCAACATGACGGCGCTGGTCACGATCAGGAACAGCGTGATCTCATGATTGAAGGTGCCCACCGCCAGCATCAGCAGATAAGGCAGCCATTCGCGCCGCAACAAATGGTAGAGGCAGAAGGCAAACACGAAGATGATGCCGATATCATAAAAGGTGTAGTAATTGAGGGTCGGCGCCCACATGCACAGCGCCAGCGCCTGGCCGACAAAGGCCAGGTCGCTGCGGATGAACAGGCCGGCCAGGCGGCGTACCGCCCACAGCATCAGCACCACGGCCAGCAGCTGCGACCAGAGATAGCTCTGGATGACGCCCAGTTGCGGCATGGCGTATTGCATCAGCTGCGCCGGGAAAATGAACAGCACGCGATGCTGGAACGGCGGCCGGCCCTCATACGCCATGATCTGGTCGATCCGGTACCAGCTTTCCTCGGTGCCGAAGTACGCCAGGAAGCCGAGGAAGGCCGCCGCATACAGGGCGAAGATCAGGTAATCGAGCCAGTCGCTGCCCGGCCCGGGCGGCCGCCTCAGGCGATGCAGGGCCAGCGCGGCAGTCGCGGTAAAGACCAGCCACAACATCAGACCAAAGGCCAGCAGCGTGTGCAGCTTGTCGAGGTAAAAATCGAGGGGATGCCTGCCGGCGTGCGACAGCAAGCGGTTCAGGGCCGGCAGCGAGTGGCCCTGGTAGGCCTGGTCCAGCAACGCGGCGCCGCCCAGGAAGGACGCGGCCAGCAGCACCGCCACGCACAGGGAGAAAAACAGGAAGTGCCAGCGAAGGCGGTCGAGATTCATGGAGTATGCCGGGCGGTTGTGTATCGCGAGATTATAAAATTTGCATTTTAATTGTCTCATGATATACACAAACAAACAATAAAATTGCCCGGTGTCGTACTTGAACCTCCTTTAAAAACACTGCAGGAAAGCACCGTTGCGATGGCAGACGCGGCCATTCGCATCGAGGGTGGCGTTGCCGACGCCGCCGTCGTGGCGCATGCCCGAGGCATCGCGGCAGCCGCCGCTGTCGCAGGAATTGACTGGCAGCGGCATGCTGGGCACCGGCGCGTGCGTGGCTGGCGGCACGGTTTGAGCATGGATCACGGGCGGCGGCATCCGGGTGGCCGGCATGCGGCCGATCACCTGCGGCACGGCGCGCCGCGCCGCTACCGGCGGCGCGGTGGCGCAGGGCTCGACGGCAAGTTTCGTGTTGTCTTGCGGATCGAGACGGCAGACGGGCAGCGGTTCGGCCGGCGCCTGGGCCGCCTGCTGGCCGCCGGCCCAGGCGGCGCTACCGGCGAACAACAACAGTAATAGCGAGGATTTCATACGGTACTCCCGCAAGCGCGCATGCCTGCATTATTGGCCTGGATGGCGGCAGATACCAGCCAAGGTAACGCTTTTTTACGTTTGCCGGCGCGGGCCTGCCTGCTGCCGTACGAAATGGCAGCATATGAAAACCTGCAACGTCGTTTTTATTTTTTTACATGCACTTTCTTTCTTGCCAGCTTGGCATTACAATGTGAACGATTCTTATTCGCATTCATTGAATGCGGCAATATCTCATCCCTCGATCTCCGAGCCACCCGCAGGCAGCCAGGAATAACCCCCTCCTGGAAAGTTTGCATATGCTCAAGCGCAGTACCGTTTTGCCTTCCGCACGTTGTTCCGCACCTGCTCTCACCCTGCTGCCCTGCCTGCTGTCGCTGGCCGTCGGCAGCGCCTGGGCCGAAGGCGCACCCGCCGCCCTGGAGCCCACCTTGGCCACGGTGGTGGTCACCGCCTCGGGCACGGCCATCGATATCAAGGATGCGCCGGCCAGCATCAGCGTCATCACGCGCGAGGAAATCGAACGCCAGCCGGTGATCGACCTGAACACCCTGCTGCGCCGCATCCCCGGCGTGACGGGCGGCACCAGCCCGGTCGGCGAAGAGTCGAAAATCAAGCTGCGCGGCCTGCCCGACAAATACACCCTGATCCTGGTCGACGGCAAGCGCATGGGCAGTTCGGCCGACACCGCCTACCGCCCCGACCTGGGACGCCAGGACCTGAACTGGATTTCGCCCGAGATGATCGAGCGCATCGAGGTGGTGCGCGGCCCCATGTCCTCGCTGTACGGTTCGGATGCGATGGGCGGCGTGATCAATATCATCACGCGCAAGGTGCCGGGGAAATGGAACGGTTCGGCCACCGCCAACTACATCGAACCGCAGGACAGCGGCCGCGGCGCGGCGCACCAGCTGGGCCTGAACCTGGCCGGCCCGCTGTCGGACACCATCGGCATGCGCATCGGTGTGGCGCAATCGAAACAGAACGCGGACGAAAAAATCGTCAGGAACGCGGGCGGCATCGGCGGCGAGCGCAACCAGAGCATCACGGGCCAGCTGAACTGGGCCCTGAACAAGCAACACAGCCTGTCGCTGGACGCCAGTTACGGCCGCCAGGAAGCGAGCGATTCGCCCGCGCTGGACGCCGACGGCGAGCCGCTGTTCTATGCCTGGGGCGCCAGCAAGCTGATACGCAAGAGCATCAGCCTCGGCTATGAAGGCAAGCTGGAGTTCGGCAAGGCGCGGGTCAATCTGTACCACAACGACTACGACAACCAGGTCACCGGCGTGGTTGCAAAATCGAAGGACAGCACGCTCGACGCCACCCTGGAGAAACGCTTGGGCTGGGGTGTCGAGCAGTTGCTGGTAATGGGCGGCCAGTGGAAGCACCAGCAACTGACCAATACCGACACCATCGGCACCATTCCGCTGGACTACCTGGGCAATCCGGTGACGGGCGCCTCCCTGTCGGGCACCACCTCGGCGCTGTTCGCCGAAGACCAGCTGTTCCTGCGTGACGACCTGACGGCCACGGCCGGCCTGCGGCTCGATCACCACAGCAAGTTCGGCAACCACTACAGCCCGCGCCTGTACCTGGTATACCACCCGCTTCCTGCCTGGACCGTCAAGGGCGGCGTGTCGCAAGGCTTTCGCGCCCCCAGCCTGAAGGAAAACTCGCCGTCGGCGGCCACCAATTCGGGCGGGCGCGGCTGCACCAGCCTGCGTCCGCTGGGCTATATCAGCGGTACCTGCTACATGGCCGGCAATGCCGAGTTGAAACCGGAAACCAGCACCGCCGGCGAAATCGGCGTGGCGTATGAAAACAGCGGCTGGGATATGGGCCTGACGTATTTCCACACCGACTTCAAGAACAAGATCGACTATGCGCCGCTGGGCAAGTTCCAGGGCATCTGGTGGACCCGCATGACGAATATCCAGAAGGCGCGCACCAGCGGCCTGGAAGCGACCCTGACGGCGCCATTGACGAAAAACCTCAGCTGGCGCAACAACCTCACCTACATGGCGGAAGCGAAAAACCTGACCACCGGCGTCAACCTGCTGGCAACGCCGAAAGTGTCGCTGTATTCCGCGCTGGGCTGGCAGCTGAACGACCAGTTGTACGCCGAAGTGTCGGCCCAATACACGGGCAAGGAACTCGATGCGCAAACGCGCGCGTCGACGTCGCGCAAGCCGAACCGGGCCTATACCATCGTCGACACGGTCGTGTCATACAAGCTGACGCCCAACTGGACCATGCGCGGCGGGGTGGAGAATCTGTTCAGGAAAGGTCCTGCCGCGGACGGCCTGGTCGAGTATTACGTGCCCAGCCGGCGCCTGTTCGCGGGCCTGACCTCGCGCTTCTGATCGCCATTGCGCCATGCAGCCTGCCCGACCCGGGTAGGCTGGCGCCAGCTGGGCTTGCAATATTCATGCAGGAACAATAATATTGCATTTGAGAATTACTTACCCATCTGGAAATACAATATGAATGTCATGCATGATCTGACAACCTATTACGGCTGGATACCGTTTCTTCTTTTTGCGGGCGTCTTTTTCCTGATTTACCGGCACAACGCCAGAAAGGCCAGCAAGAATTTTGACTGGTACAAGCGCCAGCACCCGCAATGCGTCAGGGATGGCCGCGTGAAATGCCACAAGTGCGGCAGCGGCCACATGGGTACCGAGCGCCTGATGAACCATTCCTACCTGCGCGGCCATATCTGCCGCCAGTGCGGCACCACGCTGTATTACTCGCGCGAGGGCCGCTGATCCGCCTGTTTTATTGCGCCGGCAGGGCGGGCGGCGTGGCCGGCGTCAGGATCGGCGGCTGGCTGGCCGTCACCGGCGCCGGCGCACTGACCGCCAGCCAGCCGGTGGCCGGCAGCAGCGGCACCAGCAGCAGCGCCACGATATTGATGATCTTGATCAGGGGATTGACGGCCGGGCCAGCCGTGTCCTTGTAGGGGTCGCCCACGGTATCGCCGGTCACGGCCGCCTTGTGCGCCTCGGACCCCTTGCCGCCGAAATGGCCATCCTCGATATATTTCTTGGCATTGTCCCAGGCGCCACCGCCGGTGGTCATGGAAATGGCCACGAACAGGCCGGTCACAATCGTCCCCATCAGCAGGCCGCCGAGCGCCGCCGGTCCCAGCAGCATGCCGACCACCACCGGCACCACCACTGGCAGTAAAGAAGGCACGATCATCTCGCGGATCGCCGAGGCCGTCAGCATGTCGACCGCCTTGTCGTATTCGGGCTTGGCCGTGCCTTCCATGATGCCCTTGATGTCGCGGAACTGGCGCCGCACTTCCACCACCACGGCGCCGGCCGCGCGGCCCACCGCTTCCATCGCCATCGCGCCGAACAGATACGGTATCAGGCCACCGATGAACAGCCCCACGATCACCATCGGGTTCGACAGGTCGAAGGTGATGTGCTGGCCCACCGATTCGAGCGCATGGGTGTAGTCGGCAAACAGCACCAGCGCGGCCAGGCCGGCCGAGCCGATGGCATAGCCCTTGGTGACGGCCTTGGTGGTATTGCCGACAGCGTCCAATGGGTCGGTAATCGCGCGCACCGAGTCGGGCAGGCCCGACATTTCCGCAATGCCGCCCGCGTTGTCGGTGATGGGGCCGTAGGCGTCGAGCGCGACGATAATGCCGGCCATCGACAGCATGGCGGTGGCCGCAATCGCGATGCCGTACAGGCCGGCCAGCTGGTACGACACCAAAATTGCGACGCAGACGGCCAGCACCGGATAGGCGGTCGACTTCATCGACACGCCCAGGCCGGCGATGATATTGGTGCCGTGGCCGGTGGTCGACGCTTCGGCGATATGGCGCACCGGCTTGAAATCGGTGCCCGTGTAGTACTCGGTGATATACACCATCAGCCCCGTCAGCACGATGCCGACCACGCTGGCTCCCATCATCTTGTAGCGCATCGCGTCGTCCGGCCACAGCAGCCAGGTGACCACCGCAAAGCCCACCAGCGACAGGCCGGCGGCCCACCACAGGCCCGTGTAGAGTGCCGACATGATTTTCTTGCCGGGCGCGGTCTTTACCATCGAGCAGCCGACGATCGACGCCAGGATGGACACCGCCCCCAGCAGCAGCGGATAGACGATGGCGGTGCGGGAGGCATCCCCAAGCAACAGGGCACCGAGCAGCATGGTGGCGATCAGGGTCACCACATAGGTTTCGAACAGGTCGGCCGCCATGCCGGCGCAGTCGCCCACGTTGTCGCCGACATTGTCGGCAATCACGGCCGGGTTGCGCGGATCGTCCTCGGGGATGCCCGCCTCCACCTTGCCGACCAGGTCCGCGCCCACGTCGGCGCCCTTGGTAAAGATGCCGCCGCCCAGCCGCGCGAAAATCGAGATCAGCGAGGCGCCGAAGGCCAGCCCGATCAACGGCTTGATCAGGTCATGCTGCGACAGGCCGGCCGCGCCGGTCGACGCCAGCAGCCAGTAGAACAGGGTCACGCCCAGGAGGCCCAGGCCGACCACCAGCATGCCGGTGATCGCGCCGCCCTTGAAGGCCACGTTCAGCGCCTGGTTGATGCCCAGGGTGGCCGCCTGCGCCGTGCGCACATTGGCGCGCACCGAGACGTTCATGCCGATAAAGCCGCAGGCGCCCGACAGCACGGCGCCGATCAGGAAACCCAGGGCCGTATGCACGCCCAGCAAGGCATAGATGGCGATCAGGAGCACCACGCCCACCAACGCGATGGTGCGGTACTGGCGCGCCAGGTAGGCGGCCGCGCCCTGCTGGATGGCCAGCGCGATTTCCTGCATGCGCGCGTTGCCCGGGTCCTGGCGCAGGATCCAGCTGCGCGAGAGCAAACCGTAAATGACTGCGACCACGCCGCAGGCCACCGCAAACCACAGACTGGCTGCCATATCGTCTCCTTCTGTTTTTATACGACGTTATTGCCTACAGCTGCGGGCGAGACCCGCAGCCAGGAAAACACGAGCTGCAAAAAAACACTGCTGAAACGGGATGGCAGCCATTGAAGCCAGATGAAAAAAGCGGACACTCGTGTCCGCTTTTTGTGCTGCCTTATTCCGCCAGGGCGGCAAATGCGCTGTCGCGGATCTGCTCGACCGGGCCGACGCCGGCGATGCGGCGGTATTTCGGTGCGCCCGGCAGGCCGGACTGCGCCCACTCGTTGTAATAGCCGAGCAGGACCTTGGTCTGGTTGTGGTACACGTCCAGGCGTTTTTTCACCGTTTCGGCCTTGTCGTCGTCGCGCTGTATCAGCGCTTCGCCGGTGACGTCATCGACGCCGTCGACCTTCGGCGGATTGAACTTGATGTGGTAGACGCGGCCCGAACCCGGGTGGCTGCGGCGGCCATCCATGCGCTCGATGATGGACTCGTCCGGCACGTCGATTTCCAGCACGTAGTCGACATTGATGCCGGCGTCTTTCATGGCGTCCGCTTGCGCGATGGTGCGCGGGAAGCCGTCGAACAGATAGCCATTGGCGCAATCGGCGTCCTGCAGGCGGTTCTTGACCAGGCCGATCATGATGTCGTCCGACACCAGGCCGCCCGCATCCATGACTTTTTTCGCAGCCAGGCCCAGTTCGGTGCCGGCCTTGATCGCCGCGCGCAGCATGTCGCCCGTGGAGATTTGCGGAATATTGTATTTTTCTTTGATGAAGTTAGCTTGGGTGCCCTTGCCGGCACCGGGTGCTCCTAACAGTATGAGACGCATTGAAGTTCCTAAAAAACAGATTTTGGATGGGTATGTGTAATTATTTTTAGATGGTGCAGTCTTGACTATCTTTCCCTACGAAACTTACCACAAAAAATCGCCGGAACGCCAGTTTGGTGTCGATTTGGCATGGGCCGATTGATCAAAGCCAGCAATTATGAAAGCTGGCGTTTGAAAATGTGGTATTTGTCGCAAACGCACAAATTATATTTGCGCGCCGACCGTTTTGCGGGTAATGCTTACGTAGTCTGGTAGTGCGCCCGCACCCGCGCCAGGTCTTGCGGCGTATCGACCCCGGCCGCCGGCGCAGTGTCCGTCACATGGACGGCAATCGCATGGCCGTGCCACAGCACGCGCAGTTGCTCCAGCGCTTCGATCTGTTCCAGCGGCGACGCTTCCAGCGTGGGATATTCCTGCAAAAAGGCATTGCTGTAGGCGTACAGGCCGATATGGCGCAGCGGCACGTAGCCTGGCGGTACGCTGTCACGCGACTGCGCAAAGCCGTCGCGGTGCCATGGGATCGTCGCACGCGAAAAGTACAGCGCGCGGCCGTGCCTGTCGAGCACCACCTTCACCACGTTCGGGTTGAAAGCGTCCGCCATGTCATGCAGCGGATGGGCGCAGGTGGCCATCGGCACCGTGGCGCCGATGCGCGCGGCGCAGGCGGCCAGCAGGGATGGATCGATCAGCGGTTCGTCGCCCTGCAGATTGACCACCACGGCATCCATCGGCAACGCCAGCGCGCGCGCCACTTCGGCGATGCGGTCGGTGCCCGACGGATGGTCGGCCCGCGTCATGCACGCCTCCACCCCATGCGCGGCGCAGGCGGCGCGGATGTCCTCATGGTCGGTGGCGACGATCACGCGCGAGGCGCCCGACAGCAGCGCCTGCTCGGCCACGCGCACCACCATCGGTTTGCCGCCCAGGTCGGCCAGCGGCTTGTCGGGCAGGCGCGTCGACGCCAGGCGGGCCGGAATGATGACGATGAACGACATCGCTTATTCCACGGCGTCTTGCAGGGTGCGCGCTTCGTCGGCCCACATGATGGGGATGCCGTCACGAATCGGATAGGCAAGGCGGTCAGGGCGGCAGATCAGTTCCTGCGCCTTTTTATCGTGTTCAAGCGGGCCCTTGCAAACAGGGCAGACCAGGATATCAAGCAGTCGAGCGTCCACGACATTTCTCCACAATTTGTTGGGCCAGCGCGCTGTCTATGTGGGCGCTGACCGGGACGACCCACAGTCTCGGGTCATCTTTGAGATATTCAATTTGCGCACATTTTACTGCATCCTTCTCGGTGATCAAGATCACATCCGTGTCGAGCGCGGCAAAGGGCTGGTCGAGGAAATCATGATGGTCGGGCAAGGGCAGCTCGTCGAAGCGCAATCCCGCGCCGCGCAGCATGCTGAAAAAGCGCTGCGGGTTGCCGATGCCGGCGGCCGCCACGATGCGCTGCCCCTTCGCCGCCAACTGTTCCAGCGGCACTTGTTCGCGACGGTCGGCCAGCCGTTCGGCCACGCCGCCGGCCAGGCGCATTTGCACCACCAGGCCCTTGCCGGGAGCGACGGTGGCGGCCAGCGCCGGTGCGATCTCGGCCGCGTTGATCACCGTCACGTCGCGGCGCCGGCGCGGCGGTTCGCGCAAGGGGCCGGCCGGCAGCAGCCAGCCATTGCCCACGCCACGGCCGTCGAACAGCACGATCTCCACGTCGCGTTTCAAGGCGTAATGCTGCAGGCCGTCGTCGGTGACCAGCACATCGACTTCCGGGTGCGCCGCCAGCAGCGCCCGGCCCGCTTGCGCGCGGTCGCGGCCCACCATCACCGGGCAGCCGCCGTGCTGGAAGATCAGCAGCGGCTCGTCGCCCACCTGCTGCGGCGTCGAGCTGGCGCTGACGGCGCGCGGCGCGCGGTCGGCGCTGCCATGGCCGCGCGAAATCACGCCCGGCCGCATGCCGGCCGCGCGCAAGGCCTGCACCAGCCAGATCGTCAGCGGCGTCTTGCCGGTGCCGCCGATAAAGATATTGCCGACCACGACGACGGGCACCGGCAGGCGTTCCGATTTCAGGAGATTGGCGCGGTACATGCCGCGCCGCACGGCGCTCATGGTGCCGAACAGCAGCGAGACGGGCCACAGGGCGCAGGCCAGCGGGCCGCGTTTGAGCCAGGCGCGGGTGAGTGTGGTTTCGAGCTGGGGGGAGGATGTGGGCATGAAGAAAAGCGTGAAAGTGGTGTAGGTCGGATTAGCTGTGCCGCCAGGCGCAGCGTAATCCGACATGTGCAGCCAACGGTGTTGTCGGGTTACGCCGTGCCGGCTAACCCGACCTACGTTATTTGGTTCCGCCAGCCTGCGCCGCAAAGGTCAGCTTTTCATAGCCGGCCAGGCGCGCCGCTTCCATCACGTGGATCACCATCTGGTGCATGGCGAGCTGGTCGGCGTTGACCACCACCACCGGCGTCTGCGCGGGCGGCTTGCCGCCATTGGCGGCCTTGGCGGCATCCTGCAACGCGTCGGCCAGGCCGGCCACGTCGCGGAACGACACCGGCTGCAGGTTGACCGTGTAGTTGCCCTTGGCGTCGATGGTGACGTCGATCTGCTGCGGCTTGTCCTTGGCCTGCTCGGCGTTGGCCGTCGGCAAGGTGATCTGCAGTTCCGTAAACTTGCTGTAGGTGGTGCTGACCATCAGGAAGATCAGGATCACCAGCAGCACGTCGATAAAGGGGATCAGATTGATTTCGGGGTCTTCCCTCCCCTTGCCTTTACGAAAGTTCATTGGCGGCCACTGTGGACGAGGTCGACGAACTTGACCGCCTGCTGCTCCATGTCGATGACAAAACTGTCGACCAGGGCGCGGAAGTGGCGGTAGAAGATCAGCGCCGGCATGGCGATCGCCAGGCCGAATGCGGTGTTATACAGGGCCACGGAAATGCCGTGCGACAAGGCCGAGTTCGAGGCGGTGGCACCCGGCGAAGCAAAGATCTCGATCATGCCGATCACCGTGCCGAACAGGCCCATCAGCGGCGCCAGGGTGGCGATCGTGCCCAGGGTGGTGAGGAAGCGTTCCAGCGTGTGCGCCACGCCGCTGCCGGCTTCCTCGATCGATTCCTTCATCACCTCGCGCGGCGCGTCGACATTGCGCAGCGCGGCGGCCAGCACCACGCCCAGCGGCGAATTGGCTTCCAGCTTGGCGATCGTGTCAGGGGTAATCTTGCCGCCGCGATACACCTGCACCACTTCATCGAACAGCTTGCGCGGCAGGATGCGCGGACGGCGCAGGTACAGCAATCGCTCGATGATCAGGGCCAGCGCGACGATGGAAGCGATCAACAACAGCCAGACAGGCCAGCCGGCGGCTTGGAATATAGCGAGCAAAGGAACTCCCGGAATAATGAAAAGGCGAAACGCCTACGACGAATGGCGCAATGTAGCGCGTTGCAGCGCCGGCGGCAAGTGGTGCTCGCCGCATCCCCGCCAGCCACCCGGGCGGCACGTCACCGACCAACTGCTCGGGTTTTGCACAATTTGTGTGGATAAGATTGTGCGCAAGCCATTCCAATTAAATGCAAGCAATTGATTTCATTGACTATTTTACCCATGCGCAAAATACAGGCACGGCAACTGTTCACAGCGTTTCAATATAAAAAAAGCAAATAAATCAAAGTTCTGCACATTTACTGTGGACAAGATTGTGCGCAAAGGCCGCAATTACCATCAAGCCATTGATTTCAAAGGGAAAGTTTTCCATGCACAAAAATGTGGCAGATCCTGACACCAAAGGCCAATTCATCAGCAATAAGTTCTGCACACAATCTGTGGACAAGATTGTGTGCAAGCACAAAAATAGAAGCCAAGTACTTTGATTTATATCGTTTTTATGTCGCTGATTAAAATTCAGGCAGACGGCAGAAAGGCCGGTTTTGGCGGCCTGAAAAGGAGGATAAGCTGCCGTTTTCCACACGCAAGGCAGTTCCACACAAAAAATGTGGATAAGATTGTGAGCAAGCGTCTTGACTCCATACAAGTACATTGATTTTAAAGGATTTTTTATGACTGCTCAAAAATAGTGCAGTCAATTTCCACTGTGCAACGGCAAAAAATTGCCATCTGCATGAAAACGATTTATCCAGTTCTCCCCATATTCTGTGGATAAGATTGTGCGCAAGCCGATGGCCCTGTTTTTATGTCCTTGTTTTGTAAGACTATTCTTACATTGCGCAAAAAGCAGGCAGGAACAAACCAGCGGGCGCTGGTGGATAAAATGGGCAACGCGCCCAAGTTCTGCACATTTTTTGTGGATAAGATTGTGTGCAAGGCCAGGCATGGCAGTGCAAGCCCTTGATTTATAATGATTTTGTGTTCATGCGCAAAAATACGGCAGCGGCGCTTTTTCCATGCCGCAGTGGTATTTATCCCCAGCAAATAGTTCCGCACAATTTCTGTGGATAACTTTGTGCGTAAGTGCCGCCCGTATTGCTGATGTACTTGATCCATAAGGACTTTTTCCTGCTGCACGCAAATCAGGCATGGTTAAAACCACCATCAAATCAATGACTTGGAAATAAAACTTGTTGTTTTGCCTGATATATGACATAAGCATGACCTCGCCGATAATATGTGGACAGCTATCCTTTCTTCCACCTGTGGACCGCCCGATATGACCGACATGATGAACGACACTGCTCCAGACAGCGGCTTTGCCGCCCCGCCCGTGCTCACCGTGACAGCCCTGAATCAGGCCGTCGCGCGCCTGCTCGAGCGCTCGTTTCCGCTGACCTGGATCGCCGGCGAGATTTCCAACTTCACGCGCGCCAGTTCCGGCCACTGGTATTTCACGCTAAAGGATGACGCGGCCCAGGTGCGCGCCGTGATGTTCCGCGGCCGCGCCCAGTACGCCGGTTTCACGCCGCGCGAAGGCGACAAGGTCGAAGTGCGCGCCCTGGTCACCCTGTACGGCGCGCGCGGCGACTACCAGATCAATGTGGAGGCGATCCGCCGCGCCGGCGTGGGTGCCCTGTACGAAGCGTTCCAGCGCCTGAAAGACAAATTGTCGGCGCAAGGCCTGTTCGACGCGGAGCGCAAGCGCGCCATCCCGATGTTCGCGCGCACCATCGGCATCGTCACCAGCCCCCAGGCGGCGGCCCTGCGCGACGTGCTGACGGCCTTGCAGCGGCGCGCGCCGCACGTATCGATCATCCTGTATCCGACCCCGGTGCAGGGCCAGCAGGCGCCGGAAAAGATCGCGCAGGCCATCCGCACCGCCTCGCAGCGGACCGAATGCGACGTGCTGCTGGTGTGCCGTGGCGGCGGCAGCATCGAGGATTTATGGTCGTTCAACGACGAAGCCGTCGCCCACGCGATCGCCGACTGCAGCATGCCGGTGATCAGCGGCGTCGGACACGAAACGGATTTCACGATTGCCGACTTCGCGGCCGACCTGCGCGCCGCCACGCCGACGGCCGCCGCCGAACTGGCCGCCACGCCGCGCGCCGACTGGCTGGCCTCCCTGCGCGCCGACGCCACCGACCTGCGCCGCGCCATGCGCCGCCGCCTGGACGACGCGGCGCAGACCCTGGACCGCCACAGCCGCCGCCTGCTCAATCCGAAGGCGCAATTGCAGCAGCAGCGCCTGCAACTGCTGGCCCTGTCGACCGCCATGACGCACGCCACGCGCGCGCCGCTGAACCAGTCTATCCATGCGCTGGACCGCCTGCGCCACCGCTGGGCCGCCCTGCGCCCCGACGTGACGGTGCCGCGCGCCCGCCTGCTCGAGTCGCAGCGCAGAAGCGGCGCGGCCATGACGCAGCTGCTGGCGCGGCGCCGCCATCAGCTGGACGCGCTGGCGGCCCAGCTGGAACTGCTGAACCCCCAGCGCACCCTGGAGCGCGGCTACGCCATCGTGCGCGACGAAAAAGGCCATATCGTGCGCTCGCCGGCGCAACTGCAGGCGCGCCAGAATATCCATGTGCGGCTGGCCGAAGGCAGCGCCGAGGTCGGCATCGCCAGCGTGCAGACCACGCTGGAATAAAAAAGGCCGGGTGTCGCCACCCGGCCAAAACATGCTACTGGGACCTTCCTGCCCTGCTGCTTAAAACTTCATCGATACCCGTGCGCCAAACGTGCGCGGCGCGTTGTAGAAGGCGCCGTAGATCTGCTGCGTCGGCTGGCACGGCATGCCCACATCGGTGCAGATCTCGTTGACGTCGAGCTTGACCGCCTTGTCGGTGGCGTTCTGCACGAACGCTTCCACCGTATAGGCCTTGTTGACCGGCTGGTAGCGCAGGCTCAGGTCCAGGGTGGTGTAGGCTTCCTGGCGCTTGACGCCGGCGTGGCCCGGCACGTCGCCGTTGAACGCCCCCGCGCCCACATAGCTCATGGTTTCGTAATGCACCGATGCGCGCGGCGTCAGCTGGCCGCCGGCGACCGTGAAATCGTGCTCGTACTGCACCGTGGTGGAAAACTTCGGCGCGTGCTTCATGGTGCTGCCGCCCACGTTCACCAGCGGTGCCGTGCTGCCGCAAGCCTGGCCATTGGCGCGCGCCGCGTCGACGTCGCACGACATAAAATCGTCATACACGGCTTTCAGCCAGGTGGCGTTGCCGGTCAGGCGATCGACCGCCGTTGGCCGCCAGACCCATTCCGCCTCCAGGCCCTTGACGGTGGCGCCGGCCGCATTGAAGTTGGCCAGCACGCTGTTGACCACCTGCGATTCGAGCTTGTCCTTGTATTTCATCAAAAAGGCGTCGAGGTTCAGGGTCAGCTGGCGGTTCAGCAAATCGGACTTGAAACCGATTTCATAGCTGGTCAATTTTTCAGGCTTGGTGGTGGCGCCGCCGTCGCCGATGGCCGGCGAGTGGAAACCCGTGGTCACGGAACCGAACAGCAGGATATCGGGCCGCAGCTTGTACTCGATGCGGCCCAGCCAGGTGGCCTGGCCGTAGCGCAGGTCGGCCGAATTGTCGCCCGGCGTATTGCCGCAGGACGCCGCCGTGATCGCGCCGCCCGGCCCGATATTGTGCGTATTGGCCAGGCCTGTTCCCGGCTTGACCAGTTGCGCCAGCTGGTCGGGCGTGAGCACGGTGGTGCCCAGCGGCGTGTTGGCGGGCCAGTTCGGGCAAGCCCAGTTCTGGCCGCCGATATCGAATTTATGGTCCTTGGTATAGCGCGCGCCGGCCGTCAGCTTGATCTGATCCGTGACCTGCTGGCTGACCTGGCCGAACACGGCTTTCGATTTCAGCTGGCGGTTGCCCTGGATAAAGGACATCGACGAGGCATACTGGCCGACGGTCGGCTGCACGAAGATCACGGCGCCGTTGGCGATGTCCTGCTGCACCGCCGCCTGCGAGATCTGGCTGCGGTCGATATCGAAGCGCACCTTGTTCTTTTCATTGAACAGGAACACGCCGGCCACCCACTGGAACGGCGCCTCGTCGTCCGAGCGCGCCTGCAGCTCATGCGAATAACTGTCGAACTGCGCCCAGTCGGTGCGGTTTTCCGACTTGAAGCCGGGGAACAGGCCCGCGTCGGCATCGTTGCTGTTCTGGCGCTTGTAGCGGCTCCAGCTGCCCAGGTACGTGAAATCCAGCGAATCGGTCGGCTTGTAATTGAGCTTGCCCTTGTAGGTCAGGATCGACTGGTCCAGCGTGCCCGGAGTGTCGATCAGGGCCGAGCGCAGCTTTTCGCCCGGTTTCGGTTCGGCCGCCAAATAGACATTGCCGGAACCCTGGTCCAGGAAATAGTCGGCGATAAAGGTGCCGCGCAAGTGTGGCGTGATCTTCCACAGCAGGGACGCGCGCGCGCCCATCTGGTCGCCGGCGCCATACTTGGCCGCACCCGGCATCACGTTCGAGCCGCGGCGAAAGTCCACCGTGCCGTCGTGGCTGTCCTTGATGGCGGCGATCCGCAGGGCCACGTCGTCGGACAGCGGGATATTGATCATGCCCTGCGTCTGCAGGTGGCGATAGTCGCCCACGGTGATGCCGGCCGAGCCCATGAACTTGGTGGTATTCGGCGCGGCGGACACCAGGTTGACGGCGCCGGCGGTCGAATTGCGGCCGTTCAGGGTGCCCTGCGGGCCGCGCGCCACCTCCACGTGGCTGAGGTCATACATCAGCGCGGTGGCGCCCTGCGGACGTGGCGAATACACGCCGTCGACATAGAACGCCACGGCCGGGTCGCCCAGTTCCGTGTGGTTGGCCGAGCCCACGCCGCGCATGTAGACGTGCACGCCGCCCGAGTCGCCATGCTGCTCGACCACCAGGCTCGGTACCATGGTCGCCAGCGAGGCCAGGTCCTTGACCTGGTTGTTTTGCAGGGTGTCCTGGTTGAAGGCCGTGACGGCCAGCGGCGTGTCCTGCACAAAGGTATTGCGGCGCGTGGCCGTGACGACGATGCGGTCCATCTGGCCGGCCGCCGGCGCCGGTGCTTCCTTGGCCGCTTCTTCCACGGGCGTGGCCTGCTGCGCCATGGCGGCGCCGCTGCCCAACAGGATCAGCTGGGCGAATGTGACGTGGGCCAGGCTGCTGGCGATGGTGTTGCGTGCTGGTTGTTTCATGATGTGTCTCCTCTACCTGCCACTGGTTGGATAATGATGGCATGGCTCTGCGGCCATTGCCTTTCTTTTCAAAGCCGCTACTCAGCTTGAATTCATGACGCCTCCATCGCTTCAGTGCCGGGCCACGGCACGGCCGCCGGCATCGAACAGAAAGGCGTGACCCTCTTCCGGCGCAAAGCCGATGCTGCTGCCGGGCGCCAGCGCATGCCGCGTCTCGCCATGCAGCTTGATGGCCAGCGCATGCCCGGTGCCCTCGACCCTGGCGTGGACGATCTGGGCGTCGCCCAGCTGCTCGATCAGGGTGACGGTGGCGCCATAGCCTTCGCCGCGTGCAAGCAGGCGCAGATGCTCGGGGCGGATGCCGACCAGCATTCCAGCCTCGCCTCCCAGCTGCGCAGCAAGGGCCGGCAGGGTCGCACACGGCAGGAAGTTCATGCGCAGCGCGCCGATAAAGCCGGCCACGAACTGGCTGGCCGGCTGGCGGTACAGTTCCAGGGGCGCACCCACCTGCTCCAGGTGGCCGCCATGGAATACGGCCACCCGGTCGCCCAGGGTCATCGCCTCGACCTGGTCATGGGTGACATAGATCATCGTCGTGCCCAGTTCCTGGTGCAGCTTGGCCAGCTCGATGCGGGTCTGCACGCGCAAAGACGCATCGAGGTTGGACAGCGGTTCGTCGAACAGGAATACCTTGGGCTGGCGCACGATGGAGCGGCCGATCGCCACGCGCTGGCGCTCGCCGCCCGACAGGGCCTTCGGTTTGCGCTCGAGCAGATGCGTAATCTGCAGGATCTCCGCCACCTTGCCGACGGCGGCGCGCACTTCGCCGTCCGGCTTGCCGGCCAGTTTCAGGGCAAAACCCATGTTCTCGCGCGCCGTCATGTGCGGGTACAGCGCATAGCTCTGGAACACCATGGCGATGCCGCGTTCGGCCGGCGGCACGTCGTTGGCCAGCATGTCGCCGATGCGCAGCTGGCCCGCGCTGATGTCTTCCAGGCCCGCGATCATGCGCAGCAGGGTCGACTTGCCGCAGCCGGACGGCCCCACGAAGACCATGAATTCGCCGTCGTGGATATCGAGGTCGAGGCCCTTGACGATTTCCGGGCCGTCGCCATACGTCTTGCGGATGCCGCGCAGCGAGATGGCGGCCATCTCAGCGCCCTCCTGCCGTCGCCAGCTGCGGCGCATCGGCATGCAGCGCGCGCTGGGCGGCGATAAAGTCGCGGTACCACAGGGCGCTGTCCTTCAGGCTGCGCTGCTGGGTGGCGTAATCGACATACACCATGCCGAAGCGCTTGGCATAGCCCGAATTCCACTCGAAATTGTCCATCAGGCTCCAGTAAAAATAGCCGCGCACGTCGATGCCCTGGGCGATCACGGCGCGCAAGGCGTCCAGATGCAGCTGCACATACTCGATGCGCGGCTGGTCGTGGACCTTGCCGCCATCGAGCCTGTCAGCGACCGCCATGCCGTTCTCGGTGATATACACGGGCGGCAGCGGATATTCGCGGTGCAGGCCCACCAGCAGTTCCGTCAGCCCCTGCGGATAGGTTTCCCAGCCCATGTCGTTCACGCCCAGTTTGCATTCGGGCTTGCGCGGTGGCGTCTCGCCGCTGACAAAGGCGCGCGTGTAATAGTTCACGCCGAGGAAATCGATGGGCTGCCTGATCTCTGTGAAATCGTTTTCAAGAATGATTAAAGCTGAAGCGTCGGCATGTTTCAGGGCCAGCGCCGGATAGCGGCCCTTGAAGATGGCGTCCATATACCACTGCACCGAGCGCGCATATTCGAGTTCGGCCAGCTCCTTGTCACGGGCGCTGTCGGTGGCCGGCGTGGCCGTCCACTGATTGAGCACGATGCCGAGTTTTGCCGACGGCGCCACGGCGCGCATGGCCTGCATCGCCAGGCCGTGCGACAGCAGCAGATGGTGCGACACCTGCACCGCGGCGGCCGGATCGGCCATGCCGGGCGCGAACTGGCCCGTGCCGTGACCCAGCACCGCCGTGCACCATGGCTCGTTATGGGTGGCGATGCTGGCCACGCGGTGGCCGAAGCGGCGCGCCACTTCGGCGGCGTAGGCGGCAAAGTGATAGCAGGTGGCGCGATCGAGCCAGCCGCCTTCGTCCTGCAAGGCTTGCGGCAGGTCCCAGTGGTACAGGGTCAGGTGCGCGTCCAGCCCCTTGGTAGCCAGCGCGTCGAGCAGGCGTGCATAAAAATCGAAGCCGGCCTCGTTCCAGGCGCCCGAACCGGTGGGCTGCACGCGCGACCAGGACATCGAAAAGCGGTAGGCATTGACGCCCAGGTTGGCGATCAGTTCGACGTCGTCGGCATAGCGGTGGTAGTGGTCGCAGGCCACGTCGCCATTGCTGCCGTCGGTGACCTTGCCCTCGGTGTGGCTGAAGGTGTCCCAGATCGACGGCCCGCGGCCATCGATGGCGGCCGCGCCTTCGATCTGGTAGGCGCTGGTGGCCACGCCCCAGGTAAAGGTGGCCGGGAAGTTGGTATCTAAGTCGTCGTTATGCATGGTCATGTATGTTGGTGAAAAAGGTTAATAAAACAAAGGTTCAACCCTTGACGGCGCCCTGGGTCAGTCCTTCAATCAAACGTTTTGAAGCGACAAAGAACATCAGCAGCAGCGGCAGCACGGCGATCGCCGCGCCCGTCATCAGGGCGCCCCACTCCGTGTTGTTCGGCGCCTGCATGCTGCGCAGCGCCAGCGGGATCGTGTAGTTCTCGACCGAGCGCATGACCACCAGCGGCGTGATGAAGTTGTTCCAGGAATTGATAAAGGTAATCAATCCCAGGGTGCCCATGGCCGGCCCGATCAGCGGCAGCACCACGCGCCAGTAGATGGCGAACTCGCCGCAGCCGTCGATGCGCGCCGCCTCGATCAGGTCCTTCGGGATCGCCGTGCCGATATACTGGCGCATCAGGAATATCCCCAGCGCGCCGGCCGCACCCGGCACATACAGGGCGCGCGGCTGGTCCAGCCAGCCGAGGAAATCCATCAGCATGAAGGTCGGGATCATGTTCATGAAGGACGGGATGATCATCGACGCCATCACCAGCGTGAACAGCGGGCGCTTGAAGCGGAACTCGTACATGGCAAACGCATAGCCGCCCAGCGAACAGAAAAACAGCGTCAGCGCGGTCGTCATCAGCGCCACGTACAGGCTGATGCCGATATTGCGCCAGAACGGCAGGCGCTCCTGCAGCAGTTCCAGGTTGTTCAGCAGCGCCGTGCCGAACCAGCGCGGCGGCGGCAGGCTGTAGATCTCGGCGCTGGTATGCGTGGCGAACACGAACATGAAGTAGAACGGCGCGACCATGATCAGGGCGCCGATCGCCACCATGGCATAGGCCGACCAGCGCGCGCCTGCTGCCGTCGCGGAAGTACTGTTTGCGCTCATCGGTTTGCCTCTTTACGTTCATTGCGGCTGAAGATGCGGTTGTTGACCCAGGTGGTGCTGGCGATAATCAGGAACAGCAGCCAGGAAATCGCCGACGCGGTGCCGAAGTCGCCCGAGGAAAACGCCGTCTTGTAGACAAAAATGGCGGTCGTCATTACCGACTGGCTAACGCCACTCGATTCGGCCACCAGCACGAACGGTTCCTCGAACAGCTGCAGGTTGCCCATGATGGTCAGGGTCACGGCCAGGTAGATCATCGGTTTCAACTGTGGCAAGGTGATGTACCAGAACTGCTGGCGTTTCGAGGCGCCGTCAATCGTCGCCGCCTCGTACAGGTCCTTCGGGATCACCTGCAGCGCCGACAGATACAGCACCAGGTTCCAGCCCAGATAGCGCCAGAAAATCACGAAGGCGACGGCCGGCTTGATAAACAGCGAGCTGCCCAGCCAGTCGATCGATTCGGCAGGGAACAAACCACCGACCAGCGGCAGGCTGGCGCACCATTGAATCAGCACATTGATCTGACCGTAGTCGCGCGAGAACAGGGTATTGAACACCATGGCAATGGCCACGCTGGAGGTAATGAATGGTAAAAAGTAAATCCCGATCACCAGGTTGCGCGAGCGCTTGAAGCTGTTATGGATGAAGGCCGCCAGCGGAATGGCCACCAGGTGCTGCGGCACGCCCGAGGCCAGCGCCAGCCACACGGTATTGCCCAGCGAGCGCAGGAACCACGGATCGCTCAGCGCATATTTGTAGTTGTCCAGGCCCACCCATTCCATCGCCTCGACACCGCTGGCTGCCTCCCACTGGTTGAACGACAGGTAGATGGAAAACAGCAGCGGAAACAGGCTGAAGACGGCGAACAGGATGAAGAAGGGGCTGATGAACACATACGGCGCCCACTTTTTCATGTTGAAGCGTTTGCGCTGCGGCCGTGCCGCCGGTGCGCTCTGCGCCGGCATGGCCGAGGAAGTCGGGAGATTCATGACGGCTCCTAGCGGCGCGCGCGGTGCGTGATCAGGGCCTTGGCATCGGCCAGCGCGGTCTTGATATCCTTGTTCTGCGCCAGCACGCTTTCCAGCTCCATGTTGACGATATCGCGCGCCACGGCGTCGAACTTGTCGACCCGGATCACGGGAATTTTCGCCGCCGTCTCGCGCGCCAGCAGCCGCGTTTTCTGGCCGCCGAAGTAGGCTTGCGGTTCGTCCATCATCGGGTCCGCATAGGCCGCCTTCAGGGCGGGAAACGCGCCGATCTCTTTCAGGGAATGCAGCTGGATATCCTTGTTGACGGTCATGAACTTGATGAACTCCCAGGCCTGGGTCTTGTTCGCGGCTTTTTTCGGGATGCCGTAGAACGAGCCGCCATAGGACGCCAGCGCACCGGCCGGCAAATTCGCCGCGCGCCACTGCCCTTTCGAATCGGGCGCCAGCCACTTGGCCAGGTGGCCGCTGAGCCAGGAACCCATCATCTGGCTGGCCACCTTGTCGCGCTTGAAACCTTCGGCCCACTCGCCGGTCCAGGCCACGGTGCGCGCGTCGATGCCGGCCACCCGCGCCGCCTTCGCCAGTTCGAACGCTTTCACGAAGCGGGGCGAGTCGACCAGCACCTGGCCCTTGTCGCCAAAATAAATCCCTTCGCCGTCTTTCAGGTTGGCGCGGATAACGATGTCCGCCAGGTCGCTGGCGCCGGCCAGCAGATAGGTGCCGGTGGCGGCCTTGAGTTTTTTTCCTGCCGCGATGTACGACTCCCACGATTGCGTCAGGTCGGCTTCCTTGATGCCGGCCTTGTCCATCAGGTCCTTGCGGTAGAACAAGGTGCCCGGTCCCAGGTCGGCCGGCATGGCGCCCAGGGTACCGCGCGAACTGGTCGCCTGCACGAAGGTGAACGGCACGAACTGGGCGCGGTACTGGCCTGCCCCGTACGGTGGCTGCAACAGGTCTTCCATGCCTTTCGATTCGGCGAAGCTGCCCACGTAGCGAAAGTCGATCGCCATCACGTCGGGCAGGCGCGCGCCGGCCGCCAGCGCCGTCGTCATCGAATTGTGGTGGTCGTCGATCTGCAGGCTGACCAGTTTTACTTTTACCTGCGGGTACAGCTTTTCCCACAGCGGCAAGGCGGTTTTCACGGCCCGGTCCAGGTCGGGAAACGAGGCGACGGTGATGGTGGCGGGTGCGAGCGCGGGCGCCAGCGCAGGGACAGCAGCCGCCGGCGTTGCCGCGATGGCGCACGTGGCCGACAGTGACGCGGCCAGCACGGCCACGCCAAGGGTGATTGACTTCATTATTTCGTCTCCGTTTATTGAGCGTCTTCTATCTTGAAAACGTTTTCACAACATGCATCCATTTAACACCGCAAAGAAAATGAAGTCAACCGAAAAAGTTGTCAATTATTTCAAGGCGCACGATTTACATGCTGCCGACAGGTCGCCTTTCCCTATGAAAGACTGCTAAAACAGCGTTTTAAATTCTGTGGTTTTTTATGAAAACGTTTTCAAAAAAATGAGAGCGCAGGTCGGATTAGCGCGCAAGCGCGTAATCCGACAACATTGTTGACGCATTTGTCGGGTTACGCCCTCTGGGCTAACCCGACCTACGGTCAGACGGCCGTTTATGGTAACCTTTCGTTGAAAAGGTTTTCAAACATTGGAAATCCGCCGTTTTTTTCACTTCAGGAACGACCTTGAACGACACCCACCACGCCGCCCCTCCCTCCACCCTGCTCGACGTGGCGCGCCAGGCCGGCGTGTCGCCCAGCACCGTCTCGCGCATCCTGAACGGCACGGCCAGGGTCTCGGACGACAAGCGCGACGCGGTGCTGGCGGCGATCGCGCACATGAAGTTCGCCCCCAACCAGATGGCGCAGGGCCTGAAAAAGGGCCGTTCGATGACGATCGGCATCGTGGTGCAGGATATCTCGAGCCCGTTCTTCGACGAGAGCCTGCGCGGCGTCGACGATGGCCTGAAAGGCACCGGCTACGCCTCGGTGATCGTCAGCGGCCACTGGAATGCACAGGAAGAGGCGGACCGCATCCGCCTGCTGCTGGCAAGGAAGGTTGACGGCATCATCCTGTTGTCGGGCCGTATCTCGGACCAGAGCGTGCTCGATTTTGCCCAGCAGCGCCCGATCGTTTCGACCGGCCGCCAGATCGCCACGCACAATGCGATCGGCTTCAAGCTCGACAACGAATACGGCGCCTGGCTGGCGGTGCGCCACCTGATCGAACTGGGCCACCGCCGCATCGCCTTTGTGTCGGGCCCGGCCAACAACAGCGACGCCGCCGAACGCCTGACCGGCTACACCAGGGCGTTGCGCGAAGCCGATATCGCACTCGACCCGAAACTGATGGCCGAAGGCGATTTCCACGAAGCGAGCGGCATGCTGGCGGTGAACCACCTGTTCGACACGCAGCAGCAATTCACGGCCGTCTTCGCCGCCAACGACCTGTCCGCCTATGGCGTGCGCCTGTGCCTGTACCGCAAGGGCATCCGCGTGCCCGACGATATCTCGCTGGTCGGTTTCGATGACCTGCCGGGATCGTCGTACACCACGCCGCCTTTGACCACCATCCGCCAGCCGCTGTACGACATCGGCCGCATCGCCACCGAGTCGCTGCTGGGCCTGATCAACGGCGAAGCCGTGCGGGCAACCCTTCCGCCGCTCGAACTGGTGGTGCGCGAAACCACGCGCCGGGTGCGCTGACACACGTTTACCACATCGCCGGCAGCAGCAAAGGCGCATCCGCTTTACAATAGTGGTTCGTTCAGCAAGAATAACCGGCTCGACTGTCCGGCTCCGGCCGGATACCCCGAACAACCACCATAAAGGACATCACATGGAACATACCCTGCCACCACTGCCGTACGCAATGGACGCCCTGGCGCCGCACATTTCGAAAGAAACGCTGGAATACCACTATGCCAAGCACCACCAGGCGTATGTCACCAACTTGAACAACCTGATCAAGGGTACCGAGTTCGAGAACCTGTCGCTGGAAGAGATCATCAAGAAATCGTCGGGCGGCATCTTCAACAATGCGGCGCAAGTATGGAACCACACGTTCTACTGGAACGGCATGAAGCCGGCCGGCGGCGGCGCACCTACCGGTGCCGTGGCTGACGCGATCAACGCAAAATGGTCGTCGTTCGACAAATTCAAGGAAGAATTCACCAAGTCCTGCGTCGGCAACTTCGGTTCCGGCTGGACCTGGCTGGTGCAAAAAGCCGACGGCTCGGTCGACATCGTCAACACCTCGAACGCCGGCTGCCCATTGACCACCGGCGACAAGCCACTGCTGACCTGCGACGTGTGGGAACATGCCTACTATATCGACTACCGCAACCTGCGCGCCAAATACGTGGAAACGTTCTGGGGCCTGGTCAACTGGGAATTCGTTGCCGGCAACTTCGCGTAAGCGAGCGTTCCTGTCAACGTAAAACGACGCTTGACCCAGTAAGCTGACACGAAGCCGCAGAGAGATTGTCTGCGATTTCCAAAAAAAGAAGTCTTTGCCCCGGCACTGGCTTCTTTTTTTATTTCAGCCCGGCTTGTTGAACTCTGCCCGCACGCCGCTTTCTCCAAGACGCGCAAAACTGTCTTCGTAGTAGGATTTCCCCCAGTCGATAAACGCTTCCGCGTCCATCTGCACCATGCCCAGCAGCCAGGATGAGCCATCGTCGATGTCTTCAGGGATAACCGCATTGCCGGCCTGCCACGACAGCCCGTCCACGCTCCAGCAGCAGAATGTGACGTGCTCGTGTTCGACCGCTTCGTCCTGCAGCCAGCGCCACAGCTCTGGCGGCAGGCCATCGTAGATTCCGGGCCAGATGCCGTACTCTTCGCGGGCATGGGGGCTGACCGCCGATTCGTGATCAAAGCCCTTGAGCACGACTTTTCCATCCGCGCCAAAGAAGCCGACGACGTGATCGCCAGCGCCATTGTCATATCTGGCCATCGCCACGCCGTGGGCCCAGTCCGGTTCATGCCAGAACGCCCGCAGCCAGTCTTCCGACGTGACGGCCGCGTCGCAGCGGGCCGCGCATTGCCACGCACGCTGGAGTCGGGATGGCGATAGTGTTGGCAGTTTCATTGATTGAGCATCCTTGAAAGTTACAGACAAATACGCGCCAGGCAGGCCGGCACCCGGATCAGCGAAACTGGCCGGCGCGGTAGCCCATCGGCGTCAGGAAGGCTTGCGCAGCAGCTTGTCGATCAACTGCAGCATGCCGTAAAACAGCGCCGCATAGACAGCGGCGGCTATGCCCCAGACGATCAAGGCCGTCAGGAGATCGACCCAGATCCAGGTGACGATAAACAAAATGGGACTGGTCAGTAGCGTCATGTAGCCGCTGGCAAACAGGAAAATACCGTTCGCGCCCTGAAAGCCGTTGCGCGCCCCGCTCACCTCCATATAGCTGACAAGCAAAAGAAGGCCAACGACTACGCAAGCCCAGATGGTCCAGAACAGCGGCATGTTTCTTCCTTGTATGGTTGGCCGGGCGCACACATCGGGCACCTTGTCATCCATACATGATATTGCGATATATCAATGCGGACAAGCCCCTGCCCGCTTCCTGTTCCACCTGACCGCCACCTTGTTACTCGTCTATAATCATTTTCCAGCCCAACCGCTTTCCACTCCTGCGTCCACTCCATGCTTTTTCGCTTGCCGCGCCGCCTGCTCGCCGTTTCCCTGGCGGCGCTCCATCTGTCCTGCGTGGCGGCCGCGCCGGCGCCTGCGCCGCTGCTGTCCGACTACAGCCATAGCGCCTGGGGCGCGGTGCAGGGTGCGCCGGTCGATGTGCTGAAATTTGCGCAGGGCCAGGACGGCTGGCTGTGGATCGCCACCGCGACCGGCTTGTACCGCTACGATGGCGTGCATTTCGAACGCAGCGACAGCGTCTACGGCCACCGCCTGCCCTCGTCGAATGTGCTGGGCCTGGCGGCAACGCCTGATGGCGCGATCTGGGTCGGCTACCGCCTGGGCGGCTTGACGGTGTTTCGGGAGAAAGGCGCGCGCACCTACGGCGAGGCCGACGGCTTGCCGACGGGCGCCGTGTTCCATATCGAGCAGGCGCCCGATGGCGCCATCTGGGTCGGCACGCGCGATGGCGCGGCGCGGCTGGCGCCGGGGGCGCAGCGCTTCGAGGCGCAAGGCGAGAACGTGGGGCTGCCGACGCGGCGCGTGTACCAGGTGCTGTTCGGCCGCGACGGCACGCAGTGGATGGGCACCATGCATGGCGTGTTTTTCCGCCAGCCGGGCCAGGCGCGCTTTTCCCACGCCTGGCCGCGCACCATGCTCACCAGCATGGGCGAAGCGCCCGATGGCGCGATCTGGGCGGTCGACAACCAGAACCGGTATTTCCGCGTGCGCACCACCGAACCGCCAGGCAAGGGGCCGCTCAAGCCCGACGCCCTCGGCAACGGCATCCGTTTCGACCGCGCCGGCACCATGTGGCTGTTCAACCCGGACGGCATCGAGCGCAAGTTCGTGCCTGGCGGCCCCAGCCTGCCGGCGCAGCGCCTGACGCGGCAGAACGGCATCAGCGGCCCGCTGCCGCAATCGAGCTTCCAGGACCGCGAAGGCAATCTGTGGTTCGGCACCTCGGCCGGGCTGGACCGTTTGCGGCCGAACCGCCTGAAGACCTTGCCGGTCGACGTGCCGTTCGACCATCCCGGCATGCTGCCGGGGCCGAACGGCGATGTCTGGATCGGCGACTATGTGGGCGACATCCGCAGCTTTACGGCCGATGGCGTCAAAAAAGTCGAGTTGAAGGGGCAACTGGCGGCCAGCCACTGGGCGCCCGATGGCACTTTATGGCTGGGCAATGAGCTGGGCCTGCATCACCGCGCCGTGAATGGCGCTTTCACGCCGGTGGCGCTGCCGCCGGGTGTCGCCGGCCTCGACCCGCAGGCGCTGCAGCAGGACCGCGCGGGCAACTTGTGGGCCTCGTTCTCGGGCGGCGGGCTGTTTCGCCGCACCAGCGGCACATGGATCAAGGATGGCGGCCTGTCCGGCCTGCCCGCGGCGCTGGCCACGGCCATGGCAATGGACGGGCAAGGCACGGTCTGGCTGGGCCACGCCGACAACAGCATCAGCCTGGTCGGCGACGGCCAGCATGCGGGCGCCGTCAGGCGCCTCGGTGAAGCCGACGGCTTGCAAGTGGGCACGGTGCTGCAGCTGTACCGCGATGGCGACGCCATGTGGGCCGGCGGCGAGCATGGCGTGGCGCTGTACCGCGGCGGCCGTTTCCATGCGCTGCGCGGCGCGCATGGCGAACCGTTTCGCGGCGTGTCGGGCATGGTGCGCCTGCCTGGCGGCGACCTGTGGCTGCATGGCGCGGACGGCATCGACCATATCGGCGCCGCCAGCCTGACCGCCTGGATCAAGGACGGCACGGCGGTCGAGGCCGAACGCTTCAACGCGCTCGACGGCCTGCAGGGCCATGCCGCGCAACTGCGCCCGGTGCCCACGCTGATCCGCGCGCCCGACGGCAAGCTGTGGTTCTCCACCGCCGCCACCATCGCCATCCTCGACCCGGCGCAGATCCGCCGCAACCCCCTGCCGCCGCCGGTGCAGATCGTTACCGTGCAGGCCGACGGCGCGCCCTACCGGCCCGATGCAGGCAAGCCCTTGCACCTGCCGCAGGGCAGCAAGAACCTGCAGATCGGCTTTACGGCCTTGAGCCTGTCCATGCCCGAGCGCGTGCGTTTGCGCTACCGCTTGACCGGCGTGGACGCCGGCTGGCAGGAGCCAATCGGCCGGCGCGAAGCGTATTACACCAACCTGGCGCCGGGCAGCTACCGCTTCGAGGTGACGGCGGCCAACGAAGATGGCGTCTGGAACACGCAAGCGGCAACGCTCGATATCGTGATCGCGCCCACCTTTGTGCAGACGCCGTGGTTCAAGGTGCTGCTGGCGCTGGGCGGCGCGCTGCTGCTGTATGGCCTGTATGTGCTGCGCATCCGCCGCCTGAAACGCGGCATGCACGAACGGCTGCAGGAGCGCTTGCAGGAACGCCTGGCCGAACGCTCGCGCATCGCCCGCTCGCTGCACGACACCCTGCTGCAAAGCGTGCAGGGCCTGATCCTGTCGTTCCATGCGCACGCGCACATGCTGCCGCAGGGCACGCGCGAACGGGCGCGCCTGGACGGCACCCTGAACCTGGCCGACCAGCTGCTGATCGAGGGGCGCGACCAGATCATGGACTTGCGCGCCGTGGCGCCGCCCGACGAACTGCCGCTGGCGCTGCAGGAATTCGGCAAGGGGCTGGCCCAGCACCGCGCGCACGCATTCACGGTGCGCGTGAGCGGTGTTTGCCGGCGCTTGCTTCCCTGCGTGCACGATGAAATCTATGCGATCGCGCGCGAAGCGCTGTTCAACGCCTCGCGCTATGCCGAAGCGGCGCATATCGTGCTGGAGCTCGATTATGCCGAGCAGGCGTTCACCTTGCGCGTGCGCGACGATGGCTGCGGCCTCGATGACGCCGTGGCGCAGGCGGGACGGCCCGGCCACTGGGGCCTGGTCGGCATGCGCGAGCGCGCCGCCAGCATCGGCGCCACCCTGAACCTCGGCAGCCGGCCCGGCGCCGGCACCGAGATCGAAGTGATCGTGCCGGGCCAGCTGGCCTATTGAAGCCTGCGCGCAAGCGTGCACGGCGGAAACGAAGCATGTTGTAGGATACGCAAGAGCCAGCTTTGCTCGCCGCCACCGTCCCTCACCTTGTGAAAGAACGCCATGAAAAAATTCATGCTCGCCTTGCTGCTGTGTGCTTCCGGCTCCGCCTTCGCCAACTCCGCCTGCGATACGCCGCGCAACGATTTCGACGGCCTGTATTGCCTGAACAAGGTGTACCAGGAAGCGGACAAGGAGCTGAACGCCAACTACAAGAAACTGGCCGCGAAACTCGACGCCAACGGCAAGCAGACCCTGAAGTCGGGCCAGCTGTCGTGGATCAACGAGCGCAACCAGAGCTGCTCGAAAAAGGACGGCACGGGTTTCTATGTGAACCTCGATTGCGCCACCAATACCACCATCCAGCGCGCGCAATTCCTGCAGGACCGCTTCCGCGAGTGTTCGAGCTCGGGCTGCCAGAACAGCAAGCTGCAGTAATCCCGCTCCAGTTCAACCTGGCAGGCGCGCCGCCTTGAAGCGCCGCCAGGCCTGCCGCATGCCGCGCGCATCGGCCAGTCGTTCGTGGGCGCGCGCCGCCAGGTAGCCGCGCACGAACGACGCTGGCGCCTGCAGCGTCGACTGCTCTTCGGCCAATTGCCGCAGCAAGCCGTCGGCCACCTGCAAGTCATTCAAGCCACCCAGCACATCCTGCAAGCCCGACAATGGTTTGACATACGCACGCACCTTGCCGTCGCTGAACAACGAGGCAAAGAACTCGGCCGCGTAGCGCGTCTTCTTGGCGGCGATCCTGATCTGATGGCGTTCATCGGGCGTGCCGCTGAGCAGCAGCTTGCCGCGCTTGCGCAGGCGGCGCTGGCGCTGGCGCAAGGCCTGTTTTGCAAAGCGCGGCAAGGGTTGCTCCAGTGCCCGGCGCTGACGCGGCGTGCTGCCCTCGCGCCAGCCACACGTGAGCAGCCAGCGCTGCAGGCCCAGCATCAGCCGCGTGTAGCGCACATCGGCCAGCGCTTCGGCCGCCTGCGCGTGGGCGGCGCGGGCTTCCTCGCGCGCGGCCTCGCTCAAGGGCGCCAGGGTGTCGGCATCGACCTCGCCCTCGCAAGGCGCCAGGGTGTCCAGGACCAGCACATCCCAGTCGCGCGCGGCGCCCAGCTTGGCCACCAGCCAGTCCAGGTCGGCCTGCAGGTCTTCGGGCAAGGCCAGCAGTGGCTTGAACAGCGACAAGACCGAGCGCAGCCGGCGCAAGCCGACGCGCATCTGGTGCAGGCTTTCCACATCCTCGCTGCTTGCCACGCCGTCCTGGTTGGCGCTGACCTGTTCCAGGCAATTGGCGGCGATGGCCAGGAAACCCTGCTGCACCGACAGCTTGTCTTTCAATATCAAAGGCTGCGCCTTGACGGCTTTCACCGGCAAGCCGGCGGCGAGGCGATAGCCGCGTTCGGCCTTGCTGGCCTGGCCTATCCACAGCGGCACCTCTTGCAGCAGCGCCAGCGCGATGTCGAACAGGGCGGCCTGGCGGCCCGCCTTCAGTTCCAGTTCCACCTCGCTGACCGGCACGCTGCGCATGCTGTCTGCGCTGCCGTGTTCGATCACGCCCTGGTCCAGCACGCACTCGACCAGGTCGCCCTGCGGCGTGGCCAGTTGCCACACCGTGCGCTCGATGCGCGTGCCAAACACCGTTTGCAGATTGGCGCGGACGGCGTCCTGGCGCAGCAGCGCGCGCACCGGCTGCTTGCCTTTGATCAGCGCGTCGAGCGCGTCGAGGTCCGGCGCCGCTCCCGCCACTGCACTCTCCCATTCGTAACGGCTGTGCAGGCCGCCGCGCACGCTGCCGCCCGCCTTCAGGGTCTGCACCCAGGCGCCATCGATGTGGCGCACGCGCAGGCCGGCCTGATGGCGGCACAGCTGCAGGTCGGGCGTATCGACATACACGTCGTGCATGGCCAGCAGCACCGGTTCCTGGGTCGCATGGTGCGCCAGCAAGGGATGCTCGCGCAGCCGCGCGGCATGCTGCGGATCGAGCAGGAGTTTGAGTTCGACTTCCATGGCGTGCTCCGGGGACGGGAAAAGAATCATTGTAAGGCTGGCGACGCCTGCGCACGCTTGCCGGATTTGCGCGAGAATAAGCGCTTCACCACCAGAGGAGACACCATGACCTATCACGCCGCCGAGAACCGCTATGAACAGATGCAATATCGCACCTGCGGGCGCAGCGGACTGAAACTGCCGCTGCTGTCGCTGGGCCTGTGGCACAACTTCGGCGACAGCACCAGCCTGGCCGTGCAGCGCGACATGCTGCGCACGGCGTTTGACCTGGGCATTACCCATTTCGACCTGGCCAACAATTACGGCCCGCCGTATGGCAGCGCGGAAAGCAATTTCGGCAAGCTGCTGCGCGACGATTTTCTGCCGTACCGCGATGAGCTGATCATTTCCACCAAGGCCGGCTGGGACATGTGGCCCGGCCCGTATGGCCAGGGCGGCGGCTCGCGCAAATACGTGCTGGCCAGCCTGGACCAGAGCCTGAAGCGCCTGGGCCTGGACTATGTCGACATCTTTTATTCGCACCGCTACGACGCCGACACGCCGCTGGAAGAAACCATGGGCGCGCTGGCCACCGCCGTACAGCAGGGCAAGGCGCTGTATGTGGGCCTGTCCTCGTATTCGCCGCAGAAGACGGCCGAAGCGGCGGCCTTGCTGCGCGACTGGAAAGTACCGTGTTTGATCCACCAGCCGTCGTACAACATGCTCAACCGCTGGATCGAGGACGACGGCCTGCTCGACACGCTTGAACAGGAAGGCATGGGCTGCATCACCTTCACGGCGCTGGCGCAAGGCCTGCTGAGCGACAAATACCTGGACGGCGTGCCGCAGGATGCGCGCATCAACCGCCCCGGCGGCGGCTCGATGACCAAGGAACACCTGAGCGCGGAAAACCTGGCCAGGGTGCGCGGCCTGAACCAGATCGCCGCCGCACGCGGCCAGAGCCTGGCGCAGATGGCGCTGGCCTGGGTGCTGCGCGACCCGCGCGTGACCACCACCCTGATCGGCGCGAGCAGCAGCGCGCAGATCCGCGAAAACGTGGCGGCGCTGCAGCAGCTGGGCTTTACGGAAGAAGAGCTGCGCGCCATCGATGTGCAGGCGCGCGAGGGGCATATCAATCTGTGGGAGGGGCCGTCAAAGGCCAAATAAAGAAGTAACGCAGTAACGCAGTGAAAAAAATGGGCGCCGAATCGGCGCCCATTTTTTTACGATCCCAGATGCACCAGCGCATGGCCCACATGCTGCCACCAGTGCTCGCGCGACTTGATCTGCTTCAGGCAAGCCGTGTCGATTTCAGTCGGAAACACGCGGTCCTGGCAGGCTTTTGTCTGCAGGGCGTAGCGCTGGTTTTCCGCCGCCGCCAGGGCCAGCACCAGCCAGATGGCCAGCGCACATAGCAGGATCAGCAAGCTCCACGGCAAATGATTGGTGGTACTTTTTTCGCCAAAAAATTCGCGCGGCCGCGTCTCGCGGTACATCGACATCAAGTCTTTTTGTTTGTCTTGCGTCATTTGCATGTGCTTCCCTGGTGTGCTGTGCCGGCCGGCACCAGCCACCATTTTACGCTGCCCGCAGGGCGCCGCGCAAAATGGTCACACGGTGTCAGACAGGGTGGTCCAGCTCTTCGTCGCCTTCGACGTCGTCGATGGAGCGGCCGGGCACCATGCGCTCGATGTGATCGACATCGATATCGCCGCCGTCGGGCGCCGCGTTTTCAGGTTCCACGCCGGCCCGTTCGCCGGTGCCGGCGGCATCGCTGTCGCTGTCCAGGCTTTCCTGGTCCTGGCCCGGAATGCCCTGCACATCGCTGCCGCTGTCGGAATTGTCGCTGGGGCCCAGTGCGCCCTTGCCATGGCCCGTGCCAAGCACGCGGTCCGGCAGGCCGGGCAGGTTGTCTGGATCGAGGCTGCTTGCGCTCATGCTGTTCTCCTGTTAATAAAATATTACTGTACTCCGCCTGCGGCAACCATGTCGCACGGCTGCGGTGCACACTATTTGAAAATAATACTTCACAAATGTACTATTCATTGCTATAGTTCATTCAAGTAAGCACGCTTCTGATCCAGAAACATGTTTCATCGGCAGCAAGGCGCCACCCGCGCCCTGCCGCCGAACCGACCGGTACGTGGCGATCCGGCCCATCCACCCAGCCATGCCCAAACAGGAGTTCATCATGCAAGCCAAATCACTCGCAGCAGTATTGCTGGCCGTCGCCGCCTCGTCGGCTTTTGCCCAAAGCGCAGCGCCAGCCGCCAGCACCCAACTGACACGCGCCGACGTCACGGCCGAATATATCCGTGCTCGCAACGCCGGCGAAATCGCCACCAGCGAAGCCGACTATCCTAAAACCCCTGCCACCGCCGCCAGCACCGTGACGCGCGAACAGGTCATGAACGAGTTCTACGCCGCCCGCAAGGCTGGCCAGATCCCGCAGACGGAAGCCGATTTCGATATCGCGCAGACGCGTCACCATGTCGTCAAATAAAAACCAGTCAGCCGGTTTTTAGCACTACCCCGTTGCGGCGCAGCATGGCCAGGCCACTCCTGGCAAGCTCACCGCGGCGAGCTTTATTACATTGTTTACCGATTACTTTCCGTGGAGTTCCCGCATGTCATTGTCCCGCCGTCTGCTGGCCGCCAGCCTGGCCCTTGCCCTTGGCGCTTGCGCCGACATGGGCCATATCGCGCCGCAAGCGGTGCTGGCGGACGCGCACGTTCTCGATGGCGGCAGGACGAATGAGGCGGCCAGCGCCGCCATAGACTGGCCGCGCGCCGAATGGTGGCAAGCGCTGCGGGACCCGCAGCTGGACCGCCTGATGCAGCAGGCGCTGGCCGACAGCCCCACCCTGCGCGGCGCCCAGGCGCGCGTGCGCCAGGCCGAAGCGCTGGCCGGCGCGGCCGAGGACAAGACCCGGCCACAGGCGGACGCCAGCGTGTCGATCAACCGCGAACTGTATTCGCAGCATGGCAGTACGCCGGCCCCGCTGGCCGGCAACTATGCCTGGCGCAACCAGGCCACCGTCACCGCCTCCTATGACCTGGACCTGTGGGGCCGCAACCGCGCCGCGCTGGCCGCCGCCCTGGGCGACGTGCAACTGGCCTCGGCCGAATCGCAGATGGCCCGCCTCGCCCTGGAAACAGCCCTGGTGCGCACCTATATCCAGCTGTCGTACGAATTCACCTTGCAGGACGTGATACAAAACAGCCTGGCGCAGCGCGCGCGCATTCTCGACATTACCAAGCGCCGCCGCCAGGCCGGCATCGGCACCGAGATCGACGTGGCGCAGATCGAAACCACCCTGCCGGCCGGCCTGCGCCAGCTGGAGCAGGCCAATGAATCGCTGGCCCTGCTGCGCAACCAGCTGGCGGCGCTGTCGGGCAAGGGCCCGTCGGCCGGTAGCGCGCTCACGCGCCCGGTGCTGCGGCTGGATCACCCGCTGGCGATACCCGCGGCCCTGCCGGCCGACCTGATCGGCCGCCGTCCCGATATCGCCGCCCAGCGCTGGCGGGTGGAAGCGGCCGCCAAGCGCATCGACGCGGCCAAGGCCGAGTTTTATCCGAACGTCAACCTGGTGGCGTTTGCCGGTTTCCAGGCCTTCGGTTTCAGCCATTTCCTGGACGCCAATTCGCAGGTGCGCGGCGCCTCGCCGGCGCTGAGCCTGCCGATCTTTGCCGGCGCCCGTCTGCGCGCCCAGCTGGGCAGCCAGACGGCCGTGTATGACGGCGCCGTCGAGCAGTACAACGCCACCGTGATCAACGCCATGGCGGACGTCGCCAACGCCGTGACGAAAGCGCAGTCGCTGCAAAAGCAGCACGCCTTGACGCAGCAGGCGCTGGCCACGGCGCAGCGCGCGCGCGACCTGGCCGAACAGGCCTACAAGGCCGGCATGAGCGACGCCATCAACATGCTCAACACGCAAGTGGCGCTGCTGGCGGAACAACAGCAGCAGGCACAGAACGGCGCCAGCGAACTCGACCTCTATGTTTCCCTGATGAATGCACTCGGAGGCGGAATTTAGGCCAAAGGAGCGTGACTCAAAGATTCGCGTTGCCATAAGACTACAAGATACAATCAGCGCTTTATTCATACGCAAAGGAACACGACATGACAGCATTTGATGCCACCTCGAAGCGGCTGCAACATATCCGCACGCGCATGCCGGCGTTCCCCCTGGAACTGATGCGCCTGCTGCGCATGACGTATCACATCCAGAAAGGCATGAAGGACCTGACCAATGCGGCGTTGAGAAAGCATGACCTGGTCGATGCCAGCTACATGGTGCTGGCCGTGCTGTACGGCACGGAAGACGAAACGTCGAGCGCCGCCGTGCTGGGCATGGCCTGCCATGAAAAGCCGGCCAACCTGACGCGCGTGTGCAATGACCTGGAAACGCGCGGGCTGATCCACCGTGGCACGCGCCCCGGCGACCGTCGCTCGGTGATGATTTCGCTGACCGACCAGGGCCGCGCCCTGATCGAGACGGCGCTGCCGGACGTGTATGCGGAAACCTCGACGCTGTATGAAGGCTTTACCGAAGAAGAGCTGCAAGTGCTCGACAAGCTGTACGTGCGCCAGTTGCGCAACCTGAACAATATCAACAACCCTGCCTGAGTTCCTTTTATCGATGACGCCAGCCACAGCACCTTTGCATACAGGCCCCCTGCCGCGGGCCGCACGTTGGCTGGCGCAAGCGCTGCAGGACTGGCGCGTGACCGAAGGCGAACGCTGGATCTATGTCGCCAAGACCCTCACGGCCGCCTTCTGCGCGCTGTGGCTGGCCTACCGCCTGGGCCTCGATTCGCCCAGCACGGCCATGACCACCACCATTATCCTGGCCCTGCCCAGCAGCGGCATGGTGCTGGAAAAAAGCTTTTACCGCCTGTGCGGCACCCTTCTCGGCTGCACCGCCGCGCTGTGCCTGATCGGCTTTTTCCCGCAGCAGCCGGTGCTGCTGTTCGCCGGCCTGGCGCTGTGGGTGGGCCTGTGCACCAGCGGCGCCGCGCTGCACCGCAACGCCCAGTCCTATGTGTATGTGCTGTCCGGCTATACCGCCTGCATGATCGTGCTGCCCGCCATCGAGCAGCCGATGCAGGTGTTCGCGCTGGCCGTCACGCGCGTGGCGGAAGTGAGCCTGGGCATCATCTGTTCGGCGGTGGTCTCCAGCGTGCTGCTGCCGCGCCACCAGGGCACGCAGGTGATGCGCTCGGTGGAAGCGCGCTACGCCAAATTCCTCGGCTTCTGCCAGGACGTGCTGCAGCAAAAACTGTCGGCCTCCGAGGTCGAAGTGACGCATCTGCGCTTCGCGGCCGACGTCGCCGCGCTGGAACTGGGCCGCTCGGCCGCCCTGTTCGAAGTGAGCGACGCCGTCAGCCATGTGCGCGCGCAAAACCGCAAGCTGCACGCGTTTAACAGCACCTTCATGACGGCGCTGACCACCTTCTATACCTTTCACCGCCTGTTCGAGCGCCTGCAGCGCGACGGCCAGACCCGGGTCGTCGAGGCCTGCGCGCCGCTGTTCGACATCATCGCCGAAGCGCTGCGCTCGCGCCCGTCGCAGGACTCGCTCGACACCATGCAGCTGCACCTGCAGGCGGCGCTGGCGCAGGCCCGTGCGCAGATCGACGGCGCGGATGTCGAACACGTGCAGCGCATCGATTTCGACACCGTCTGCGAACTGCTGGAACGCTTCGCGCGCGACATGAGCCGCTTCCATGAAGTCTATTTCAGCCTGGCGCACGACACGCCGCTGGATGTCAGCGCGCCGCAGGCCTATGCGCCGAAAACCCCGCCGGCGCTGGTGATCGCAAGCGGCGCGCGCGCCGCCATCAGCCTGGCCCTGCTGGCGCTGGGCGCGTATTTCCTGGCCTGGCCGTATGCCAGCACGGCCATGCTGATGGCGGCCGTGTTCTGCGCGCTGGCCTCGTCGGTGCCGCGCCCGATCGCGATGATACGGCAGGTGCTGACGGGCTTCCTGATCGCCATGCCGCTGGCGCTGGTGTGCGTATATTTCGTGCTGGTGCACGGCGACGGCTTTCCGATGCTGGTGCTGAGCTTTGCGCCCTTCCTGGCGGTCGGCCTGTACCTGATGAGCAATCCGGCCAAGCTGGGCATCGGCCTGGGCGTGGGCACCTTCATGACGCAGATGGCGCCGACCAACCTGATGCACGTCGACGGCGCCGCCTTTCTCAATACCGGCATGGCGCTGATCGTCGGCCTGATGCTGGCAGGCGTGGTATTTGCCGTGATCCTGCCCGAGCACACCATGGGCCACAAGGACCATGTGGGGCCGGCCCTGTGGCGCGAGACGCTGCGCGCCTGCACCGCGCGCCTGGCGCAAGGGTCCGCCAACAAGCACCGCTACGACAACCGCATGCGCGACCTGCTCAGCCAACTCAATGCGGCGGCCGGCCCGGCGCCGGGGGCAGAGGCGCGCGCCGTGGTGCGCCAGGCCCTGACCCTGCTGGAAATCGGTCACTCGGTGATCGAAGTGCGCGAACTGGTCGCCACGTCCAGGGCGCCCGGCGTCGCCACCCAGGCGCTGGGCCGCTGCGTGGACGGTATCGCCGCCTGGCTGCGCACGCGCGGCGATGTCGAACTGCAGGCGGCGATTGCCGCCACCCTGCGGGCCGGCGCCTGCGTGCGTGAAGCGCAGCTCGGCGCCGGCGCCGAACGTGCGCTGCGGCTGCAGACGGCGCTGGCCGACCTGCATTCCCTGTACACATCCTTGCTCGACCATATGGCGCCTGCCGCCGGAGACTCCCATGCCGCGTGAATTCGCCCTGTTCGGGGTATTGCTGCCCACCCTGCTGCCCCTGTTCATCCTCAGCATCGCGCTGCAGACCGCGCTGGACCGCGTGTTCGGCTGGCTCGGCGTGTACCGGATGGTCTGGCATCCGTCGCTGGCGCGGCTGTGCATCTTTGTCGCCATCTTCGGCGCGCTGTCCCTGTCGCTCTACAAATAAAAAAAACCGTTCAACCTGATCAAGGAAGGGATACCGCGATGGTAACCAAACTGACCCGCTACGCAATCACGCTGCTGCTGCTCGCCGCCGCCCTCTGGATCGGCAAGACCGTCTGGGATCGCTACATGGAATCGCCATGGACGCGCGACGGCCGCATCAAGGCCGACGTGATCAATATCAGCGCCGACGTGGCCGGCACCGTCACGCAGGTACTGGTGCGCGACAACCAGGTGGTGCACAAGGGCGACGTGCTGTTCGTGGTCGACAAGGAACGCTATGCGAGCGCGCTGGCCCAGGCCGAGGCCGCGCTGGCCGCGCAGCGCACGGAACAGGGCCGCCGCGGCAAGGAAGCGCAGCGCCGCGCCAGCCTGGACGCCAGCATCGTCTCGACCGAAAGCCGCGAAACGGCGGCGTTTGCCGCCAGCTCGGCCACTTCGCAGGTGCAGGGCGCGCTGGCCGCACGCAGCCTGGCGCAACTGAACCTGGAGCGCACCACCGTGCGCGCCCCGGTTGATGGCTATGTCACCAATCTGAACGTGCACACCGGCGACTTTGCCGCCGTCGGCGCGCCCAAGCTGGCGGTGATCGACAGCGCCTCGTACTACGTCGTGGGCTACTTCGAAGAGACCAAGCTGGCCATGCTGGCGCAGGACGACAAGGCGGAAATGAAGCTGATGAGCGGCGGCACCCTGCACGGCCATATCGAGAGCATCGCGCGCGGCATCACCGACCGCGACGCCGCCACCGGCCGCGAACTGCTGGCCGACGTGAACCCCACCTTCAACTGGGTGCGCCTGGCCCAGCGCGTGCCGGTGCGCATCCATATCGACCAGCTGCCGGCAAATCAGGTACTGGTGGCCGGCACCACCTGCACCGTGGTGATCACGCCGCATTCGGCGCCGGCGCCGGCGCCGCAAAAAGCCAAAGCCTAGCGCCCGCCGGCGACGTCCAGGAACACTCCCGTCACATAGCTGGCGGCAGGACTGAGCAGGTACAAGATGCCTTCGGCCACTTCCTCGGGCTGGCCGCCGCGCTGCATCGGCACGCCAGCCTCCAGCCGCGCCACCCGGCCCGGCTCGCCGCCCGAAGCGTGGATCTCGGTGAAGATCAGGCCGGGCCGCACGCAGTTGACGCGGATGCCTTCCGGCGCCACCTCTTTCGCCAGGCCGATGGTCAGCGTGTCGACCGCGCCTTTCGAGGCCGCATAGTCGACATATTCGGCGCTGCCGCCCAGGCGCGAGGCCACCGACGACACATTGACGATGCGCCCGCCCTGCCCGCCGTTAGCGGTCGACATGCGCCGCACGGCCTGCTGGCAGCACAGGAAATAACTGATCACATTGGTGCGCAGCACGCGCTCCATGCGCTGCACCGAAATATCGACCAGCCGGCACTTCTGCTCCAGCACGCCCACATTGTTGACCAGCGCGGTGATCGTGCCCAGGCGCGCATCGACTTCGCGAAACAGCCGTTCCACGTCCGCTTCCTGGCCGACGTCGGCCTGCACCGCGATCGCTTCAAAGCCTTCGGCGCGTATCTGCGCGCACAGCGCCTCCGCCGCCTGCGCGTCGCGCACATAGTTGATGCAGACCGCATAGCCCTGGCGCGCGGCCAGCAGGGCGGTGGCCGCGCCGATGCCGCGGCTGCTGCCGGTGATCAGGATGACTTCTTTCATCGTTGCTCCATGATGTTAAAAAGCCCGCACTGGGCGGGCTGGTGGGGTACTGCTGCGGCGATCAAGGCCGCACGTGTGTCATCGCATACGCCAGGTGCTGCCACCAGTGCGCGCGCGACTGCGCGGCCGCCAGGCACCGCGCGTCGGCTTCGGCGCAGGCCTTGCTGGCCAGCGCGTTGCGCTGGTTTTCCACATTGACGACGGCCAGCGCCAGCCAGGCGACGAGCGCCAGGGCGACTGCGCACAAGGTCCAGGGCAGCTGTTTCATGGCTTATTTCTTCGCCGGCGCGGGTGCGCCACCGCGCTCTTTCAGGGTGCGCGCCACCAGTTCATCCATCACGCGCAAGGTCGCTTCCTGGGTCTGGCGCTCGGACTGGCCCGGACGCGACAGCTGTGCCGGCGAGGTCACGAAACGGCCATCGATGACGATGGTCGGCGCGCTGTCGATCTTGCTGGCGGTGATCAGCTGCTCGTTGCGTTTGAGCTTGGTCTGGACGCCGAACGAGTTGAACATTTCCAGGTATTTCGCCTTGTCGATGCCGTTCTTGACCAGCAGGTCGAGGATGGCGCCGTCGGTCATCAGGCGGTTGCGCTCGACGTGGATGGCGCGGAAGATCTTGTCGTGGTACTGCTCCAGCACGCCCATGGTTTCCAGGGTGGCGTAGGCATGCGCCTGCGGATCTTTCGGGCCCGAGAAAGCCAGATGGACGCGGCGGAAGGCGATCTTGTCGCCCTGTTTCTTGACCCAGTCATGCATCAGCGGATCGAGCACATTGCAGTGCGGGCACGAGTACATGAAGAACTCGACCACTTCCACTTTCTTGCCGGTGTCGCTGCGCTGCGGCGTGGCCAGCGTGGTAAAGCCCGTATCGGCGGCGATTGCGCCACCGCTGGCGGCGAGGAGAAAAGTAGCGGCAAGCACGGGGCTCAACAGGGAACGCAGGAAGCGCGGGAAACGCATGGTCATATCCTTCATCATAGTGGTCGTGAACAGTGCGAGGTTACCATTTTTTGCGCGCTTGCATCGAGGGCCGATGTCAAAAAAGGCCAGTGGCGGCCCGCGCGCCATGCCGCTTAAGCCCTGTTTAAGTACCGGGGCGGGCCGGACTCAGAACTGGTAGCGCGCCGACAGGCGCAACTGGCGCGTATCGTTCTGGTAAATGCTCGAGCGGCAGGCCCGCGCATCGCCATAATGGCGGCGGTCGGTCAGGTTGCTGGCCGCCAGTTCCAGCTGCCAGGCGCCGGCCTTGTAGGCATAGTGGCCGTCAACCGTGGCAAACGCCGGCACCTGCGCCAGGCAGCTGTTGTCGAAGTCATTGCCATAGCGCAGGGCGCGCAGCCACTGCACGCCCAGGTCGGCACTGCTGCGGCCTGGCGGCGTCCAGTACAGGCGGGCCGTGGCCAGCGTCTTGGGCACCAGCGCGATATCGGCGCCGTCGTACGGATAGTCATCATAGCGGGCATGCGCCTGCTGCAGTTGGCCCTCGATGCGCCAGGCCGGCGACAGCGCCATGCTGGCCTCGATCGCCAGGCCGTCGCGCCGGGCCGGCTCCAGGTTGCCCGCAAAACCCTGCTGGTTCAGTTCCACCAGGCTCTGGTCGAACACGATCCTGGTCACCAGGCGCTCGCTGAACAGGCGCAGCGATGCGCTGCGCTCCTTGCCGCTCCAGTTCAATCCCACTTCACGCTGGTAGCGCAGCTGGCCCGCCAGCGGCCGGTAGCCGGCGCTGGTATAGCCATCGTCATCGATACGGTAGCTGCGCGCCGTCTTGGCATACACGCTGGTGTCGGGACGCAGCAAAAAGCTGGCCTGCAGGTCCCAGGCGCGCTGGTTTTCCCAGTCGCTGCCGCCGGCCGGCAAGTCCGACGGGTCGAGGTGAAACTGTTCACGGCGCAGGCCGAGCAGCAGGCGCGGCGCATGCACGCCGCCAAACGCCAGTTCTTCGCGCAGCAGCAGCGCGCGCGCATGCTGGCGGCGCGTCAGGTCGCTGGCGCTGTCTTCGGTCGAGCGCGCCGTGCGGCGCTCCCATTGCATCAGGTCGACGCCAAGTTCGGTATCGGTGCCGACCGTGCCCAGCTTGCCATAGTGGCGCAGGCGCGGTGCCAGTTGCAGCTGGCGGCTGCGGTATGACGACACATCGCTGCCGGTGTCGCCGGCGTAGGTGGCTTGCGCGCGCTTTTCGCGCAAGGTCGCTTCCACGCCGAGCTCCAAGTTGCCGACATAGCGCTGCACGAAAGCGCTGGCGCGCGCCACGTCGTAGCGGTAGCGGTCGTCCGGCCAGGCGGCCAGCGGCCAGGCAAGCGCCTTGAGCGCGGTGAATGGCGCGGGGTAGCGGGTTTCCTGCTCGACCTTGTCGGCACTGAAGCCGAACCGGCCCTGGCGCGACTTCCATTCCGCGCCGAGGCTGGCGCTACGCTCCAGAAACACGCTGCCATCGAGGTAATTGCCATTGCGCACCACGTCCAGCGCGGCATCGAGCGACCAGCCCTGCTGGTCGCGCGCCACGCTGGCATGTCCGCTGCGCTGGCCATTCCCGCCCACCTCGGCCGACAATTCGCCCGAGGTGACAGGCACAGCCGGCGCGCCCTCCTGCCGCGCCTGCTGTGCCAGCGCCGGCATGGCCAGGCCGCACAACAGCACGGTGCGGACGGCGATCATCAGGGTGGACAGGGCAGGCATCATGGCGGCGGGCTGGATAGTATGCGGCGCCGAACGATACGGCAAAGGCGCCTTATTATACTCAGGGCTTGCAACATGACAACCTATGCAACCACCCTCAGCCACCCAGCCGCCCTTCTTCGGCCAGGAAATCGATAAAGGTGCGCACCTTCGACGACAGGTAGCGGCGGCTGGTGTAGACGGCATGCACCTTGCCGCCGACCAGGGTGTAATCGCCGAACAGGCGCACCAGGCGGCCGGCCGCCAGGTCGGCATCGGCCTGCCACGAGGGCAGCAGCGCGATGCCCATCGCGTCCAGCGCGGCCGCATGCAGCAGGCTTTCATTATTCGATTGCAGGACCGGCTGGAATTTGACCTTGAGGGTGCCCTGCGGGCCGTCGAAGGGCAGTTCATTGCCTGTCGCCATCAAGGAATAACTGATCATGGCGTGCGCGGCCAATTCCTGCGGCAGGCGCGGCGTGCCAAAACGGGCCAGGTAGGCCGGCGCGGCCACCAGATAAAACATCACCTTGCCGACCGGGCGCGCGATCAGGGCCGGCGACGGCGCCTGGCTGACGCGCAGGGCCAGGTCGAAACCTTCTTCCACCAGGTTCACCACCCGGCCGCTCAGGTCGATATCGAAGGTCACTTCCGGAAAACGCTCGCGGTAGGCGGCCAGCGTGCGCGTAAAAATCGGGTTGGCGAACCAGACCGGCGCGCTCAGGCGCAGCATGCCGCGCGGCACCACCGTCGTGCGGCCCACGGTCGCTTCGACTTCATCGAGATTGTCGAGCATGTCGCGGCACTGCTCGAAATACACCTTGCCGATTTCCGTCAGGCTCAGGTGGCGGCTGCTACGGTTGAGCAACCTGGCATCGAGGTGGCGCTCCAGGTGCATCACATGCTTGCTGACCATGGCCGGCGACAGCCCCAGGCGCTCGCTGGCGCGCACGAAACTGTCCAGTTCCACCACGGCGCGAAACACGCGCATGCTGCGCAAGGTATCCATCGGATTCCATCATCAACAAAACGGCAATGATATATCAATATTTGGCGTCTTGATCAACTTCTGGCGCATGACTATAGTAGGAGCATTCCCAGCCATCCACCATCGGAGCCGCCATGTCCAGCCCTGCCTTCCCTACCTATTTCCTGTCGCACGGCGGCGGCCCGTGGCCGTTCATGAAAGACCAGTTCGGCGGCCGCTACGATGTGCTCGAAGCCTCGCTGCAGGATATTCCGCGCCAGATCGGCGCGCGCCCCAAAGCCGTGCTGGTGGTGACGGCCCACTGGGAAGGGCCGCAATTCCTGGTCTCGGCCAGCCCGCAGCCCGGCATGATCTACGATTACTCGGGTTTTCCGCCGCACACCTATCAGATCCGGTATCCGGCGCCCGGCGCGCCCGAGCTGGCGGCACACGTGAAAACCCTGCTCGACGCGGCCGGCCACCCTGCCCGCCTCGACCATGAACGGGGTTTTGACCACGGCACTTTCAGCGCCCTGTTCCCGATCTACCCGCAGGCCGACATGCCGCTGGTGCAACTGTCGCTGAAGCACGGCTACGATGCGCTGACCCACGTCGAGGTGGGCCGCGCCTTGGCCAGCCTGCGCCGGCAGGGCGTGCTGATACTGGGCAGTGGTCTGTCCTACCATAACCTGCGCCAGTTCGGCCAGCCCGGCGCCGTCGCCTCGCACCAGTTCGACGCCTGGCTGCGCCACGCCATGGCCCTGCCGCCGGCCGAGCGCCTGGCGCAGCTGCTGGCCTGGGACCAGGCACCGGGCGCACGCCAGGCCCACCCGCAGGAAGACCATCTGCTGCCCCTGATGGTGGCGCTGGGCGCGGCCGAGCAGGAGGCGGCGCAGGTGGTGTACCACGAGGATGATTTTTTTGGCGCGCTGGCGGTGAGCAGTTTCCGGTTCGGCGCCGCCGCCGCATAAAAAAAGCGCCGCGACATGCAATGTTCGCGGCGCTTTTTTACTTCAACGGCAGATTACGTTCCGCGCTTGCCGCGCGCCGCATTTTTCGCCTTTTCAGCCGCGATCGCTGCCGCAACCGCGGCTTTTTCCGCCATCTCGGCAGCATGCTGTGCCAGCAGCGCCGCGCGCGTGTCGGGTGTTTCCAGCGAGATGCGTCCCAGGATGCCGCTGCGGTAGTCGAGCAGCAAGGTGTGCGAGGCTTTCTCGAAGTCGTAGTCGCCGCCCTTGATGCGGAAGCCGCGTTTGGCGGCGATGCCTTCGACCACGCCGATGGCGTCCACTTCGCCGGTCTTGGTGCCGTAGCGCGTGGCCAGCAGCTCAGGATAGCGCTTCAATAATTCCTCGGCCAGGAACACGGCCACTTCTTCCTCGATCAGCGCATTCGAGCCGATCGCATGGCTGGCCGCCAGCATCAGGCCGTCGCTGGGGATGGCGATCTTCGGCCACAGCATGCCGGGCGTGTCGACCAGGATGGTGTTCTTGTCGAGGTACAGCTTTTGCTGCATTTTCGTCACGGCCGGCTCGTCGCCCACTTTCGCCACCCGCTTTTTCAGCAGCGCATTCATCAGGGTCGACTTGCCCACGTTGGGGATGCCCATGATCATGATGCGCAGCGGTTTCGTCGGTACGCCACGGTGCGGCGCCAGCGACTTGGCCAGCTCGGGAATGCGCGCCACGTCGCCCGGTTTCTTGGTCGTCATCGCATATGCGGTCACGCCTTCCTGGGCATTGAAGTACGCCACCCAGGCGGCGGTCGCGGCCGGGTCGGCCAGGTCGGTCTTGTTGAGGATCTTCAGGCAGGGGCGCTGGCGAAACAGGCGCAGCTCGTCCACCATGGGATTGCAGCTGGCTGCCGGCAGGCGCGCGTCGACCACTTCAATCACCAGGTCGGTGTTTTCCATGGTCTCGGCCGCTTTCTTGCGGGCCGCGTTCATATGTCCTGGGTACCATTGTATCGCCATGCTCTTGCCTTCAAAATCGTTCAGTCAATCCGCTATTTTACGTGGTTGACGGCGCAGCGTCCTGTTTACCGGCGCCGACGCACGCCGTTCGTCGCCGAACGAGACAATTGGTGATAATTCCATGCTAACCATGATGCTAACATCCGCGCTCCTGCGCCTGCGCCCACCGTCCCCGACCCCGACCGCCCCATGCCATTTGCCCGCCTGTCCCTGCTTGCCCTGCTGGCCTGCTGCCTGTCACCCGCCCAGGCGCAAGACGCCGGCGCGCCGCTGGACAGCCACGCCGAACAGATCGTCGACGTGCGCGGCACGGCGGACCCCGACCTGCAGCCGTATCGCACCATGCTCAAGGGACTCGACGCGTATGCCGATCATCAACGCCTGGCGCCCACCGCGCCGCTGCGCTTCAAGCTGCTGGCCGCCACGCCCGCCGTCTCGATGACGGGCGCCACCCTGCGCCTGGAAGCGGACAATCTGTCGATCGCGATTCCGCTGGCCAACGACGGCACGTTCGCCCTGGCGCGTGACAAGACGGCGTTTGACGCGAACGCCGACCTGGTCAGCAACAGGAAGCGCAGCTCGGTGCGCTGGCGCCCCAGCATCGTCACGCCGGGCCTGCCGGCCAATGTGCGCCGCCTGGGCGACTTGCGCCTGGAATGCGAGGTGCGCTGGGCGGTGGAGCAGGACGCCCTGCCGTTCATGCGCCGCAACCTGTTCAAGCTGGCCGGCGGCCCCTGCCATTCGGCCATGATCAGCGTGCCGTATCCGGTCGGCCGCACCCTGGCCGGGGTACTGCTGCGCTCGGGCGAACGCAGCGTGCGCCTGCCCTTGAGCGACGACCGCAACCGCTACACGCCGCCGCTGCACGACAGCAGCTGGAATGACGATACCTTGCTGACCTTCAGCTACGCCGACGAAGAACATGCCGCCACGCCAGCGCTTAAAACCATGTAAATATTGCCGAAAGGATTTTAATATTTACTTTTAGCAATAAAAATGTGTTTTAATATCGCCTCTTGAATGAAAGGTAATTGTTTCAATTTAACAATAGTATATTGAAGCAAGCGAAGGGTATGAGCATCATGATGAGGGAAGACACGGGCCGGCAATCGCCATTGCATGTCGCCGCGCTGGAAGAGCGTTTGAAACGCCAGAGCGCCGATACGGCCGGCCTGCAGGCGCTGTACGACCAGCTGGTCAATGAAATCAAGCACCACCGCGACATGCTGCACCTGGACAGCTTCGACGCCGACAAGTCGGCCGCCGTCTACTCGCAGGCCTGGCGCGCCTTCATGGCCGGCGACGCCTGCGATTTCCAGACCCACCGCCACCTGAATACCAGCACCCGCCTGTCCATCTTTTAAAGCTCCGCCAGCGCCTTGACATGGGCCGCCACGCTGCGCCCCAGCGACGACAGGTTGTAGCCGCCCTCCAGGCAACTGACGATGCGCCCTTCGCCATACTGCTTGGCCACCGCCATCATCTGCTGCGTCAGCCAGCTGTAATCCGCCTCGACCAGGCCCATGCCGCCCACGTCGTCTTCGCGGTGGGCGTCGAAACCGGCGGAAATGAACACCATCTGCGGCCGCTGGCGGTGCAGCGCCGGCAGCCAGTGGTCCAGCACCAGCTGGCGCACCACGTCGCCTTTCGAGCGGGCCGGCACCGGCACGTTGACCCGCGTGTCGGTATATGACTCGACATCGCTGTAGGGATAAAACGGGTGCTGGAAAAAACTGACCATCAGGATGCGCGGATCGTGCGCCACCGATTCGGCCGTGCCATTGCCATGGTGCACGTCGAAGTCGACGATGGCGACCCGCTCCAGGCCGCGCACGTCGAGCGCATGCTTGGCGGCGATGGCGATATTGTTGAACAGGCAGAAACCCATCGGTTCGCTGGGCCGCGCATGGTGGCCGGGCGGACGGATGGCGCAGAACGCATTGGCGATCTCGCCATCGATCACGGCGTCGGTGGCGGAAATGGCGGAACCGGCCGCCGCCAGCGCCGCCTGGTAGCTGTGCGCGTTGAGCAGGGTATCGCCGTCGAGCGGATAGTAGTCGCCCGGTGGCGGCACATTGTCGCGCACCAGGCCGATGGCCGTCGCGCTGTGGTTGCGTTCGATATCGGACAGCTGCGCGCAGGCGCCCGTGCGGTGTTCGACCAGGTCGCTGATATGGGCCAGGATCAGCTGGTCGCTGATGGCCTGCAAACGGGCCGGTGATTCGGGATGCCAGTCGCCCATTTCATGGCGCTGGCAATCGGGATGGGTATAAATAGCTGTGCTCATTCTTTGTACTTGTTCGCTTTGTCTCTGTCCACGCAGGTAAAATCACAGGCTGGCCCGCGCCGTCATGGTCTCCATCGCATAATCTACCACGGACACGCTGCCCGCGGGCGCGGTGGCAGGCGCAGGATTTGACCGGCGCTAGCGATTGCACATTAAATAATTGCCAGTACCACGACAAGGGTTCCATGTTTTCAACATTACACCAGGCCGCGCGCCAGGTCGGCGAGGTGATCGTCGGCAAGGATGTGCAGATACGCCAGGCCCTGGCCTGCCTGCTGGCCGGCGGCCATCTGCTGATCGAGGACGTGCCCGGCGTGGGCAAGACCACGCTGGCCCACGCGCTGGCCATGTCGCTGGGGCTGCAATGGAAGCGCCAGCAATTTACCAGCGACCTGCTGCCGGCCGACGTGGCCGGCATGTCGGTCTACGATCGCGCCAGCGCCAGCTTCGTGTTCCACCCCGGCCCGCTGTTTACGCAAGTGCTGCTGGCCGACGAGATCAACCGCGCCACGCCAAAGACGCAGTCGGGCCTGCTCGAAGCGATGGAGGAGCGGCAGGTCAGCCTGGACGGCGTCACCCATGCGCTGCCGCAACCGTTCTTCGTGATCGCCACGCAGAACTGCCAGCACCAGGCCGGCACCTTTCCGCTGCCCGAATCGCAGCTGGACCGTTTCCTGATGTGCATCACCCTCGGCTACCCGGACCCGGCCGCCGAGCGGGCGCTGCTGCTGGGACTGGACCGGCGCGCCATGCTGCAAACACTGGCGCCCGTGCTGCAGGCGGGGCAATTGCTGGCAATGCAGGCGGCGCTGCGGCAACTTCACGTCGCCGGCGTGCTGGCCGACTATGTGCTGGCGCTGGTGCACGCCACCCGCAGCGGCGAGCTGTTTGCCGAAGGCCTGAGCCCGCGCGCCGCGCTGGCCCTGCTGCAGGCATCGCGCGCCTGGGCCGCGCTGGCCGGGCGCGACCACGTCACGCCCGACGATGTGCAGGCCGTGTTGCTGCCGGTCTGCGCGCACCGGCTGCGTCCACGGCAAGGCGGCCAGAGCAGCGCCGCACTGCTGCGGCAATTGCTGCTGGCCACGCCTGCCTGACCCATGCGGCGCGCCTCCCTGCTGCCCGCGCGCCCCTGGCTGGGCGCGCACCGCGTGCATATCCGGCCCTCGCGCGCCGGCCTGGCGTTCGCCTTGCTGCTGCTGGCGCTGTGGATCGCCGCCGTCAATTACCAGCTGGCCCTGGGCCATGCGCTGACCTGGTTCGCCGTCGCCTGCGCCATCACCGACATGCTGTTTGCCAGCCGCAACCTGGCCGGGCTGGCGCTGTCGGCCACGCCGGGCACCATGGTGGCCGCCGGCGGCAAGGCCCGCTTCGAGCTGCGCCTGATCAACCGCAGCACCCGCCCGCGCCATGCGATCGCCGTGCTGGCGGCCCTGCCGCAGGCGGCGCCGGAACTGGTCGACGTGGACGCTGGCGGCGCCGCCAGCGTCCACGTGCTGGTACCTGCCCGTGAACGGGGCTGGCTGGCGGCCCCCGCCGTGCGGCTGTCGAGCAACTTCCCGCTGGGCCTGTTCCACGCCTGGTGCCACTGGCAGCCGGAAGCGCGGGTGCTGGTCTATCCCTGCCCGGAAGAAGCGGCGCCTGCCCTGCCTGCGAGCATTACTGCGCCCCACCCGCAACAACCGGAACTGGCGGGCGTCGCCGCCTACCAGAGCGGCGACCCGCTGCGGCGCCTGGCCTGGCGCCATATCGCCCGCCACGACGATGACCATTTATACAGCAAGCAATTCCAGGATATCGGTGGCGGCCAGTACCAGGACGACTTGCTGCTCGACTACGCCGCCCTGCCGCCGCAACTGGGCGTGGAAGCGCGGCTGTCGCGCCTGTGCGCCTGGGTTCTGGCGGCCGAGCGCTTGCATCTGCCATATGGCTTGCGCCTGGAGCAGATGCTGATCGCGCCAGGCCAGGGCCGGTTGCACCTGGACGCCTGCCTGCGCGCGCTGGCGCTGCATGGCTTGCCGCAGGCAGCACCATGATGGGCTGGCTGCGTGAGATGCCGCGCGAGCGGGCCGATATCTTGCTGTTGCTCCTGGCGGTGGCCATGGTGCTGGCGCCGCACGCCGGGCATTTTCCGCCATGGCTGTCGGTGGCCGCCGCCGTGCCGCTGCTGTGGCGCGCCGCACTCACCGTGCGCGGTGGGCGCCAGCCGCCGCTGGGCTGGCTGATGCTGCTGGCCATGCTGGGCATCAGCGGCGTGCATATCAGCTTCGGCACCTTGCTCGGGCGCGATCCCGGCGTGGCCATGCTGGCCCTGCTGCTGTCGCTGAAATCGCTGGAAATGCATGGCCGGCGCGATGTCTTCGTGCTGGTCTTCATCTGCTTTTTTTTGCTAATGGCCAATTTCTTCCATGCCCAGGGCCTGCTCAGCGCGGCCTGGATGCTGGCCACCGTGATCGTGCTGCTGGCGGCCCTGCTGTCGTTTCACTATGGCCCCGCACAGCCGCGCTGGCCGGCGCGCTGGCGCCTGCTGGGCCGCATGCTGGCGCTGGCCCTGCCGCTGTCGGCGCTGCTGTTTTTCATGATGCCGCGCCTGGCCGACCCGCTGTGGGGTGGGGCCGGCATGGGCGCGCACGGCACGACGGGATTGTCCGACAGCATGCAACCGGGCGCGATCGCGCAACTGGCCCTGTCCGACGATCCCGTCTTCACCGCGCATTTCACGACTGCGCTGCCGCCGCAAACCGCGCTGTACTGGCGCGGCGTGGTGCTGGGCAACTACGACGGCGCCAGCTGGACCCGCAGCGCCGCGCCCGAGACGCAGGGCAAGATCGATATCGCGCTGGCCGGCGAACGCCTCGACTACCAGGTCGATCTGCTGCCCAGCGGCCAGCGGCGCATCTTTGCGCTGGACTTGCCGCGCAGCATAGAGCGCCTGCCCGGCAACCCCTATGTGGTGTCGCCGGCGCTGGAAGTGCTGACCGTCCAGCCCATCGCCACCGCCGTGCGCTACCGCGCCAGTTCACAAATCCGCTACCGGCTGCAGGCCCAGCTGACGCCGCAACAAAAGCAGCCATGGCTGGCGCTGCCGCCCGGCGCCAATCCGCGCAGCCTGGCCTGGGCGCGGCAAATGCGCGCAGGCCAACCCACGCAGCAGGCGGCGATCGCCGCCGTGCTGGCCCATTTCAGCGCGGCGCCGTTCCGCTACACCTTGCAGCCACCGCTGCTGGGCAAGGACGGCGTCGACGACTTTCTGTTCCGCACCCGGGCCGGCTTTTGCGAACACTATGCGGGCAGCTTTGTCGTGCTGATGCGCGCCATGGCCATCCCCGCGCGCGTGGTGACCGGCTACCAGGGCGGCTTGCGCGACGAGGCGGCAGGATCGGTCACGGTGCGCCAGTCCGACGCCCATGCCTGGAGCGAAGTCTGGCTGCCCGATCAAGGCTGGATACGCATCGACCCAACCAGCCAGGTGGCGCCGATGCGCACCGAGCGCAACCTGGACGCGGCATTGCCGCCCGTGCCGGCGCGGGCCGGTAGCTGGCAGGCACTGGACACCTTGGGCCATGCCTGGCAGCGGGCCGAACAGGGCTGGCAACGCTGGGTGCTCGATTACACGCCCGAGCGCCAGCGCGCCATGGTCGACGCCGTGCTGGCGCTGCCGGCCAGGCAGGTCGCGATCGCTTGCGCCCTGCTGGCCGCGCTGGCGGCGCTGGCCGGCGCCCTGTTCTGGTGGCGCCAGCGCCCGGGCCGGCATCCGGGCGCCGCGCTCGACCAGTTATATGCGCGTTTTTGCCGCCAGCAGGCGCGTCGCGGACACAGCCGTGCGCCGCACGAAGGGCCGCACGGTTATGCTGCACGGCTGGCGGCCAGCCCGGCGTCGCCGCGCGCGCACGACGCGATGGCGCGCTTTCTGGCTATCTATGCCGCGATGAAGTATGGTAATGCCAACCCAGACGAACACACCCGTGCGCGGCGCACCTTGCGCCGCCTGTTAACACTATGCCGATGAGACGCTTCTTGCCTACCACTACCTCGACCACCTCCGCTTTCTTGATGTCCCTGCTGCTGGCCGGCTCCTCCATGACGCACGCCGCGGAAAACAGCCAGATTTCCGCCGCCGACCGTGCCCGGGCGGTCAAGGCCGCGAAACAGGGCACCAGACAGGACGCAAATAAGCCCGCCGCCAAAAAGGCGCCCGCCAAGTTTGACTTCGAAGGCGAATTCGTCAACTACGCCAGCTGGAGCGAGGTGCGCGCCTTTCTCGATGACATGGCCGCCAAGCACGGTTTTGACCGCGCCGAACTCGATGTGCTGATCGGCAAGGTGCGCTACGTGGACACTACGGTGCAACTGATGAAACCCGCGCCACCGGGCAAGCCGAAGAACTGGCAGGCCTACAGCGCCCGCTTTATCGAACCGGTGCGCATCAATGCGGGCGTGAAGTTCTGGAACGAGAACGCCGAGGCGCTGGCGCGCGCCGAACGCGACTATGGCGTGCCGGCCAATATCATCGTCGGCATTATCGGCGTGGAAACCGTGTATGGCCGCAATACGGGGCGCTTCCGCGTGCTCGACGCGCTGACCACGCTGGCGTTTTCCTATCCCGAAAGCCCGAACCGCACGGCCCGCATGGCCTTCTTCAAGGGCGAACTGGAAAACGCGCTGCTGTTCGCGCGCAAGGACGGCATCGATCCGCTGACACTGCTGGGGTCGTATGCGGGCGCCATCGGCCTGCCCCAGTTCATGCCCAGCAGCATCATGAAATATGCGGTGGACTTCGATGGTGATAGTCACATCGACCTGCGCAACTCGACCGCCGACGCGATCGGCAGCGTGGCCCATTTCCTGGTTGAGCATGGCTGGAAACGCGACGATCCGGCCACCAGCGTGTATCCCGTGACGGTGTCGCCGAACCGTGTTTGGGAAAAATTCCTCGGCCAGGGACTGGAAGCAAAATTCCCTCTGGCAGAGCTGCAGCAGGCCGGCGTGAGCAGCGTGGCGGCACCGCCACAGAATATGTTGTACGGTTTGATCGACTTGCAAAATGGCTCAGAAGCAACAGAGTACAGCTTGGCAAGCAATAACTTCTTTGCTATAACTCAGTACAACAGAAGTTACTTCTATGCTATGTCTGTCATCGATCTGGGCAAGGCTGTCAGCGAAGCGCGCGCTCGCTAACCGGAAGTCGGTGTAAAGTTATAATGTTACTTGTAAGAAAGCGTAAGCGCGATTGTAGCGGCTCAGGAACATGTTTATGGTGCACTGATCAGCATCGCGCTCGCTGAACTCGCGAGCGATCCGACAGCATCAAAATTGGAAATGGTTTTTCACTTAACTTTTGTCAAAGTACAATTTTTGGTCTATCATGTAAATGGTAAAGAATACATGGCTGTTGCAGCAAGACAACAAAAATCAGGGGTGTCACACGATTGTCACACTTTCTAACCTGAAACTAAATCCTGCTGTACAATTGTGTATATATTATGAAAAACTGTATCCCGGATCGTACCATGTGTGAATTCGTTCCTTTTAGTAAAGAATGAACATGAACGCAGCAAGAGCGAGCTCCGAGTGTTTTTACTTTGCAGTGCAACTACAGAAGGAACAAACAACATCATGACAAATCAAGTCGGCATTGATATGAACAGCGATTCGGACTCCGACGATCTGTTGCAATACAACCCCAACAGATTACTCGACACCCTGATCGAAAACCTGCGCCTGAAAAATGACGCAGCCCTGTCGCGCGCACTCGAAGTGGCGCCGCCAGTCATCAGCAAAATCCGCCACCACCGCCTGCCGGTCGGCGCTTCGCTGTTGATCCGCATGCACGAAGTCAGCGATCTGAGCATTCGTGACCTGCGTTACCTGATGGGTGACCGTCGCAACAAATTCCGCATCAGCGACAAGCAATTCAAGCCAAAAGAAGGCGAAACGCCACAAGGCTGATCCTGCCGCTTACGCAGGTTTTCCCTCCCCGCCATGGGGAGGGGGTAGTTACCGTCTTTCCCAGGCCGTTCTGGCCACCCTCAGTTCCATCTTGATTTACGCAGGAAAAACCCCGGTAGAAAGATAGCGGTCGCCGCGGTCGCAGACCACGAACACGATGGTCGCATTCTCGACGGTTTGCGAAATGCGCAGCGCGATTTCGCAGGCGCCGGCCGCTGAAATACCGCAGAACAAGCCCTCTTCCGCCGCCAGGCTGCGCGCCATGCGTTCGGCCACGCCCTGGCTCACGTATTCGATCTGGTCGACGCGCGTCTTGTCGTAGATTTTCGGCAAATACGCTTCCGGCCATTTGCGGATGCCGGGAATTTGCGAACCCTCTTCCGGCTGCGCGCCGATGACCTGGATCGCCGGATTCTGTTCCTTCAGATACCGCGAGACGCCCATGATGGTGCCGGTAGTGCCCATGGCGCTGACAAAATGCGTGACCCGCCCTTCGGTGTCGCGCCAGATTTCCGGCCCCGTGCTTTCATAGTGGGCGCGCGAATTGTCTTCATTGCCGAACTGGTCGAGGATGATGCCGCGGCCGTCCTTCTGCATCTGCTCGGCCAGGTCGCGCGCATATTCCATGCCGCCGGTCTTGGGCGTGAGCAAGATATCGGCGCCATACGCGGCCATGCTCTGGCGCCGCTCGACGCTCAGATTGTCGGGCATCAGCAGCAGCATCTTGTAGCCGCGCAGGGCGGCGGCCATGGCCAGCGCGATGCCGGTATTGCCGCTGGTCGCTTCGATCAGGGTGTCGCCCGGCTTGATCTGGCCGCGCTCTTCGGCACGCTTGAGCATGGACATGGCGGCGCGGTCCTTGACGGAGCCGGCCGGATTATTGCCTTCCAGCTTGCCGAGAATGACGTTGTTGCGCGCAAGCGCATCCGCGCCCGGCAAACGTGTCAGCCGTACCAGCGGAGTATTGCCTATCGTATCTTCAAGTGTCTTGTAAGCCATCGTGTCGCTTCGCGTAAATTCAACAAAGACCCATTCTAATATGAGAAGCAGGGCCGCGTGTCGCCGATGGCGGCGGCTGACCAGCAGCGCAGCGCCATCCACGCTCGCCGCGCCAGGCCGCATGAATGCTTGCTCACAGCGATTTTTCGCTGCCGCACAGCAGGCTTTTGGCACGCGGCGCGGGCTTGCGCTAGACTGGCCGGCATCAGTTATTTTTCTTATTTGCTTATTCACTTGCCACCAGACGGATCAGCCATGCACAGCAGCGCACCCGAATTCATTCCCGAAGCCACGCCGGACGATCCGCTCCAGGCCAATACCCTCGACCTGCGCGGCCGCAGCCACCAGATTTCGCCGGTCTTCAACGACGCCGAACTCGAACGCCTGCAGCGCTACGGCAAGGTCAGGCATTTTGCCGATGGCGACACCTTGTTTCAGGCGGGCAACAGCAGCTTCGGCATGCTGGTCATTTTGTCGGGCCGGGTCGCCGTCACGCGCCATGAGGTCATGGGCCAGGATACGCTGCTGCGCGAGGTGGGCCGGGGCCACTTCATCGCCGAAGTGGCGCAGCTGTCGGGCCGGCCCACCTTGGTCAACGGCGCGGCCGTGGGCGCGGTGGAATTGCTGGAGGTCAGTTCGGAATCCTTGCGCGCCCTGCTGGTGGCGGAAGCGGAAATGGGCGAGCGCATCGTGCGCGCGCTGATCTTGCGCCGCGTGGGACTGATCGAGTCCAACTCGGGCGGGCCGGTGCTGGTGGGACCGCGCGGCAATGCGAATATGTTCCAGCTGCAAAGCTTCTTGACCAGCAACGGCCATCCGCACACCGTGCTCGATCCGGCCAGCGACCCGGCCGCGGCCGCGCTGCGCACGCGCTACCAGCCGACGGCGCAGGAATGGCCGCTGGTGGTCTGCCCGGACGGCAAGATCATGAAGAATCCGGACAACGCCGACCTGGGCCGCTGCCTGGGCATGCTGCCCGACCTGTCCGGCGACAAGATTGTCGACGTGCTGGTGGTGGGCGCGGGCCCGGCCGGCCTGGCCACCGCCGTGTATGCGGCTTCGGAAGGCTTGTCGGTGCTGGCGCTCGAGCAGCGCGCCTATGGCGGCCAGGCCGGCGCCAGCGCCCGCATCGAAAACTACCTCGGTTTTCCAACCGGCATCTCCGGCCGCGCGCTGGCCGGGCGCGCCTATGTGCAGGCACAGAAATTCGGCGTCGAAGTGGCCACTCCCGCCAATGCCGCCAGGCTCGAATGCGACGGCTGGCCGCTGCGCCTGACCTTGTCCGATGGCGTCACCGTGCGCGCCCGCACCGTGGTGCTGTCGTGCGGCGCACGCTACCGCCGGCCCTCGCTGGCGAACCTGAAAACGTATGAAGGGCGCGGCATCTATTACTGGGCCTCGCCGATCGAAGCCAAGCTGTGCCGCCAGGAAGAGATCATCCTGGTGGGCGGCGGCAATTCGGCCGGCCAGGCGGCCGTGTTCCTGTCCGGCCATGCCGCCAAAGTCCATATGGTGATCCGTGGCGCCGGGCTGGCCGCCAGCATGTCGACTTACCTGATCGAGCGCATCGCCGCCACGCCGAATATCACCTTGCACACGCACACGGAAATCATCGCGCTCGAAGGCGACGACGATGGCTTGAGCGAGGTGCGCTGGCGCAACAATCAAACGGGCGAAGAAGCCGATTGCGCCGTGCGCCGCGTGTTCCTGTTCGTCGGCGCCGACCCGAATACCGACTGGCTGCACGGCTGCGCCGTGGCGGTCGACGCCCAGGGGTTTATCCGCACCGGCTTCGACGTTACACGCGCCGAATGCAGCAAGCTCGGCGACAAGCCCATCTCGCCGGCCGAGCTGCCGGACCGCGCCGCGCTGGAAACCAGCGTGCCGGGCGTGTTCGCGATCGGCGACGTGCGCGCCGGCTCGACCAAGCGGGTGGCGGCCGCCGTCGGCGAAGGCGCGGCCGTGGTGTCGCAGATCCACAGCTTTCTGGCCAGGCTGCCGGCCGACGCCGTCAAATGATCAGCGCAGCGGCGTCGGGTAGCTTGCCACGCTGACATTGCCGTCGCGGTCGATCGCCTGCACGCCAAAGAAGTAATTATCTTTCGACAGCGCCAGTCTCGCTTCCGTGACATTGCCGACGTCCTGCGCGCCCTGCCACTGGTCGGCCGTGGTGGCGCGCCAGACCACGCGGTAGCCGGCCAGGTCCGGTTCCGTGTTCGGCTGCCACACCAGCGTGGTGGCGTTTTCCAGCTTGGCCGTGCGCACCTGCACCCGGGCCGGCGCGGCTGGCGCCAATGCCAGCGAGGCCAGCGCGGCGGCGTTGACGCGCGTTACCTTGGCCACGTAATCGTAGTCGACGAATTGCGGCAGGTCGCCGTACTGCACCCCGTTTTCCACCCGCACATCCTGGTGCTGGTGCGCGAAATCCTCGTTCGGCTCGGTAAAGCGCAGCGCCGCATAGCCTTGCGCCAGGAACGGCATATGGTCGCCACCGCGCAGGTAGCGGTCGGCGCGCTGGATCACGTTGACCTTGAAACCCGGCACATAGCGTTCGCCCACCTGTTTTACATGGCGCGCCAGCTGGCGCGAGATGGAATCATTTTCGCCACCGGTGGCCACCAGGCCGCGCACGCCGTCGCTCATTTCCTTCACCGCCGGGATGCCCTCGGCAAACAGGCGCACCTGGCCGCCGTCGACCGTGCCGTCGTCGGCGCGCGAACTGCCGATGATGTCATTGTTGAGCATGCCGGCGATATTAAGCTGCTTCAATTTTGCCTGCTGCGCCCAGTGGCCGGAGCCCAGCAGGCCCTGCTATTCGGCCGCCACCGCCATGAACACCAGCGTCGCGTCGAACTGCTGGCGCGCCATCACGCACGCCATTTCGATCACGGCGGCCGTGCCGGAAGCATCGTCGTTGGCGCCCGGCGCATTGCCGCTGGCGTCCATCACGTCGGTGGCGCGCGAATCATAGTGGCCGCTGACCACATAGATGCGCTGCGCCGACTGCGGGTCGCTGCCGGGCAGGGTCGCCACCACGTTGACGATTTCGGTCGGGCGCGAGATGCGCTTCGACACCGGCGTCACATGGCTGTCGAACGCCACCTGCAGCCGCCCGCCCGCCTGCGCGCCGCAACGCTCGAGTTCGGCCTTGATCCAGCGCCGCGCCGCGCCGATGCCCTGCGTGTCGGACACCGTATCGGACATGGTATGGCGCGTCTGGAAGCTGACCAGCTTGCGCACATGGGCTTCGATGCGCTGCGGCGAAATGCCGGCCACCAGTTGCACGATGGCCGGCTGCAGCCGGTCCTCGGCAACCTGTTGCACTGGCGCCGCCGATACGCCGGCGGCCGCCATCCAGCTTGACAGCAGGCCCGCCGTCACACCCGTCAACATCCTGATCATCTTGCCCGTCTCCGAAAAATAGTCGTGGCAGGCATTCTCGCATTCTTCACGGCCAGCGTGGCCGGCCTACACAAAACTTAACATGATCATTATTACCATTAAAATAATTGTTGTTTTCAAGACATGGCATGCGCGTTTCTGGTCCAGGCTGCCATAATCTGGTCAACAAGACATAATAGTTGTCTTAGATATACAAGATTAGCAGGACCGGCCGCAAGGCCGCGACACCAACGTTGGCCAAAAAGCTTGCCGACAGTCTGTACTCCCCCCTGTCTCTACTGGAGCTTTTTGATGCGCAATATTACTGTGATGCTGGCGCTGGCCGCCGCTACCCTGATCAGCACGACCGCCGCACAGGCACAAACCAACCTTGTCAAGAACGGCGATTTCGAGCTGACCAGCAATGGCACCTCGAAGCAGATCAATGAAGGCACGACCGCCCGCGCCGACCGCACCTACCTGACCGACTGGACCAGCAAGGGCTACAACTTCGTCCTGAACGGCAGCAATATCGACAGCACCACCGCGCAGACGGCGCTGGCCCTGTGGGGTCCGAATTCCTACGGTGGCCGCGACGCGACATCGCAGAACGGCCTGGGCGTGAGCCCGACCGGCGGCAATGTGCTGGCGGCCGACTGGGATTATTTTGCCGGTCCTGTCTCGCAGCAGATCAGCGGCCTGGTGGCCGGCCAGGCTTACACCCTGAGCTTTTCCTACGGTGCGGCGCAGCAAGTCGGCTACAGCGGCGCCAACGCGATCAACTACTGGGATGTGTCGCTGGGCGGCAGCACGCAGCAGACCGCTTCCCTGTCCAACGCCAGCCACGGTTTCACCGGCTGGCAGCAGGCCAGCATGACGTTTACCGTCACCAGCAGCAGCGAATTGCTGTCGTTTATGGCCAAGGGCGGCCCATCGGGCGCGCCGCCATTCATGCTGCTCGACGGCGTCGCGCTGGTCTCGGCCGTGCCGGAACCGTCGACCTGGGGCATGCTGCTGGGCGGCCTGGGCCTGCTGGCCTTCATGGCACGCCGCCGCAAGGCCGCCGCCGTCTAAGGGGCGCTGGCGCAGACTAATCCGGACCGGCCTTGCCCGTCCGGATTTTTTGCTTTGATTCCACTTTTCACATCTCGCCATGAGCTCGCTGCAAGCCATCCTCTCCCATTTGCCCGGCCTGGCCGTCGACGTGCTGCGCCTGGGCATCTGGCTGCTCGCCTTGACCATGCTGTTCGTGCCGCTGGAACGTTTTTTTGGCCAGCGCCACGCCGGCCGCAGCAAGCGGGAACTGGCCGGCGACCTGGGCTTTTATTTTCTCAGCAGCCTGCTGCCGGCCCTGCTGCTGGCGGCCCCGCTGGCGCTGGTCGCGGTAGCCGGACAGCGGCTGCTGCCCGATGCCGTGCCCGCCGCGCTGGGCGCGCTGCCGCTATGGGCCAAGGTGGCGCTGGGCTTGCTGATCGGCGAAGTCGGTACTTACTGGGGGCACAGGCTCAGCCATGAAATACCATGGTTGTGGCGTTTTCATGCCGTGCACCACAGCACCAGTCACATGTATTTCCTGGCCAATACCCGTACGCACCCGGTCGACATGGTGGTCACGCGTTTGTTCGGCATGACGCCCTTGTATCTGCTGGGCCTGGCAGGTCCAGGCGCCGCCGGCAGCGCCGCGCCCGTGGCGCTGCTGCTGGTGGGCACCGTGTGGGGCTTTTTTATCCACGCCAACCTGCGCTGGCGTTTCGGCCCGCTGGAATGGCTGGTCGCCACGCCCGCCTTCCACCACTGGCATCACAGCAAGTTCGACCATATCAACCGCAACTACGCCTCGACCCTGCCTTTCCTGGACCGCGTGTTCGGCACCCATTACCTGCCGCGCGCGTGGCCCGAGGCGGTCGGCATCGAGGCCGCCATGCCGGTCAGCCTGGGCGGGCAGTTGATGGCGCCGCTGCGCCGTGCCGCCGCCAGCCCGCCAGCAGCAGCGCCAGGGTCAGCAGACTAAGCCCGCACAACAGCCACAGCGCGGCACGGAAACCGGCCTGGAAGTGCGCCGCGCCGCCGGCCGCCTGGAAGACCATGCTGGCGATCGTCAGGCCCAGCGCCGCGCCAAGATTGTGCAAGGTCCACGAGGCGCCCATCGCCACGCTGGCCAGCGCAGGCGGCACGCACGCGAGCGCGGCCACGGTGGCCGGCCCCAGGATGCAGCCCCAGCCGATACCCATGACAGCCAGCGCCGCGATCACCCACGTCCAGCCGGAGTCGCTTGTAAAACTGGCCTGCATGGCGGCCGACAGCGCCAGGAAAGCAAAACCCGTCACCAGCAGCGGCGCCGTGCCATGGCGATCGGCGGCGCGCCCGGCCAGCGGCGACACGCAAGCCATCACGGCAGTCACCGGCAACAGCAGCCAGCCGATGGCGGCACTGCCCTGGCCGCGCACTTCGCTCAGGTACAAGGGCAGCAGGAAAAACGCGGCGCAATAGAAAAACGCCAGCGAAAAGTTGGCCAGCGCGGCCAGCAGGAAACGCCCGTTGACGAACAGGCCCGGCTGCAGCAGCGGTGATACCACCTTGCGCTCGACCAGCACGAATACCAGCAGCAATGCCAGGCCCGCGCCCGCCGTGCCCAGCGTCAAGCTCGACCACCAGCCCCAGGCGCCGCCTTGGGCGATCGCCAGCAGCAGGCAGGGCAAGGCCACGGCCAGCAGCACAAAGCCCGCCACGTCGAAACGTGCACGCACGCCGCGCGATGCGTCCACCCGGCCCAGGCACAGCAGGAAGGCCAGCGCGATCAGCGGCACGTTGAGCAGGAACACCGAGCGCCAGCCGAGGCTGGCCACCAGCAGGCCACCGGCGACGGGCCCGATCGCCAGCCCCAGCCCATTGGCCGCGAACAGCAGCCCCAGCGCCCTGCCCCGCTCGCTGTCGGGAAAGGCATGGGCGACGATGGCGGCCGAGGTCGTGTACAGCGCCGCGCAGGCCACGCCCTGCAGCAGCCGGCAGGCGATCAGCGCCGCCATCGACTGCGCCAGCCCAGCGCCCAGCGAGGCCGCGCCAAACACCAGCATGCCCGCGTACAGCAAACGGCGCCGGCCCAGCAGGTCGGCCAGGCGGCCGGCGGCCACCATGCAGGCCGACAGGGCCATCACGAAAATGGTGACGATCCATTGCGCCTGTTCCACATCGGCCTGCAGGCTGTGCTGGATCGCGGGCATGGCGGTATTGACGATGGTGAAATCGATACAGCCGAGAAAACTGGCAATGGCGATGCCCGCCAAGGCCAGCCAGCGGCGGCGATTGCTTGAAGTGTTGTTCATGGAGTTCCTTGCCTGGTTCGGCCCATGATTTTATTGGCGACGGCAAGGCGGCAGTCTGGCCACTCATTCGCATGATTTGATACCATGACGATCGAATCAATTACAAGGCACCGCATGATTTCCAATGAACGCTTTGCCGGCATCCGCGCCTTTGTGCAAGCCGTCGAGGCCGGCAGCTTCAGCCGCGCCGCACAGCAGCTGGGCCTGTCGCCATCGAGCGTGGGCAAGGCCGTCGCGCGGCTGGAACAACGGCTGGATGTGCGCCTATTTCACCGCACCACGCGCAGCCTGTCGCTGACCGACGAAGGCCTGGCCTTCCACGACAGCTGCGTGCGGGCGCTGGCGGAACTGGAACAGGCGGAAAATGCGCTGGCCGAGCGCCGTATGCAGCCTGCGGGCCGCCTGCGCATCGCCGTGCCGGTGCTGCTGGGGCGCGACTGGGTCATGCCGCTGCTGCTCAAGCTGGCCGGGGATTACCCGGCGCTGGAAATCGAGGCGCGCTTTTCCAACCAGCCGGTCGACTTTGCCGAGCAAGGCTGCGACCTGGCCGTGCGCATCGGCCTGCTCGACGACAGTGCCAGCCTGGCGGCGCGCCAGCTGGGCATGCAAAAGCTGGTGGTGTGCGCGGCGCCGGCCTACCTGGCGCGGCATGGCGCGCCAGCGACGCCTGGCGCCTTGAACGGCCATGCCTGCATCGGCATGCTGCGTGATGAGCAGCTGGAAGCCTGGCAACTGCGCGAGGCCAACGGGAGCATCAGCGTGCACCTCAGCATGAAAATCAGCGCACGCCTGCGCCTGGGCAATCTGGAAGCGGTCAAGCAGGCGGCGCTGGCCGGCCATGGCCTGGCGCAGCTGCCGCGCTGGCTGGTGGAGCAAGAACTGGCCAGCGGGCAATTGCAAGCGGTGCTGGAAGCGTACGCGGGACCGGGCCTGCCCCTGTACGCCGCCTGGCCCGCCTCGCGCGCCATGACGGCGCGGCTGCGGCTGGTGATCGATACCTTGCGCGGCAATGTGCCGGCCGGCTTGCAAGGAACTGCCGACTGAACGCTTATTTTTTCTCGGCCACTTTCACCGCCGGCTTGACCGCCCCGGCCTTGCCCTGGCCATTGACCTGCAAGCCCGCTTCGGACAGCTTGACGGCGCTTTTCGGGCCGATGCCCTTGACCCGGGTTTCAAAGTCGGACCAGTCCTTGTACGGTCCCTTGGCGCGTTCATCGATGATGGCTTTCGAGGTCGCCGGGCCGATACCCTTGACGCTGTCGAGCGCCGCCTGGTCGGCCTTGTTGACGTCCACCTGGGCCATGGCCAGGCCCATTGTCGCGGCAAGGGTAGCCACGGCCAATACAAGTTGTTTAAACATGGGAAAGTCTCCGTAGTGTGGTTGAAGAACACTGAAACGGCAGACAAGACAGCGCCTGGCCGTCATCGAAGTTTAGCGGACGCGGCATGGGCCGGCGGAGGTGGCGCAGCGGAAGGCCTGCGCCAGATCAAGCGAACTGGCGCAGGCGGTACGGAAGATTTATTGCGGGAACAGTTCCGCGCGCGTGACGGTGGCCGTGCCCAATTTGCCAACCACGATGCCGCCGGCGCGGTTGGCCGTGCGTACGGCGTCGCCCAGGCCCATGCCGGCGCCCAGCATGGCGGCCATGGTGGCGATCACCGTGTCGCCGGCGCCGGACACATCGAACACTTCGCGCGCGTCGGTCGGCATGTGCAGCACCTCATCGGCCGTGTACAAGCTCATGCCCTCTTCCGAACGGGTCAGCAGCAAGGCGTCCAGGCCCAGCTGCGAGCGCATCTGCTGGGCACGCTCGGTCAGCTGCTCTTCCGTGCTCCAGTTGCCGATAATGCGGCGCAGTTCCGACTTGTTCGGCGTCAGCACTGACGCGCCCGCGTAGCGCGAAAAATCGTCGCCTTTCGGATCGACCATCACGATCTTGCCGGCCGCGCGCGCCGCCTTGATCATGTCGGCCACATTCACCAGGCTGCCCTTGGCATAGTCGGACAAAATCACCACGTCGCAGTCGGGCAGCAGGGTATTGAACTGCTTGAGCTTGTCGCGCAGCACCGTATCGCTGGGCGCATCCTCGAAATCGATGCGCAGCATCTGCTGCTGGCGGCCGATCACGCGCAGCTTGATGATGGTGGAAATGGCGGCATCGCGCTGCAGGTGGCTGCGGATGCCGTCCTCGCCCAGCAGGCGCTCGACCTGGCTGCCCGCCTCGTCGTCGCCGACCACGCCCAGCAAACTGGTCTTCGCGCCCAGCGCGGCCGCATTGCGCGCCACGTTGGCCGCACCGCCCAGGCGCTCTTCGCGCCTCTCGATGCGCACGATGGGCACCGGCGCTTCCGGCGAAATACGGCTGACGTCGCCAAACCAGTAACGGTCCAGCATCACGTCGCCCACCACCAGCAGGCGTACCCTGGCCAGGCTGTCTGGCGCCGTCAAGCTTGCCACCTCGTGCGCGCTCATGCCGGCACCTTGATCGAGCGGCCGATGCCGTGGTATTCGATACCATGCATGGCCATGCTGTCCGGCTCGTACAGGTTGCGGCCGTCAAAAATCACCGGCTGTTTCAAGCGCTTCTTGATCAGCTCGAAGTCGGGGCTGCGGAACGCTTTCCACTCGGTCACGATCACCAGCGCATCGGCATCGACCAGGGCGTCGGACGGGCTGTCGGCATAGCGGATGTTCGCCAGTTGCCCTGATGTGAGGTCCAGCGGCAGCACGCGCTGCGCTTCCGCCATTGCCACCGGGTCATATACGGCCACCGTGGCGCCGCGCGACAACAAATCGGCCAGCAGCACGCGCGCCGACGCTTCGCGCATATCGTCCGTGTTCGGCTTGAAAGCCAGCCCCCAGATGGCGAAGTGGCGTCCGGCCAGGTCATTGCCGAAGCGTGTGATCACCTTGCCGCCCAGGATATGCTTTTGCCGGTCGTTCACCGCTTCGACGGCGCGCAGTATCAGCAACTCCTGGTCGTGGCCACGGGCCGTGCGTTCCAGCGCCTGCACGTCTTTCGGGAAGCACGAGCCGCCATAGCCGCAGCCGGCGTACAAAAAGCTGTAGCCGATGCGCGGATCGGAACCGACGCCGCGGCGCACCGCTTCGATATCGACGCCGACCTTGTCGGCCAGGTTGGCCAGTTCATTCATGAACGAGATGCGCGTGGCCAGCATGGCGTTGGCCGCGTACTTGGTGAACTCGGCCGAGCGCACGTCCATCCAGTAGGTGCGCTCGCGGTTGCGGTTGAACGGCGCGTACAGGCTGCGCAGCAGGTCGCGCGCGCGCTCGCCTTCCGGTGTCGTATCGACGCCGATCACGATGCGGTCGGGCCGCATGAAGTCTTCCACGGCCGCGCCTTCCTTGAGGAACTCGGGGTTCGAGGCGACAGAAAACGTGGCATAGGTGGCGCGCAGGTCCAGTTCGGCCTGGATGGCGGCACGCACTTTTTCGGCCGTGCCGACCGGTACCGTCGACTTGTCGACGATAACCTTGTATTCGTTCATGTACTTGCCGATGCCACGCGCGGCGGCCAGCACGTATTGCAGGTCGGCCGAGCCGTCTTCGTCGGGTGGCGTGCCGACGGCGATGAACTGCAGCACGCCATGATGGGCGGCCGCTTCCACGTCAGTGGAAAAGGTCAGGCGGCCGGCGGCGCGGTTGCGCGACACGACTTCTTCCAGGCCAGGTTCATGGATGGGGATGCCGCCGCTGTTGAGCAGTTCGACTTTTTTCGCGTCGAGGTCAAGGCAAAAGACGTCATTGCCCAGCTCGGCCAGGCAGGCGCCCGTGACGAGGCCGACATAGCCGGTGCCGATAATGGTGATTTTCATGGTTGTACCGTATGGATAAAAAGCAGGTCTTACATAGAAGTACACGCCACATTGCCCGAGGCAAGGTGACGTGTACGAATCAGTTCATGACGTTGAGTTCTTCGGTGCGGCGCGGTGGGTAGGTTTCCCACTTGTTGCAGCCGGGGCAGTGCCAGTAGAACTGGCGCGCCTTGAAGCCGCAGTGGCTGCACTGGTAGCGGGCCAGTTTTTGCGTGTAGCCGTGCACCAGGTTTTTCACCATCGACAATTCGGACCAGATCGCCGCCGGCGCGTCCATCATGCGCGCTTCGAGCAGCTTGTCCAGGCCCAGCAGGGTCGGCGTGCGGCGCAGCTCGGCGCTGACCAGCTGCTTGGCGGCGTCGACGCCGTCCAGGTCCAGCACCGCCTTGAACACCACTTCGATCAAATCGATCGACGACGCTTCCTCCAGGTAGGAACGCAGCAGGTTGATGCCTTCCTGCGGGCGGCCCAGCTTGCTGTATCCATCCATCAGGCGCTGCGCCACCAGCGCCACGTGCGGCACGCTTTGCTGCTCGACGCGACGCCAGGTCATGATCGCTTCTTCCACGTCGCCGCGCGCCAGCAGCACATCGCCCGTCAATATCGTGGCGCGCACGCTCTTGCGGTCGGTCTGCAGCGCTTTTTCCAGCAGCGGCATGGCTTCGTCGGGTTTCAGATGCACCAGCGCGTCATGCGCCAGCTCGCAATAGAACTGCGCGATTTCCTTCTGGCGCGCGCCGGCACCCGATTCCTGCAAGCCCAGCGCCGCTTCGATGGCGCGTGGCCACTCCTTTTCGCGCTGGAAGATTTCCAGCAGCGCCCGGCGTGCCTGCACCGCATATTGCGTCTCGACCAGGCCATTGAAGGTTTCTTCGGCACGGTCCAGCAGGCCCGCTTTCAGGTAATCCATGCCCAGCTCATAAGCGGCGTGCACCTGCTGTTCCTGCGGCAGGTCCGGGCGCGCCAGCAGGTTTTGATGGACGCGGATGGCGCGTTCCGTCTCGCCGCGGCGGCGGAACAGGTTACCCAGCGCGAAGTGCATATCGGCCGATTCGGGATCGAGCTTGACGATTTCGATAAACGAGTCGATGGCCTTGTCATGCTGTTCGGTGAGCAGGAAATTCAGGCCCTTGAAGTAATTGCGCGGCAGGCTGCGCGATTCCGACACCAGCTGATGGATGTCGACGCGCGCGGCGATCCAGCCCAGTGCAAAAAACAGGGGGATGCCCAGGAACCACCAGAATTCAAATTCCATGCGATAGTTTTTATTCGTATAAGAGAAAAAAGAAAGACCGCAGCATCAAGGCTGGGTACTGACGCCGTCCGGTTGCGGCTGCACATTCGGCGACACGCCGACGGTCTGCAGCGCGGCGATCGTGGTTTTTTGCCGGGTCGCTTCACGGCGGTGGCGGAACACGGTCGGTGTCAGGGCCAGTACGCCCAGGCTGGCGCCGGCGACAAAAAAGCCCAGCAGCATCAGGACCAGCGGACCACGGATTTCATAATTGAGGAAGACATGCAGGTCGACCACCTGCGCATTCTTCAGCGCAAAGCCGAAGAACAGGACGAAAAGAACACAGCCAACGATGGTGGAGATGATTTTCATCGATAGGTCCAGACCAAGAAAAACGGCAATACAAAGGGGGTTCGTGCCACACGGCACAAAGCTTCGCCATATTAACAAAAAAAAGCGGCATCCAAGGACGCCGCTCTTTGTTTTCCGCCTTCCAGCAGACGATTAATCCTCGATGATCGGTTGTCCGACCATCGCGTCCACGCGCTCGCGCAACTGTTTGCCCGGCTTGAAGTGAGGCACCCGTTTTTCAGGCACCATCACCTTGTCGCCCGACTTCGGGTTGCGGCCGATGCGCGGTGGCCGGCTGTTCAGGGCAAAACTGCCAAAACCGCGGATCTCGATGCGCTGGCCGGTCGCCAGGGCGTTGGTCATCGCATCGAGAATGGTCTTGACGGCATACTCCGCATCTTTCGCCACCAGCTGAGAATAACGCTCAGCGAGGCGGTTGATCAGCTCGGATTTTGTCATCTGCCAGTATCCGCAGTCTTAGTTCTTGTTATCGAACTTGGCTTTCAACAAGGCGCCCAGGCTGGTGGTGCCCGAAGCTGCGTTGTTGTCGGTAGCGGCCATCTTCTGCATGGCTTCCTGGGTTTCAACATTGTCTTTCGCTTTGATCGACAGTTGGATACCACGGGCTTTGCGGTCGATGTTCAGCACCATTGCTTCAACGGTGTCGCCGACTTTCAGGTGCGTACCAGCATCTTCAACGCGGTCGCGCGAGATTTCGGAAGCGCGCAGGTAGCCTTCAACTTCTTCGGACAGTTGGATCACGGCGCCTTTAGGCTCAACCGATTTAACGGTACCGGTTACCAGCGAGCCTTTGTCGTTCATGGCTGCGAAGTTGTTGAATGGGTCACCTTCCAGTTGCTTGACGCCCAGGGAAACGCGCTCGCGCTCAACGTCGATGGCCAGAACGATGGCTTCCAGTTCGTCACCTTTCTTGAAGCGACGCACGGCTTCTTCGCCGGTTTCGGTCCAGGACAGGTCGGACAGGTGCACCAGACCGTCGATGTTGCCGGCCAGGCCGATGAACACGCCGAAGTCGGTGATCGATTTGATCGCGCCGCGGACTTTGTCACCTTTCTTATGGGTAACACCGAAGTCGTCCCATGGATTGGCTTTGCACTGTTTCATGCCCAGCGAAATACGACGACGCTCTTCGTCGATTTCCAGAACCATTACTTCTACTTCGTCGCCCAGTTGGACAACTTTGTTAGGAGCAACGTTTTTGTTCGTCCAGTCCATTTCGGAAACGTGTACCAGACCTTCGATACCTTGTTCCACTTCAACGAATGCGCCGTAGTCGGTCAGGTTCGTTACTTTACCGAACAGACGGGTGCTTTGTGGGTAACGACGGGACAGACCGGTCCAAGGATCGTCGCCCAGTTGTTTCACGCCCAGCGAAACACGGTTTTTCTCTTGATCGTATTTCAGGACTTTGGCGGTGATTTCCTGGCCAACCGTCAGGACTTCCGACGGGTGACGTACACGGCGCCATGCCAGGTCGGTGATGTGCAGCAGGCCATCGATACCGCCCAGATCCACGAACGCGCCGTAGTCGGTGATATTTTTGACGACGCCGGTCACGACCGTGCCTTCTTTCAGCGTTTCCATCAGTTTCTGACGCTCTTCGCCCATCGAAGCTTCGATGACGGCGCGACGCGACAGAACCACGTTGTTACGCTTGCGGTCCAGTTTGATGACCTTGAATTCGAGGGTCTTGCCTTCGAATGGGGTGGTATCTTTCACTGGGCGGGTGTCAACCAGCGAACCCGGCAGGAATGCGCGGATGCCGTTGGTCAGGACGGTCAGGCCGCCTTTGACTTTGCCATTGACGGTACCGACGACGATTTCGCCCGATTCCATCGCTTTTTCCAGGGCCAGCCACGAAGCCAGACGCTTGGCTTTATCGCGCGACAGGATGGTATCGCCGAAACCGTTTTCCAGCGATTCGATCGCCACGGAAACGAAGTCACCAACTTTGACTTCCAGTTCGCCGTGGTCGTTCTTGAATTCTTCGACAGGGATGAATGCTTCGGATTTGAGGCCGGCGTTAACGATCACGAAATTGTGGTCGAGGCGCACGACTTCAGCGGAAATAACTTCGCCGGAGCGCATATCTTGACGCGACAACGATTCCTCGAAGAGCGCAGCAAAACTTTCCATACCGGTAGATTCGTTAGTTGTAACAGTAGACATAGGGTTCACACAGGTTATCCAGCAGAGATCGCACGATGCGACTTAAACTGGGTTAGGTTTTTGACACACCCGGACAGGCCAGGAGCCGTCAACGGGCACCACATAGCTCACGCTATTTCATTGCAGCTGCATGCCATTTCAACACGGTTTCGACGGCTTCATCAGCCGTCATCGCCGAGGTATCAAGGACATGCGCCCCTTCCGCGGGGACCAGCGGCGCAATCGCACGGTGAGTATCACGTTCGTCCCGCGCCTGCAAATCCATCAGAAGGTCTTCCATATTAGCAGAAAAACCCTTGTCTATCAATTGCTTGTAGCGCCGTTGCGCGCGCGCCTCGACGCTGGCCGTCAAAAACACTTTCAACTGGGCATGCGGAAAGATCACCGTGCCCATGTCGCGCCCGTCGGCCACCAGGCCCGGCGTCTTGCGAAAACCCAGCTGCAGGCTGACCAGCGCATGGCGCACGGTTGGCAGCACGGCAATCTTCGAGGCCGTGTTGCCGACCTCTTCCGCGCGGATCTGCTCGGTGACGTTTTCATGTGCCAGCAGGATCTCGCCATTGGCAAAGTGACAAGGCAGATGCTCGGCCAGCTTGGCCAGCGCGTGCTCGTCGCGCAGGTCGGTGCCGCGGCGCAGGGCCGTCAGCGCCGTCAGCCGGTACAGCGCGCCCGAATCGAGGTAATGAAAGCCGAGCTTGTCGGCCACGCGGTGCGCCACCGTGCCCTTGCCGGAAGCGGTGGGGCCGTCGATGGCGATGACCGGGATATGGGTTGTGGACATGGTTGGCTTTATCGATTAAATCAAAGTGTCTTTGGCAATCCCCGCAAACGCGGCGAAATACTCGGGGAAGGTCTTGGCCACGCATTTCGGGTCATTGATGCGCATTTCATTGCCACGACGGGCGGCGCCGTCCAGCGAGGCCAGCGAAAAGCACATCGCCATGCGGTGGTCGTCATAGGTGTCGATGGTGGCGGCAGAGATCTCGGCCGGCGGCGTCACGCGCAGGTAGTCCGCGCCCTCTTCCACGTCGGCGCCCAGCTTGCGCAATTCGGTCGCCATCGCCGCCAGGCGGTCGGTTTCCTTCACCCTCCAGCTGGCGATATTGCGCAAGGTACTGGTGCCGTCCGCATACAGCGCCGCCACCGCGATCGTCATGGCCGCGTCGGGAATATGGTTGAAGTCCATGTCGACCGCCTTCAGGGGGCCGTTCGAGCGCGCCTCGATCCAGTTCTCGCCCATGGTAATGGTCGCGCCCATCTGCTGCAGGGCTTCGACGAAACGCACGTCGCCCTGGATGCTGTCGCGCCCCACGCCTTCCACCCGCACCGGGCCGCCGCCGATCGCGCCGGCCGCCAGGAAGTAGGATGCCGACGACGCGTCGCCTTCGACGTGGATGGTGCCCGGGCTTTGATACTGCTGGCCAGGCTGCACCGTGAACGACTGCCAGCCGTCATGTTCGACCGTCACGCCGAAGCGCTGCATCAGGTTCAGCGTGATTTCGATATACGGCTTCGAGATCAGTTCTCCCGTCACGTCGATGGTCACCGCATGGTCGCGCGCCATCAAAGGCGCCACCATCAGGAGGGCCGTCAGGAACTGGCTCGACACATTGCCGCGCACGGCGATGCGCTGGGCATGGATATGGCCGCGGCGGATGCGCAGCGGCGGAAAGCCGTGCTCGCCCGTGTATTCGATCTGCGTGCCGACCGCGTTCAGCGCGTCGACCAGGTCGCCGATCGGACGCTCGTGCATGCGCGATACGCCGTGCAGCGTGTAATCGCCACCGATCACGGCCAGAGCCGCCGTCAGCGGGCGGATCGCCGTGCCGGCATTGCCCATGAACAGATCCGCTTCGTGATTCGGCAACACGCCGCCGCAGCCTTCCACATGGTGCACCTGGTGCAAGCTGGCGGCATCCGCATTCAGGTCGAGTTCATCCTGGGTCCACTTCACGCCCAGCGAGGTCAGCGCGGTCAGCATGACGAAAGTGTCGTCCGAGGCCAGCAGGTCGACGATCTTGGTCGTGCCCTTGGCCAGCGCGGCCAGCAGCAGCACGCGGTTCGAGATGCTTTTCGAGCCGGGCAGGCGCACCGTGCCTTCGGCGTGGATCACCGGCTTCAGATCGATATGGTGGGGGTAGTGCTTGGTCTGGGTCATGCTCAATCCTTCAAAAATTTTAGGTAGGCGCCGGTGTTTCCGCCGTTTCAATCGCCTCTATCCATTGCTGCCGCGCGTGCTGTGCGTTGACGTAGACATGTTCAATCGCCGCGCCATCCTTGGCCGCCAGGTGCGCGCGCAAGGCGCTCAGCTGCGCCATATAGGAATCGAGCTCGGCCAGCAGCGCCGGCTGGTTGGCCAGGCTGATATCGCGCCACATTTCGGGCGACGAGCCGGCAATCCGCGTAAAGTCGCGAAAACCGCTGGCCGCATATTGAAACAGCAGGCCGGCATGGGGCTTGTTGGCGATATCGTCGACCAGCGCAAAGGCCAGCAAGTGCGGCAGATGGCTGACGGCGGCAAATACCTTGTCGTGTTCTTCGGGGCTCAAGGTATGCAAAATGGCGCCGCAGGCGCGCCAGGCGGCAGCCACTTTCTCCACATCGGCTTCAGCGTTTTCCGCCAAGGGCGTCAGCACCACTTTCTTGCCCTGGTACAGATCGATAATGGCCGCATCCGGCCCGTTGGTTTCGCGGCCCGCGATCGGGTGGCCGGGCACGAACTGCGCCACCTTGTCTTTCAACGCCTCGCGCGCCGCCAGCACCACATCGGACTTGGTGCTGCCCGCATCGGTGACGATGGTACCCGGCCGCAGATGCGGCGCGATCGCCGCCAGGATGGCGCCGGTCTGCGCCACGGGCGCCGCCAGCAGCACCAGGTCGGCGCCGTTCAAGGCTTCGGCCATGTCGCCGCCTATCTCGTCGATGATGCCGAGTTCCAAAGCGCGCGCCATCGACGCCTGCGAGCGGCCCATGCCGACCACGTTGTGGACCGCGCCCGCATGCTTCAGGGCGCGCGCAAACGAGCCGCCGATCAGGCCCGCGCCAAAGATGACAACCTTGTTCAATCCAGGCGTCATCATGGGATCAAGCCAGCGCTTTCGTCAGCGCGGCGATAAAGATGGCGTTTTCCTGCGGCAGGCCGATGGAAATGCGCAGCCATTGCGGCAAGCCATAGCTGCCGACCGGACGCACGATCACGCCCTGTTTCAGCAATGCCAGGTTGACGCGCGCACCGGCTTCGTCGTCATCGCCCACTTTCACCAGCACGAAGTTGCCGTGCGACGGCACATATTCCAGGCCCAGCGCCTCGAATGCTTCCGTGAACTGCTGGTAGCCGGCCGCGTTGTTGCGCGCGCTTTTTTCCAGGAATTCCTTGTCGTTCAGGGCGGCGATCGCGGCTGCCTGCGCCATCGAGTTCACATTGAACGGCTGGCGGATACGGTTCATCAGGTCCGTCAGCACCGGCTGGGCGATGGCAAAGCCCACGCGCAGTCCGGCCAGGCCATACGCCTTCGACAGGGTGCGCGACACCACCAGGTTCGGATACTGGCGCACCCAGTCGGTCGACTCGTACTGGTCGTCGGCCGACAGGAATTCGTTATAGGCTTCGTCCAGCACGACGACGACATGCTGCGGCACTTTCTGCAGAAACGCTTCGATCTGCGCGGCCGACAAAAAGGTGCCGGTCGGGTTGTTCGGATTGGCGATAAACAGCAGGCGCGTGTCGTCGGTAATGGCCGCGGCCATCGCGTCGAGGTCATGGCCATAGGCCTGCGCCGGCACCACCAGGTGGCGCGCGCCCAGGCCCTGCGTGGCCAGTGCATACACGGCAAAGGAATACTGCGAATACACGACCGCCTGGCCGTGCTGCACGAACGCGTGCGCGGCAATTTCCAGGATATCGTTGCTGCCGTTGCCCAGGGTGATCCAGTCGGCCGGCACGTCATAGCGCTGCGACAGCACGGCTTTCAGGTCGAAACCGTTGGCGTCCGGGTAGCGGCCCAGGTCATCGATGGCGGCGATCATCGCCTGCTTGGCCGAGTCCGGCATGCCGTACGGGTTTTCATTCGAGGCCAGCTTGACGATGGAGGCTTCGTCGAGACCGAATTCACGCGCAACTTCCGCGATCGGTTTGCCGCTCTGGTAAGGAGCGATGGCGCGGACGTATTCAGGACCGATATTTTTAGACATGGTGTGCTTTAAAAGTTGGTAATTGATTGGGCTGGTGGCTGTTGTTGGGTTACGCTGCGCTAACCCAACCTACGGCTCATTGTAGGTCGGATTAGGCCGCAGGCCGTAATCCGACACCACCGTTGGCGTCACAGGCTGACCGGATACGACCCCAGCACCTTGAAGAACGCCGCATTGCCCTGCAGTTCAGCCAGCGCCTGCGCCACGGCAGGGTTGTGCACGTGGCCTTCCACGTCGACATAGAAATAATACTCCCAGCTGCCCATGCGGGCCGGGCGCGACTCGAAGCGCGTCATCGACACGCCGTGCTTGGCCAGCGGCGCCAGCAACTGATACACGGCGCCGGCCTTGTTCGGCACGGCCAGTACCAGCGAGGTCTGGTCCTTGCCCGACGGCGCCGTTTGCAGCGTTCCCACCACGGCAAAGCGGGTACGGTTGTGCGGGTCGTCCTGGATATGGCCCTTGACCACGCCCAGCTTGTACTGGGCGCCGGCCAGTTCGCTGGCAATCGCCGCGACCGCACCGTCTTCGCCGGCCAGGCGCGCCGCTTCCGCGTTCGAGGCCACGGCGTGGCGCGCGATATTCGGGTAGTGCTGGTTCAGCCATACCTGGCACTGGGCCAGCGCCTGCGAGTGGGCGCAGATCGAGGTCACGCCGTCCATATTGCCGCTCTTCGTCATCAGGCTGTGATGCACGGCGATCGACACTTCGCCACTGATGATCAGGCTCGTTTGCAGCATCAGGTCCAGCGTGCGGTTGACGGCGCCTTCCGAGGAATTCTCGATCGGCACCACGCCAAAGTCCGCCGTGCCCGCTTCGGCCGAGCGGAACACTTCATCGATGGAGGCGCACGGCAGGCCTTCGACGGCGCTGCCGAACTGCTGGTACACGGCCTGCTCGCTGAAGGTGCCGGCCGGGCCCAGGTAGGCGACGGTGACGCGCTTTTCCAGCGAGCGGCAGGACGACATGATTTCGCGGAAGATGGTCTGCACTTCGCGGTCGCCCATCGGGCCGGGGTTGCGCTCGGCCACGCCACGCAGTACCTGCGCTTCACGCTCGGGGCGGAACACGGGCGCCTGGGTTTCGGCCTTCACATGGCCCACTTCCTGCGCGATCAGCGCGCGGCGGTTCAGCAGGTCGAGGATTTGCGCGTCGATCGCATCGATCTGTTCGCGCAGGGGTTTCAATTTATCGGTCATGGTGTTGTTTCGTCAGCTGTACTTCAATCATGGCCGCACGGCCTGCGCCGGCGGCGGCCGGCGCTCGTCGATGCGACGTCAGCGTCCGGCAAACTCGTTCAAATAATCGACCAGGGCTTGCACGCCTTCGATCGGCATCGCGTTATAGATCGATGCGCGCATGCCGCCGACGGACTTGTGGCCCTTCAGTTGCAGCAGGCCGCGCTGCTTCGCGCCGGCCAGGAAGGCGTCGTTCAGGCTTTCGTCGCGCAGGTAGAACGGGATCGTCATGCGCGAACGGTATGGTGGTGCGACACGGTTCTGGTAGAAGTCGTCCGCGTCCAGCGCCGCGTATAGCAGCGCCGCTTTCTCAATATTACGCTGTTCCATGGCCGCCACGCCACCTTGCTTTTTCAGCCACTGGAATACCAGGCCGGCGATATAGATGCCATAGGTGGGCGGCGTGTTGTACATCGACTCGTGTTCGGCCACGTTGGCCCAGTCGAAGGCCGACGGGCAAATCGGCAGCGCATGGCCCAGAAGGTCGTCGCGCACGATCACCACCGTCAGGCCGGCCGGGCCGATATTCTTCTGCGCGCCACCGAAGATCACGCCGTACTGCGACACGTCGACCACCCGCGACAAAATATGCGAGGACATGTCGGCGACGATGGTGGTGCCGGCGGGGACTTGCGGCGCCTGCTGGAACTCGACGCCGTCGATGGTTTCGTTGGTGCAGATATGCAGGTAGGCGGCGCCCGGCGTCAGCTTCCATTCATCGACTGGCGGCACACCAGTGAAACCGGCCGCCTGCGACGAAGCGGCCACATTCACCTTGGCATATTTGGCCGCTTCCTTGATGGATTTGCCGGACCACGAACCCGTCTGCACGAAGTCGATGGTGGCCGGCTGGTTTGCCGCCAGGCCCACCAGGTTCATCGGGATAATGGCGTTTTCGCCCAGGCCACCACCCTGCAGGAACAGGATCTTGTAGTTGTCGGGTACGGCCAGCAGCTCGCGCAGGTCGGCCACGGCCTGCTTGTAGATGGAAATGAATTCGGGGCCGCGGTGGCTCATTTCCATCACCGACATGCCGCTGCCATGCCAGTCCAGCATTTCGGCTGCGGCTTGCGCCAGCACTTCCTTGGGCAGCACGGCGGGGCCGGCGGAGAAGTTATAAATCGGGTTGACGACAGCTTGGGTCACGATGCATTCCTCAGATTGTTAATGCGGCGGCTGCGTGGCCGCCCGCAGGACTTGTTCCAGCACGGCGTTGACGCGGGGAATCAGCACGCGCTGGCTGATCGCCATCGACTCGGCCGACAGTTGCGGCATGGTGGCCAGCATCTTGCGGCCCAGCGGCGTCTGGTAGAACGCCGTCAGTTGCTCGATTTCCTGCACCGTGTAATAGCGTGCGTACAAGGGCACCATTTCGGCGCCCAATTCGTCGATCAGGCTCTGGTCGCCCAGCACCTGGGTCAGGGTGGCCACGGCCAGCGGAATCTCCTCTTCCGCATTGGCCAGCGCGCGCGCCTTGCGCTCTTCCGTGAGCTCGGCGTTGCCGCTGATATTCTGCACGGCGGCCTGGCGCATCATGGCCGGCACCGATTGCAGCATCTGGTCGAAAATCTGCCGCGTCAGCGCGGGGAACTGCATCGCGTCCAGCATGCGGCGCACGGCCACCTTCATGGCCGGGCTGGGCGCGATCTGGCGCGCGGGCGCCGCCTGGGTGCTCTGGGCCAGGGCCGGCAGGGTGGCAAGAAAGGCCAGCGAAAAGGCGGCAAAAAAAGTGGCGACGATTTTTCTCATGGCGGTTCAGTATTGAATAGGGTAAAAAGCGCGCGCAATAGCAATTGGGGCTCCCGAAAGAGCCCCAATCATCTTACTCCGGCTGCGCCGGGTCCGTCTCGTCGCTCGCCGGGTCGGCCGGATCGACGCTCGCCACCGGTGCCGCAGCGGCCTCCGTCGTCAGCTCGACTTCGTCGATATCGGTTTCGACCACGCGTTGCAGGCCAGACAGCTTGGTGCCGTCTTCCACCGCGATCAGGGTCACGCCTTGCGTGGCGCGGCCCATTTCGCGGATCTCCGACACGCGGGTGCGGATCAATACGCCACCAGTGGTGATCAGCATGATTTCGTCGGTCGTGTTGACCAGGGTGGCGGCAACCACTTTACCGTTGCGCTCGCTGGTCTGGATCGCGATCATGCCTTTCGTGCCACGGCCATGGCGCGTGTACTCGAGGATAGGCGTACGCTTGCCGTAACCGTTTTCGGTGGCCGTCAGCACCGACTGCTGCTCGTTCTCGGCCACCAGCAGCGCGATCACGTGCTGGCCTTCTTCCAGGTTCATGCCGCGCACGCCGCGCGCCGTGCGGCCCATCGGACGCACATCGTTTTCGTCGAAGCGCACTGCCTTGCCCGAATCCGAGAACAGCATCACGTCGTGCTTGCCGTCGGTCAGCGCCGCGCCGATCAGGAAGTCGCCGTCGTCCAGGTCGACCGCGATGATGCCGGCCTTGCGTGGATTGCTGAAGTCCTTCAAAGGCGTTTTCTTGACGGTACCCAGGCTGGTCGACATGAACACATAATGGTCTTCCGGGAACGTGCGGTTCTCGCCCGACAATGGCAGGATCACGGTGATCTTTTCGTTGTCCTGCAGCGGGAACATGTTGACGATCGGCTTGCCGCGCGAATTGCGCGAGCCTTGCGGCACTTCCCATACCTTCAGCCAGTACATGCGGCCACGGTCCGAGAAGCACAGGATGTAATCGTGGGTGTTCGCAATGAACAGCTGGTCGATCCAGTCTTCCTCTTTGGTCGCCATCGCCTGCTTGCCGCGTCCGCCGCGCTTCTGCGCGCGGTATTCGCTAATTGGCTGCGCCTTCATGTAGCCGGTGTGCGACAGGGTCACCACCATGTCCTGCGGGGTGATCAGGTCTTCGGTTTCCAGGTCGGTCGCGTTCAGTTCGATCTGCGAGCGGCGCACGTCCTTCTTGCCGGCGCCGTATTCGTTCATCGCCAGGGTCATTTCGTCGGTGATGATGACGGTCACGCGTTCCGGTTTGGCCAGGATGTCGAGCAAGTCGGCGATATGTTCCATCACTTCCTTGTACTCGTTGACGATCTTGTCCTGCTCCAGGCCGGTCAGGCGTTGCAGACGCATCTGCAGAATCTCTTGCGCCTGGTCGTCCGACAGCTTGTACAGGCCGTCGGCCTGCATGCCGTAGTGCTTCGGCAGGTTTTCAGGACGATACGCATCCACGCCGCCCGGCGTATTGCCGTCGCCGGTGCGGGCCAGCATTTCGCGCACCACGGACGAATCCCATGGACGCGCCATCAGCTCGACCTTGGCGATCGGCGGCGTCGGCGCGGCCTTGATGATGGCGATGAAGTCATCGATATTGGCCAGCGCGACGGCCAGGCCTTCGAGCACATGGCCGCGTTCGCGCGCCTTGCGCAGTTCGAACACGGTGCGGCGCGTGACCACTTCGCGGCGGTGCGACAGGAAGCATTGCAGCATCTGCTTCAGGTTCAGCAGCTTCGGCTGGCCATCGACCAGCGCCACCATGTTCATGCCGAAGGTGTCCTGCAACTGGGTCTGCTTGTACAGATTGTTCAGCACCACTTCCGGCACTTCGCCGCGTTTCAGCTCGATCACCACGCGCATGCCCGATTTGTCGGACTCGTCGCGGATGTCGGAAATGCCTTCCAGCTTCTTGTCGCGCACGTTTTCGGCGATGCGTTCCAGCAGGGATTTCTTGTTGACCTGGAATGGCAGCTCGTCGACGATGATGGCGATGCGCCCGCCGTCCTTGCCGTATTCCTCGAAGTGGGTCTTGGCGCGCATCACCACGCGGCCACGGCCGGTACGGTAGCCGTCGCGCACGCCCGAGACGCCATAGATGATGCCGGCGGTCGGGAAGTCCGGCGCGGGGATCAGTTCGATCAGTTCATCGATCGTGCAGTCCGGATTGCGCAGCACGTGCAGCGCGCCGTTGATCACTTCGGTGATGTTGTGTGGCGGAATATTGGTCGCCATGCCGACGGCGATACCGGACGAACCGTTGATCAGCAGATTCGGAATGCGGGTCGGCAGGACCGACGGTTCCTTTTCCTTGCCATCGTAGTTGGGCACGAAGTCGACGGTGTCCTTGTCGATGTCGGCCAGCAGTTCGCCGGCGATCTTGTCCAGGCGGCACTCGGTGTAACGCATGGCGGCGGCGGCGTCGCCGTCGACGGAGCCGAAGTTACCCTGGCCATCGACGAGCATGTAGCGCAGCGAAAAATCTTGCGCCATGCGCACCAAGGTGTCGTAGATCGACGCATCGCCGTGGGGGTGGTACTTACCCATGGTTTCGCCGACCACGCGGGCGCACTTGACGTAAGGGCGATTCCACACGTTGTTCATTTCATGCATCGCGAACAGGACGCGGCGGTGCACTGGCTTCAAGCCATCACGCGCGTCAGGCAAGGCCCGACCGACGATCACGCTCATGGCGTAATCGAGGTAGCTCTTGCGCATCTCTTCTTCGAGGGAAATAGGGATTGTTTCTTTTGCGAATTGATCCATTGGCGGTTCGACTGATCTCAGGCTGTGGTTAACTTATCTGCTACGCAATGTATGACGCAATACTGCATATCCTGGGCGGCTGTTGTCGTGGAGTGGCTGGCAAAAGGGGCGGGACGGTTGCAGGAGAGCAGCGCCGCCATCGGCTTTTTGTCAGGCACGCCCAACAGTCAAGCGTACGATTTTAGCATGCGCGCCCTGCCGCAAGTGCAAATTGCCAGGCGTGCCGCAAATTCCAAAGCCATGCCAGGCGCGCACCGGCACTGTGCATGATTGCTTGACAATAGTGCATATCAGCAATATCAGTTCAAGTACTCTGCCCACAAAACAGGCACAAAATGTAACCGGATGTCACGGGCGCGTCATAATCGGGCATTTTCGTTGCGTAGTTACAACATGCAGTCTAAAATCGCGGAAGCTTTGATTTGCCCACGGTCGTGCGCTACGGATGCGTGTGGCAAAATGAAGTAGAAGTTAATTGCTAGTTTCGCAATCTGAACGAGCGTTGTGGTCGACATGATAAAATCCCGGCATGTATGACCAGTAGCGCCGTGTTGTTCTGCGGATATCACCCCCCGAAAGGAAAAAAGAATGAATAAATTTGTAACGCTGTTTTTCGCTGCATCCGCAGTGATTGCTGGCTCGGCTTCGGCTCAAACCCCAACCTCGCCACCATTCGCTCCAGTGACCACCGACATCAAAGCACCAACGCCAAAGAGCGCCTATGTGCAAGATGCCCGCGGCGTAATCGTGCGTGACCCATTCGGCCTGTGCTGGCGTACCGGCTACTGGACACCTGCTGACGCGGTGCCAGGTTGCGACGTGCCACTGTGCGTAGAACCAGAAACCCTGCAAAACGGCAAATGCGTGGCACCTCCGCCACCAGCAGCACCAGCGCCTGCTCCAGCACCAGCGCCAGTGGTTGTGCCAGTACCAGCAGCTCCGACCTCGGAAAAAGTCAGCTTCGCCGCTGATGCCTTCTTCGACTTCGACAAAGCCACCCTGAAACCAGAAGGCAAGTCGAAACTGGATCAGCTGACCACCCAACTGGGCGGCATCAACCTGGAAGTCATCATCGCCGTCGGTCACACTGACTCGGTCGGTACCGATGCTTACAACCAGAAACTGTCGGTACGTCGTGCTGATGCTGTCAAAGCCTACCTGGTTTCCAAAGGCGTTGAAAGCAACCGCGTGTACACCGAAGGCAAAGGCGAGAAACAGCCAGTTGCTGACAACAAAACCGCCGAAGGCCGTGCGAAAAACCGTCGCGTGGAAATCGAAGTTGTTGGTACCCGCAAGTAATTGCCCCGCCGGCTGCGCCTGATCTGTCCATCAGATCAAGCGCAATCGATAAAAACCCCGCCACGGCGGGGTTTTTTTTCGTCCGTGGCTGCCCGTTTCGAAAAATGCCGCTATCATTCCACCCATGAACGCCGACCCTCTTGAAATCCAAAAATTCAGTGAGCTGGCCCACCGCTGGTGGGACCCCACTTCCGAGTTTCGTCCCCTGCACGAAATTAACCCCCTGCGCCTGGAATGGATCAACGCGAAAGTGCCGCTGGCCGGCAAGCGCGTGATCGACATCGGCTGCGGCGGCGGCATCCTGGCCGAATCGATGGCCCGCAAGGGCGCCAGCGTGACGGGCATCGACCTGTCCGAAAAAGCCCTGAAAGTGGCCGATTTGCACAGCCTGGAGTCCGGCGTCAATGTCCGCTACAAGCTGATCGCCGCCGAAGCCATGGCCGCCGAAGAAGCAGGCCAGTACGACGTGGTGACCTGCATGGAAATGCTCGAGCACGTGCCCGACCCGGCCGCCATCGTGCAAGCCTGCGCCGCGCTGGTCAAGCCCGGTGGCCATATCTTCATGTCGACCCTGAACCGCAACCCGAAAGCGTATCTGTTCGCCGTGCTGGGCGCCGAATACATCCTGCGCCTGCTGCCGAAAGGCACGCACGACTACGACAAATTCATCACCCCGGCCGAACTGTCGCAATTTGCGCGCAGCGCCGGCCTGGACGTGAACAGCATGCGCGGCATGGGCTACAATCCACTGACCAAGATCTACTCGCTGAACAACGATACCAGCGTCAACTACCTGGTGGCCTGCACCCGGCCTTTGTAAGCCAAAAGCAACAATCAAGGCGGCTGCGGCCGCCATTTTTCATTTTCACCCACTTTTACCGAGTCCGCGCCCGCCATGACCACCGACCACCTGCCCGCCCCGCGCGCCATCCTGTTCGACCTCGACGGTACCCTGGCCGACACCGCACCCGACCTGGCGGCCGCCATCAACCTGATGCGCTCGCGCGCCGGCCTGGCGCCCACGCCCTACGAAGTGCTGCGCCCCACGGCCTCGGCCGGCGCGCGCGGCATGATAGGCGCGTCCTACGGCATCGCCCCCGGCGAGAGCGGCTACGAGCCCCTGAAGAACGGTTTTCTGGACAACTACGAAGCGGCCCTCGCGGTGGAAAGCCGTTTATTTGACGGCATCCCCGCGCTGCTGGACGGCTTGACGTCGCTGGGCCTGCCCTGGGGCGTGGTCACCAACAAGGCGGCCCGCTTTACCGACCCGCTGGTCGGCCAGATTGGCCTCTCCGCCGCCGGCTGCGTGATCTCGGGCGACACCATGCCCCACCCGAAACCCCACCCCGCCCCCCTGCTGGAAGCGGCCCCCCGCCTGGACCTGGCGCCGGAATCCTGCTGGTACGTCGGCGACGACCTGCGCGACATCCAGGCCGGCCGCGCCGCCGGCATGCGCACCATCGCCTGCGCCTGGGGCTACTGCGGCCCGGTCGAACCTTTATCGTGGAATGCGGATTATCTGCTGGAGACGCCGGCTGCGTTGCTGGAGCTGGTCAGTGGGGTAGTACTGGCGGAGCGGGAAAGGCAGTTGGCGGCTTGATCCGGCATCTGCCGTGAGTGATGTTCACTACTGCAAATGCATCATGCAAGACTATGAACTTTGCGCTGCAATGAAGGTGTTGTGGGGACGACCTGGCTTCGACGTGGGTTGCAAAGCAGCGCAGGGGATACCGAGGGCGGGCTACCTCGTCAATACAACCTGAAAAAGCGTAACTGCCATCGATCACTCTACGCACTGGCAGCTTCATCGCTGTTAGCTCTGGAACACCTCGTCCCTGGGGTGGGCCGTCAAAAGCTCCTGAGTCACCACAGGGCTGGTCGTATGCTGGGTTACTTGGCGTCCGGATAAATAACAGGTAACGCGCTTGCCCATCACGGCGCAGCAGGGAATTCTCGCCGCATGCGGCGAGCCTGCGTAGCGGCTGGGCGCCTGCTGGCGCCCAGCCTTCCCACATCTTCCAGAGGCACGTACGAATGCATCATGCAAGACTATGAACTTTGCGCCTCAACGAAGGCTCTATGGGGACGACCTGGTTTCGACGTGGGTTGCAAAGCAGCGCACGGCATACCGAGGGCGGGCTATCTCGTCAATCCACCCAGAACAACTTAACTGCCATCGATCACACAACGCACTGGCAGCTTCATCGCTGTTAGCTCTGGAACACCTCGTCCTTGGGGTGGGCCGTCAAAAGCTCCTGAGTCACCACAGGGCTGGTCGTATGCTGGGTTACTTGGCGTCCGGCTAAATAACAGGTAACTCGCTTGCCCATCACGGCGAAGCAGGGAATTCTCGCCGCATGCGGCGAGCCTGCGTAGCGGCTGGGCGCCTGCTGGCGCCCAGCCTCCCCACATCGTCAAATAGCAGGCACGAATGCATCATGCAAGAGTGTGAAGTTTGCGCTACAATGAAGGTTCTGTGGGGACGACCTGGTTTCGACGTGGGTTGCAAAGCAGCGCAGGGCATACCGAGGGCGGGCTACCTCGTAAATACAACCTGAAAAAACTTAACTGCAAACGATAACTCGTACGCACTGGCAGCTTAATCGCTGTTAGCTCTAGAACACCTCGTCCTTGGGGTGGGCCGTCAAAAGCTCTAGAGTCATTTACAGGGACTCGTCGTATGCTGGGTTACTTAGCGTCCGACTAAATAATAGGTAACTCGCTTGCCCATAACGTGCACATCCGTGCTGGCTGAGTTAAATTAAATGATAGTGCTAAGTATGTAGAACTGTCTGTAGAGTGCTTGCGGACGCGGGTTCGATTCCCGCCGTCTCCACCACTGGATAAAAAATAATGGCCCCCGAGCGCAAGCGACGGGGCCATTATTTTTTATCCAACGACGAAACAGCCGAGAACCGAATCCGCGTCCGGCACGGACGCGGGGCGTAGCGGGGAATTCGCCTCGCATGCGAGGCGCCCGCGAAGCGACGTTGCGCTGCAGCGCAACGGCTCCCCGATTCTTCTGACTAAAAAAGCACCAACGGCGTCTTCCCCATCTCCCACCACTGGATAAAAAAGTAAGGTCTCCATAGGTAATCGACAACACGCTACTCTTTATCCGATCACAATAATAGGCTGATATAGAATACGCACCTTAACTCTTGCGAATTTTTTTGGAAATCGGAAATATTACTTGGAGCTGGATTAGCTCCTTGATCATATTGCAGCAACTATTTTTTTCCTCCTTTTAGGTATCGATTGCACCACATCAGTCACCCCTAAATTTTCTATTGCAGCTACTTTTTTTGCATGCCTTTTCTTGAGAGGAGGAATTTTTTGTGTAGCTATAGGACCAACTATCGTAGCTTGGGTACTTTTCTCAATATAAGGAATTGAATATATTGAAAAGTATGCATCTTGAAATTCTTTACTATCGCAAAAATTATAAAATAAAGGCCACTGATGATAGGAAAGCTGCTCTATTAGCTCACCTTTCTTACCAATACTGACCATTATTTCACATGCTTTTTTCGAATCATTTCTCAATACAGCATCAGCCAACTTAAATTCACGAATACAAGCCGACCAATCAAATTTCTCAAGCAAAGAAAAAGTTTCCTTTTCCTTTTTTAGATTTGACAAGGCAATTGAAGTATTTACAACCCTAATCCTAACATCCATTTCTCTGCAATTAGCAATGAAAATCTGACTCAATGCGAAGCGCCCAAATTCAGCAGCTAAAGCCCAGTTTTTAATTTTCAGTAAATCATATATATTAGCATTCATTGATCGATTAGCGATCTCTGACTGTTTTGGGGCGATTTTTCGCCATAACGTATGAACTAACATAAATGCAACTTTACTTAGAAGATTAATAGAGCGTTCAAAATATGGCTGCCCAAGTCCCAATTTTGAGCCTATGATTGGCCGCTCTTTGAATTGGTAACCTTCTCTCTCGCATAATATAATATATTGTTCGCTAACTATCCCACCTGTATGCGTCATTAAATTTCTTCGCTGCCCGAGCTCAACAAACTCCGACCATTCTTCAAATTTCCTAAGTGGCAAAGCGAATTTCTTCTCAAGCATTCCAAATTGTTCGATGTAACTTTCACGCTTAAAAGAATCAATCTCCTTATCAAGCAAATCATTTTTAACCGCCATCAATGATTCAAACTCCAATAAATCACTTAGCGAAATTTCACGCGAAATGCTCTTATAAAGCTCTGGCTTAATAGAATATAGAGCTCTAAGTAAGGAGCCGATAAATACATCATACTGCCCAAACAGGCCCACAAAAAGACTTCGCTCCAATACTTCCAATGCATTTGATTTTGCGATGCGTGAATAGTTTTCAATAGCGCTAAGCATTTTGCTAGCACCATGAGGGTCTGACACAGGAAATATTATTTTTCCGCTAGAGTCCTCATATTTTGCTATTTCCTTTTCCAATTTTTCAATTTCTGAGCTGTGCCTTTTCCCGATTGAAGGAATAGAAATATAGATTGCCTCTCTTAAATCATTCATCCCATCAAGAAAATCACTCAAAATAATCGATAGCAAGTTTTCTTTTTTATTTTCAGCCTCAAGCATATCAGAAAAACTCGATGACATTTCAGCATCAACCATAGCTTCTTTAATTTCATCAGCCTGCTCCACATCAGAATTATTCATTATTACTCTTTCGAAATATAAATAAAAACAAAGTATACTTAAGACAAAAAAATTAAATCTTGAAAATTTCAATAAAAATTACCTGAAATGAAAATTCACGCACGACATAAATTTTGAAATTTTTTAAAAATATTTTCCATAAAATTCTTATAATATCACAATTTTATTTATATAAATACATTGCAGGCAATAAATTTTTATATATCACAACCCTACAACATTACTAGGATCTACTTCATCTTATTTCGAAACCATCTTACCCAACCATTAGAATTTTCATACAAACTAATTAATCATCAAGCATTCAACCAGTACCCTAGAAATCCTAATTAAAAATTCTATCACGTTCCAATCCTCTAAAAATGCGGAGTGGTATCTTTATGGCAGTGTCGGCCGAGTAGGTTCTGTAAACCAACAAGCAATAATACTCTTTAAGCACATCATGGGAACAAATCCCCATTACGACACGGTCTTATAAGGCTGGGGGCGCCATTCGTACACAATCTCAGCTTGGAGGCCGTCTCCGGCATGCAGGTCAAGGCGTACAGGCACGGGATCAGGTGCGCCAAACGACACGGTCTCAGCAATACCAATGTCTTGACCTACAGTTGTCTGTCGAGTAATGCAGCCATTGCTGAATTCTAGTGAGCAGACGTTACCTTAGAAGGCTTCTCCCAAAACTACCCCCATCCTTGTCCACCCACAACACCCCCAATACGCTCCAGCCTCACCATCACCCAGCACACACCACTCACGTTCTGGGGGCGCAAAATGGACCACAGCTACTTTCACGCCGCTGCCTTGCAGCGCAAGCAAAAAATAGGCGATGGAGACTGTGTCACCCTGATCAAGGAATTCACTTCTGCTGGCCCAACCATGCGCTGGCGCGCTGGTGCTGAGGTTCTGAACAATCCGGCGATCAGGCCAGGAACGGCGATTGCCACTTTCGTCAAAGGACGTTATCCCAATCACCCAACCGGCAATCACGCAGCATTTTTTCTGCGGCATGGCGTTGACGGATTCTGGGTCATCGACCAATACAAAGGCCGACCATTGATACAGTCGCGTTTCATCAGTACCAAGAACCTGACAACAAATGGTGCTTTCATCGATCCCAGCAATAACGCCAGAGCATTTTCGGTAATCGAGGCACCATGACGTCACCATCCCCTTACCGCTCGACATCAAGTTGCGTTGCAATTTGCACTGCGGCCTGCGTGCTATCGTGCAATACCGTTGTACATGCCTCCAGCATCACCATCCTGTGTCCTGCTGAATTTCCTGTGCAAGCAATCAACTTCGGCACACCACCTCAGGGCTGGATGCCTTTCGCGCCCTCCTCGCTGCGGGTCGGCAGTGGTGAACTGATGTACGGGCCACCTTCGAGCTACCAGTCAGCAAAGCCCTCAAGCTACCGGGAAGAACGCAGCCGTAATATCGCAATCTGGACGCTGAGCGAATTGACAAAGGAAGAGAAATGGCTCAGCTGCGGTTATGGCATGGCGGCCGAATTGACACTGTCGCAGCAATTGCCGAGAAATTTATCCGAGTGTACGATTACCACCAACAAAGACAGCCATCGGAATGTGACTGCCGTGCATGCGACTTGTACGTTATCGGAGGTAAAAACGCCTGCTACAAAGAAGAAGTAGCAAGGCTTGGCGGTGGGCGGGTGCGGTTTTTAATCGGCCACGACGACCATCTTCATATTGAAATCCGGGAGCATTGATGAATCTCCGTTTGCTGATACTTGCAACGCTCTTGCTCCACATCACCTCCGTCATGGCGGCCGATACGTCCCCACCAAGCACACCCAAGCCCTTGCGTGGCGACTATCAACTCTATGGCGGTACCTTGTCGGAAATGCTGCCGCCCACGCCCAGCGACAAGAAGGTGGCGTTCATGGTGACGGGGGCCGCCGCGAAAGACCTGTTCCTGCAGATCGGGCCGGATGTCGCCAAGGAAAATGCGTGCAGTGAGGCAAAGGACTACCGGGAGCGCCGACGCGGGGATTTATCGTGCGTGCACATGAAAGGCGCAGAATATAGCTGCTATTTCGGACTCGACCTCAAGACCGGAAAAGGCATACATGGTGCCATCTGCTAGCAATAAGCCGCTCCGCCTTTTCACGAGACCGGGGTCACGGCGATGGTCTTCATCTACCAGTCACGGAGCCCAGGGTCAGGTCCGCCATTCGTACACGATCTCAGCCCATGAAGTCTCCGGCATGAAGGTCACGGCTCGGAGTAAGTTCAGTCACAGGGCACGTAGTCACGAGATCAGTTCCGCCATGACAACACGGTCTCAGCAATACCAATGTCCGGACCAAAAATCACTGCGCTATCTCAGTGTCAATGTAAATAGCTCAGGTATGGTCCTCCATACACGATTGCTATTCGGCAGTGCAGCCGCTCCCAACCACCATACAGATTGACGGAACCCCAGCATGCTGGAAATTCAACCCAGAGATAAACGCGGCTATTTCATGCTTCCGCAGGCGCCAGAGGATGCCGGCTACTACGTCTACGGCACGCCAGTCGACGGTGCTGGCCAATATGCTGACCCTGTATTGCTCTCGGTAATTTTCTTTGTGGAACGTCACTGGCAAACCACGGAGAAGAGGAAATTCGGCGTTGGCAATATCAGCCAGGCCGGCGGCGGCAGCTACAGCAAACATAGCAGCCACAAGAACGGCTTGCAAATGGATATACGTGCACTACGCGCGGATGGTCTTCATCTGCCAGTCACGCGATTTGATCACCAATACGATCAAAAAGCAACAAAAAGACTAATAGAGATTTTTTATTCACATCCAGCCGTCAAGAATATTCTGTTCAATGACAAGGATATTCCTCGCGTGCAGCACTGGTTAAATCACGACGATCACTTCCACGTCGATATAAGGGCAACACCAAAATGAAGCCGCTGCTCCTGATTATCTTCCTCTCCACCCTGCTCCACACAGTTCACGCCGCCGACCTGCCCATGCAACCCGCCAGAATCAAATCACTGAAGGCCGAGTACACGATCTATTCCGGAGAGCTGGGCAACGAGCACGCGCCAAGCAAGAACGACCGGAAGCTGGCGATCGAAATCAGCGGTCCGGCGGCGAAAGATATCTTCGACTCCCTCTATCCAGACGCCAAAGTCACGTGCAGCGGTGAGCAAGGCGAACGCTTGCGCAGCAAGGGAAACCTGTGGTGCTCGTTTCTTCCCACTACAGGGTACCGCTGCTTCCTCGGTTATGACCTGAGAGCAGGCAAGGACATTCCTGGCGCAAGCTGTTAAACCAGCTATTTTCGCTGAACATCAGATGCCTGCGCAGCAAGCGCGATGTCTGGTGCATCTGCCAGCCGCCCAATCAATACCGCTGCTTCCTGGGCTTTGATCTGCGCACCGGCAACAGTATCGCTGGCGCCAGCTGCTGACTGATCCCAGCCACAGCCGAGCCAGCCCATTCCCCATCCACCCCGCCAAAATCGCAGCCCATCGCACCCCGCTGGCATCGCCACCCTATATTCCCTATCGTCCCTAACACACCGGCCCAGGCAATCACGCCGCCGATCCACCTCGAACAGGGAGGCCTCATGCTGAACCTTTCCACGCTCCGCCTCGCCACAGCACCGCTGCTGACACTGCTGCTGGTCCTGTACTCCTCCGCCAGTCAAGCCCAGGATCACACCCTGGCCACCCGCATCGACAACGCCATCGCTCCCCTGTTCAAAGCTGGCGAGCCCGGCGCCACCATCATCGTCACCAAAGCCGGTCGCCCCGTGTTTCGCAAGGCCTACGGCATGGCCGATATCGCCAGGGGCAGGCCGATGACACCGGAGGCGCTCATGCGCATCGCCTCGGTCACCAAGCAATTCACCGCCACCGCCGTCCTGATGCTGGCCGACGAAGGCAAGCTGGCCCTGGACGACGATATCACCCGGTTCCTGCCCGACTACCCGACCGGTGGCAAGCGCATCACCATCAAGCAGTTGCTGACGCATACCTCGGGCATCGCCAACTTTACCAGCAAGCCCGGCTTTGAAGCCGGCGTGGCGAAAGACATGACGCCGGGCCAGATGATCGACACCTTCAAGAACGATCCGCTGCAATTCGAGCCGGGCACCCGCTACGCGTACAGCAACTCGGGCTACTTCCTGCTGGGGGCGATCATTGAAAAAGTCTCGGGCCTGTCGTATGCCCAATTTGTCGAGCAGCGCATCTTCGTGCCGCTAGGCATGAGCAACAGCGCCTACGATGGGCACGAACGCGGCAGTGCAGTGCGCGCGCAGGGTTATACCCGCGGCAACGCCGGCGCCAGCTTCGAGTACGGCAAGGTCGCCAGCATGACGCAGCCGTATGCGGCCGGCGGTTTGGTGTCGACGGTGGACGACCTGGCGCGCTGGGATGCGGCTGTCAGTGCCGGCACGCTGTTTAAGCCGGCCAGCCAGCAAAAAGCGCTGACCGCCCATATCTTGCCCGATGGGAAAAGCGTGCCATATGGCTACGGCTGGAGCATCGGCAAACTGCGCGGCATGACGATGCAGTCGCATGGGGGCGGCATCTACGGCTACTCTTCCTACGCCTTGCGGCTGCCCGCGCAACAGCTGTACGTTGCCGTGCTGACCAATGCCGACAACGGCATCCCGGCCGCCGAAATGATCGCGATGAAGGCGGCAGCGATCGCGGCCGGCAACCCCTTCCCGGAGCACACGGCGATCACGCTGGACGCCAAGGTGCTGGAGGCCTATCAGGGCAGCTACAGAATCGATGACAGCAATACACGCAATTTCCGCAGTGAAGGCGGAAAACTGGTGATGGATCGCAATGGCCGCAACAAAGTGGTGCTGACGGCTTTTTCCGACACGGGTTTCTTGATTCCCAACTCGGTGGCCTACGTGGAGTTCGGGCGCGATGCCGAAGGCGCGGTAAGCAAGGTCACATTCCATGGCCCTGGCGAGCCGGTGGTGCATGCGCGGATAGGCGCGCTGGCGCCGTAGCACCATGTGCCGGGATCAGGACACGATCCCGGCATGCAGTATCTCTCGCTACGATCCTGCCATCAAATACCTGATCGCCCGTCCATATTTTTCGATCCGCTCCAGATCCTTCTGCGACGGCTCGGCAATCCTCGACAAATCACTATTCTCCATCAGATCCGCCAACTTGACCTTTTTACCCACCGGATCGAGCGCCGCGCGCGCCACGAAGTCCTCGTACGACTCGCCCTCCACCTTGGTCACCGCGCGCAAGCCATTGATCACCTCGGCAGAAAACCCTTCCCGCTCCAGGTCCTCGAACGTGACCTCGCTATCCTCCACCACATCATGCAGCACGGCCACGATCTGCTGTGCGCCCGGCGCCACGCGCAGCATCACGCGCAAGGGGTGCAGGATGTAGGGCGCGCCGCCCTTGTCGACCTGGCCGGCATGCGTGCGCGCGGCAATCTCGATTGCGCGCTCCAGCGTTCCCTGTCCCGAAATATCCTTCATCTTCACTCCTTGACGAGCACGGCCTTGCGCCAGCCGCGGCGCTGCAGATGGCAGACGCTCGTGCACAGCACGGCGGGCAACAATAAATTCAGTACCGGAATCAACATCAGCAGGCACAGCAACAATCCCAGGAAAACGATCGCCGGACGCTGCTGGCGGCGCAAGGCCCGCTGCTGCTCCTTGTCGAGCACGCCTTCGGCCACCGCGCCGTAGATGAACCACACATTACAGGCCAGCAGCCAGACAATCAGCACGCACATGGCCCAGATGGGGATCAGCAGCGACAAGACCAGCAGGATGCGCCACAGCCAGCGCGGACGGGTAGCCGACGACGCCAGGTCAGCTGGCGCCTGCCACAAGGCGTAGCGGCGCGCCACCACCTCTTTGGCGCGGGCAAGAAACAGCCAGCGCAGCGGCAAGCGGGCCGTGCCGATGGAGGCGACGACAAACACCAGTACATAGAAAAAAGTGGCCAGCGCCAGCAGCACCAGCGCGATCTGGGCGATTGACAGCAGGGCCTGGCCGACACTGCCGAGGCTGCCGACGACATTGCTCATTTGCGAGACCGTGGCCGGGCCGGTGGCAATCGGCGCCACGCCTTGCATCACGCCCAAGCCCATCAGGCCGCTGACGGACAGCATCGCCAACATCGCGCTCAGCTCCAGGAAAAAGCGCCCGAAATGCAGGTACAAGGCCAGCCACAGGCTCACCACGATCATGCACCACAGTGCGGAACGCCACCACAGTCCGGCATGGCGCGTGTCGCGCAAGCCCAGGCCGATGCAGGTCGACGCTTCGCGCAGGGACTGCGACCAGGTTTGCAATGTCTGTTTCACGATGGGGCATCCGGTATCAAGGGCGGATGCGGCGATCCGTATGTTGCCGATTGTACAGGCGAGGCAGCCGCGCACGGCTGGTGGCGTGTGCCGTACAAGTTGAAAAAAGCGCTATGATTTCATTGCCTGGCAGCAGAAACGGCCGGCAAGCCTTCCTCTGATCACGCCCCCCTGGTGGAGGATACGATGAAAAATGACAGTGCAGTAAAGCAGATCCGGCAAGCCCCGCCGCGCAAGCCGCTGGCCAAGGACGTGGTGGTGGTCGGTGCATCGGCCGGCGGCTTGCAGGCGCTGGCCCGGCTGGTCGGGCAGTTCGACACGGACTTTCCCGCCGCCATGCTGATCGTCCAGCATATGGCGGCCACGGCCTCGTCCGAGCCGCTGCTGCATCTGTTGCAAAGAACGGGGACACTGCCCTGCAAGATCGCCACCGATGGCGAAAAAATCCTGGCCGGCCATGTCTACCTGGCCCAGCCCGATCACCATCTGATGATCTCGGGCGAGCGCATCGCCATCACCAAGGGCGCACGCGAGAACAGGGCGCGGCCAGCCATCGATTCGCTGTTCCGTTCGGCCGCCGTGGCGTTCGGCAACCGCGTGGTGGCCGTGGTGCTGACCGGCTACCTGGACGACGGCAGCGAAGGACTGGTGGCCGTCAAGCGCTGCGGCGGCACCTGCGTGGTGCAGGATCCCGACGATTGCGCCTATCCGGACATGCCGCAAAATGCGCTGCGGCTGGCCAAGGTCGACCATTGCCTGCCGATTGCGCAGATGGGCGTGCTGCTGGCGAGCCTGGTCAAGCGGCGCAAACGCAAGCAGGCCGCGATTCCCGACGATATCGCGGTCGAGGCCACCATCGCACACCGCGTGCTGAGTGACCTGGAATCGGTGGAGGAACTGGGCGAGCAGGTGCCGTTCAATTGCCCGGGCTGCGGCGGCGTGCTGTGGCAGATGAAGAAGGGAAAACTGTTGCGCTACCGCTGCCATACGGGGCACTCCTATACGGCCGCGACGCTGATGGCGGAACAGAAGGCGAAGATGGAAGAAACCCTGTGGATCGCGCTGCGCATGTTCGAGGAGAACCGCAACCTGCTGATACGCATGGGGGCGCAGGGCGAGGCCGGCCCCTCCCACGCCGAGCGCATCGGACAAGCCCAGGTGCATATCGACCGCATCCGCGCCATGTTGAAGTCGGAGACGGCCACGGCCTGATCTGCTACCCTCCCCATGCTCAGGGAGAGGGTCCATCGAACGTCAAAAATCCACGTTCGCCGACAACCACAATCTGCGGCCATCCATATTGTTCACATAGCGGCTGCTGTAGGTCAGCGCCGGGCCGGACGTGGCGCGGTATGGCTGGTAGTCGATAAAGTCCTTGTTGAGCAGGTTGTACACGGCCGCGTTCAGGGTGATCTTTGGCGTGACCTGATAGCTGGCGCCCAGGTGCAGCATGGTGTAACCCTTGTAGTCGCCCAGTGCGGCCTTGGCGGCGCGGGTGGAGGCCGAGGTGCCGGGGTCGCGGAAGCGGTCGCTACGGTATTCGGCGCGCAGCCAGCTCTTCCATTCACGCGTGATATCCCACGTCAGGCGCGCGTTGACGGCGTGTTTCGGCGTGTCGCCCAGCGGCTGGCCGGCGTTGCTGCCGCTCTTCTGTTCGCTTTCCGTATAGGTGTAGTTGGCGCTGGCGGCAATCGTCTTGCTCAGCTGGAAGCGGGTGTTCATTTCCACGCCGCGCGTGACGGCTTCGTCGACGTTGATCGACTGGCCAAACGCATCGACCCTGGGCCAGTTGCCGAAGCTCACGCATCCCGGGCGATTCGGCGACAGGCTGTAGGTGCAATTGATCAGGCCGGTGCCGGTGGTGATCTTGTCCTTGAATTCATTGTTGAACACGGCAAAGCTGGCGGTCCAGCCGGCCAGGTTGTCGAAGTAGGCGCCCAGCTCGGTGGTGGTGCTGGTTTCCGGTTTCAGGCCGGGGCTGCCGACCAGCGGGATCGTGCCCTGGCCGCCGAAGCCGTTGATGCCGGGCGACAGTTGCTCGACGCGCGGCGTCTTGTAACCCTTGCTGAGGCCGCCTTTGACGGTCCAGTTCGGCGTCGCGTTCCACACCGCATAGCCGCGCGGGCTGGTCTGGCCGCCGAAGATGCTGTGATCGTCATAGCGGGCGCCCAGGGTCAGCGCGAAACTTTCCAGCAAGCGCCATTCGTCTTCCGCGAACAGGGCTTTTTGCGTGAACTCGAATACTGTCGGCGCCACGCCGTCGGTCATCTCGGCCTTCCACCACTGCGCGCCGATGGTCGACATGTGATTGCCCCAAGGCAGCACCAATTTGGTGTCGAAGACCTTGCTTTCCACTTCCAGCGTGCGCGCGCTGCCGGCCACGGCGCCTGGCGTACCCGGCGGTATGGTGCGGCCCAGGGTTTCCGTCTTGTTCACCATATAGCTGCTGTCGAGCGTGCCGAAGCCCAGGCGGCCCGTGTGCGACAGGGTCCACTGGTCGCGGTTGTATTTCTGCTTGGTGGCATAGCCACCCGTGCCCAGGGTGCCGAGCTGGCCGCGCGAGTTGTCATAGGTCTGGCGGCCCGCTTCGGCGTCCAGGGTGATGGTATGGAAACGGTTCGGCGTGAATGCCAAGCGGCCGCCGAAGTTTTCCACGTCCGAGCGCACGGGGTTGGCGCCCATTCTTGCGGGCTCGTCCACGCCGGGCAGCGTTTCATAGCTGATGTCGGCCGCATCGCGGCGCTGCTTGCTGCCGCGCAGCGACAGGCTCAGCGTATCGGCGACGATCGGGCCGCTCAGGTAAAACTTGCCGGCCTTGACGTCGCCGAACGACGATTCTTCCTGCAAGGTGTAGTCGGCGCCGACCGAGCCTATCCACTTCTTGCCCACCTTGCGCGTGATGATATTGATCACGCCGCCCATCGCGTCGGAACCGTACAGGGTCGACATCGGGCCACGGATGATCTCGATGCGCTCGATGGCGGCAAGGGGCGGCATAAAGCTGGTCTGCGTGCCGCCGAAGCCGTTCGGCGTGACATTGCCGGCAGCGTTCTGGCGGCGGCCATCGATCAATACCAGCGTGTAGTCGCTGGGCATGCCACGGATGCTAATGTTCATGCCACCCGTCTTGTCGCCGGCCGCGCCGACGTCGATGCCTTCCACGCTCTCCAGCGCCTGTGTCAGGTTGCCGAAGCGCTCGCGCGACAGTTCATCGCGCGTCAGCACGGTGATCGAGGCGGGCGCCTGCTTGATGTCCTGCTCGAAACCGGCGGCCGAGACCACCACTTCGGGCATGGTGTCGGCGGACGTCTCCTGGGCAAAGGCGGGGGTGCTGGACAGGGCTGCCAGGCTCAGCGCGAGCGTGGTCAGACGCGGCATGGTGCGGGTGCGATGAAACATTCAATCTCCGGGGGTGATGTTTATACAGTTTAAGAATAGGAATCATTTACAATTGATGGTGCAAAGAAGTTCTTAAGAGGTTCTTAACAAGTTGTATTGAAGACACATGCGCATATTGCTGACAGAAGACGACCCGCAACTGGGCCGCGCCACCCAGATCGGCCTGGAACAGAACGGCTATGCGGTCGACTGGGTGACCTCGGCCGAGCAGGCCCACACGGCGGTGCGCCTGCACGACTACGGCTGCATCCTGCTCGACCTGGGCTTGCCGGGACAGGACGGCATGGCGGCGCTCGAGGTGTTGCGCACGCGCGGCTACCAGGGCGCCATTTTGATCGTCACGGCGCGCGACCATGTGGCCGGGCGCATCGCCGGGCTCGATGGCGGCGCCGACGACTTTATCGCCAAGCCCTTCGACCTCGACGAGCTGGCGGCACGCATCCGCAGCAGCAGCCGGCGCGCAGCCGGCAGGGTGCGCGAACAGCTCGTGCATGGCGAGCTGCTGCTCGATATCGCCGAGCGGCAAGTCACGCAGGCCGGGCGCGCCGTGGCGCTGACGGTCAAGGAATTCCGTATTCTGCAGATGCTGGTCGAGCAGAGCGGGCGCATCCTGAGCCGCGAACAGCTGGAAAAGAATTTATATAGCTGGGGCGAGGAAGTGGAAAGCAATGCCATCCAGGTGCATATCCACCACTTGCGCAAGAAGCTGGGGCGCGGCCTGATCCGCACCGTGCATGCGATAGGCTATTGCTGCGACAAACCGTTGTCGGCCGCCGCCGCGTGAACCACGTCAACAGCTGGTCGCTGCGGCGCACCCTGCTGGCGGTGCTGCTGGGGCTGACGGTGCTGCTGTGGGGCAGCAGCGCGGCCATCGTGTATGTGGAAGCGCAGCAGGAAAGCGCCGAACTGTTCGACCAGTCGCTGGTGGAAACCGGGCATCTGCTGCTCTCCCTGGTGGAGAATGATTTGCGCAGCCGGAGCAGGCAGGCCACCATCGACCTGCCGCTGCGCGGCTATCCGAACCCGCATCACTACCTGCGCTTCAAGGTGCGCGACGCGCAGCAGAACGTGCTGTACCGCAATGATGGCGCCCTGACCACCTCGATCTCCCACAGCGCGCCGGACGGCCTGTCGTGGACCACCATCGACGGCCAGCAATGGCGGCTGTTCGTGCTGTGGGATGCGCCGCGCCAGCTGCAACTGCTGGTGGCCGAACCCACCAGCCACCGCGATGATATCAGCAGCCGCTTTTTCTACAAGATCGCCGTGCTCGGCGCGCTGCTGGTGGCGCTGGCGACTATCGTTATCTGGTGGAGCATCAACCGCGTGTTTCGCGTGCTGCGCCATTCGGCCAGTGAAGTGGCGGCGCGCACGCCGAACGACCTGGGCGATGTCAGCCTGCACGGCGTGCCCAGCGAAGTGCACCCGCTGCTGCTGGCGATCAACCGCTTGTTCGGCCGGGTGCGCCACACCATGGAATACGAGCAGCGTTTTACTGCCGATGCGGCGCACGAGTTGCGCACGCCGCTGGCCGCCATCAAGACCAATCTGCAAGTGCTGCAGCGCGCCCGCAGCCCGCTTGAACGCGATGAATTTATCGCCGGGCTGGGGCTCAGCGTCGAGCGCGCCAGCCGGCTGGTCGATCAGTTGTTGACCCTGGCGCGGCTCGATCCGCAAGCGGGCGCCAGCGCAGCACCGCAAAAAATGGACCTTGCCGGCCTGCTGGCGGAACAGGTCGCGCCATGGCAGGAGCAATGTGCGCAGCGGGGACTGGCCTTGACCGTGGACCTGCGGGCGGCGCCGTGCCTGCTGGAACCAGACAGCATGCGCATGCTGCTGCGCAACCTGCTCGACAACGCCATGCGCTATACGCCGGCGCCAGGGCGGATCGACGTCAGTTGCGGCCAGCAGGATGGCTTGACGTTCCTGCGCGTGCGGGACACCGGCCCCGGCATTCCCGAAGCCATGCGCGAGCGCGTGTTCGAGCGCTTCTTTCGCCTGGCCGGCGCGCACCTGCCGGGCAGCGGACTGGGACTGTCGATCGTGCGGCGCATCGCCGACAGCCACCAGGCGCAGATCACGCTCGATGCGGGGCTGGACGAAAAGGGGCTGGCGGTGACGGTGTCATTTCCGCCAGCCTGAGGGGTCAGGAGATATTCTGCCGCCGCGCCAGCGGCACATATTCGCCAGGCAGGCCGGCCGTTTCCAGCGCGTCGGCAAACGCCAGCAGGAACTTGGCCGGGCCGTGTTCCGATACCAGCAGCGAGGCTCCCTTGTGGCGCAGCAGTTTCAATACCTCCTGCTGGTGCGTCTGGTACTCCTGCGAATGGCCGTAAAAGGTCTGGTACATTTCCAGCGTTTCCATGGCCTTGGCGGCCAGGATGAATTCGGGTTTGTCCATGATGTCTCCTCGTGGTGAGTGGAAAAAAACCGCAAAAAAGCTGTCACTGCCGATGTCATCATACGCTTGAATGCGTCGCTTGCGGTGCACGCTCAGGTAACATGCCAGCTTCGCCCCACAGGACTGCTTATGCCCCATTTATTTACCGCCCTGCCCTGGCTGCGCGTGCTTGCGCTGGCCCTGCCGCTCGCCTCACTGTCCGCCTGCGCCAGCCCGCCCGCCCCCGAAACCCTGTTCGTCGCCAGCGCGCTGACGGCGCCGCACTCGTTCACCAAGGGCATCGAAGGCCCGGCCGTCGATGCGGATGGCAATATCTACGCCGTCAACTACGCGCGCCAGCAGACCATCGGCAAGGTCACGCCCGGCGGCCAGGGCGAAGTGTTCCTTACGCTGCCCGGCGCCAGCATCGCCAACGGCATCCGCTTCGGCAGCCGTGGCCAGATGTATTTGGCCGACTATATCGAGCATACGATCTACGTGGTGGAGCCAGGCACGCGCACCGTCGCCATCCACGCGCGCGACGCCCGCATGACGCAGCCCAACGATATCGCCATCACGCAGGACGACGTGCTGTATGCGAGCGATCCGAACTGGAAGGAAAACACGGGCCGCGTGTGGCGCATCGCGCGCGACGGCACCGTCACCCTGGCGCTCGACATCATGGGTACGGCCAATGGCATCGAGGTCAGCCCCGATGGCAAGATTCTGTACGTGAATGAAAGCGTGCAGCGCAATATCTGGGCCTACGATATCGGCGCCGATGGCAGCTTGAGCGGCAAGCGCCTGTTCCAGCGCTTCGACGACTTCGGCATGGACGGCATGCGCGTCGACGTCGACGGCAACCTGTATGTCACGCGCTACAGCAAGGGCACGGTGGTCAAGCTGTCACCGCAGGGCAAGTTGCTGCGCGAGATCAGCGTGCCGGGCGCGAAACCCAGCAATATCAGCTTCGGCGGCCCGGACGGCCGCACCGCGTATGTGACGGAAGTGGTGCAAGGGCGGCTGCTGCAGTTCCGCGTCGACCGGCCGGGGCTGGAGTGGCAGCGGGGGCAGGAGAGCAAGGCGCATCCGTTGGCGGTGCCGCCGATAAAGTAACGCCGGCCGGGTGGACGTAGATACTGTTATCCCCGTCAAGCGTTGTGCAAGGTCGGATCAAATATTTTTCCAGACCTGAGCACACCGAATGCCACATGCACCAGCTTGCGCATCATGGCGCCGATGATCAGCTTCGGCGCCTTCCCAGCTGCGTTAAGCCGTTGACCGAAACGCTTACCCCACGCGGTTCTGTGTACGGCCACCATAGCCGGCATATACAGGGCTTTGCGCAGGAAGCTATGGCCGATCTTCGACATGCGCGGCTTACCACGAACGCTCGATCCTGACTCGTGCTGGCGTGGATCGAGGCCGGCAAACGCCACGGCTTGCTTGGCGTTATCGAAGCGTTCCGTGTCGGCGTAGTACGACAGCAGGACGGGAATCGTACGCTCTCCCAGGCCAGGAATGCTGTCAAGCAGCTCGCGCTTGTCGCGTAAATCCGGATCATCGTCGATATGGCGCTTGATGGCGCGAATGAGTTCCTTGATTTGCCTATCGAGCCACGCAATGTGGTCTTCGATACCTTGGCGTACCGCTTCACGCGCGACATCGAGACGGTTCGTCTCCTGCAGTCGCATCGCTTGCAGCGCCTCCAGGCGCAGCACCATGGCGCGCAGTGCTTGTGCAGCGGGCGATGGCGCTGTCCACGGCTGCGGTTGGCGCTCATGGGCAAAGTCGGCAATCAACTGCGCGTCGACCTTGTCGGTCTTGGTGCGTACCATGCGCGAGGCGCCAAAGGCCTTCATCTGTGCCGGATTGATGACACTGACCACCATGCCAAGTCCGGCCAGATATTCGGCAACCCCTTCCCAGTAAGTGCCAGTCGCTTCCATACATACTCTCGGGTTGCCGGCATCATGCTTGAGCAGCCATTCGCTCAGTGCAGCAAATCCTTTGTGATTGTTCTCTACTACCTTGTTACGGTGCTTGCCATTGGGCAGGCGCAGTGCGCAGTCCAGCTTGGCCTTGGCAACGTCGATTCCTAAATTAAACATGCTGTGGTCCTCTTGCGATCTACCTTGTGAATGCGGGCTACCGGCGTGCCGGTGCCAAAGATACTGTCCGATCTTGACATGGAGGGTGGGTAACTGGTGCGAGATCTACATCGCTGGCTTTGAGCCTAAGGGCGGATACGGCATCCAGTTACCCGGTCTTGATATGCCTACCAAGAATTTTGACAGCGGTCGATGTTGTTCGCAACACCACCAACCGCATGAGAGGAATAATACAAGGTCGGATTACGCGCTACGCGCTAATCCGACCTACGCGACCTGTCTGCGCCCTTTTAAGACGGTATCACCCGCTCCGCCTTCAAGCGGTCAAACAACGTGAAAAACGCCTCCGGCGTATCCTGGTAATCGAGGAAACCCGCCTTGCGGCTCTTGCTCATGTCGGTCATCACTTCCATCGGCCGGCCCAGGTCGGCGTCGGTATGCCACCATGAAGCCAGGCGCCCCACATCCGCCTCCACCAGGCCATGCTGCTGCGCGATGGCGCGCCATTGTTCGGCTGCGCCGTCCATGCGGCCGGCCAGTGGCGAGATGGTATCGGGCAGCTCGGCCGCTTCCACGCCAAAGTACGCCGCCAGGCGCGGCCACAGCCACTTCCAGCGGAACACGTCGCCATTGACGATATTGAAGTCCTGGTTGGCTGCCGCCGGACTCTGCGCCGCCCACGCCAGCTGGCGCGCGATCTGGCCCGCGTCGGTCATGTCGGACAGGCCGTTCCACTGCGCCGACGAACCCGGAAACACGAACGGCTGGCCGCTGGCCTTGCACAGAGTCGCATACACGGCCAGCGTCAACCCCATGTTCATGGCGTTGCCCAGCGCGTAGCCGATAATGGTGTGCGGGCGATGCACGCTCCAGTTAAAACCATATTTTTCGGCCGCCTCGAACAGGCGGTCTTCCTGCTCGTAGTAGAAATTCTCGACATCCTGGCGGCCCTGCTCTTCGCGGAACGGCGTGACGGGCACACTGCCTTTGCCATACGCGTCGAACGGTCCCAGGTAGTGCTTCAGGCCCGTCACCAGCGCGGCGTGACGCAGGTGCCCATGCGGCCCCAAGGCGGCCAGTACATTGGCGACCATGGCGCCGTTGACGCGGATATTTTCCTTTTCATTTTCCTGGCGCGCCCAGGCCGTGAAGAACACATGACTGGCGTCGATACCGGCCAGGCCACTTGCCACGGCCGCCGCATCGGTGGCGTCCAGCTGCAGGGAAACGCAACCGCTTGGTACGGGTGTGCGGCCGCGCGAGACGCCGGTCACTTTCCAGCCTTGCGCCAGCAGGTGTGTCGCCAGGTTGCTGCCGATAACGCCGCTGGCGCCGATAATCAATGCATGCTTGTTCATAACGCTCTCCAGAATAAAAATCCATCATATATCGGACAGAATTTCTTATCCGCGATAGTATTTCAGCTTATTCATGAAAAATATTCTGCAATCATGTCCGACCATCTGAAAGGCATCGCTCCTTTTCTTGCCACCGCCGACGCCGGCAGTTTTACCAAAGCCGCCGAGCGGCTGCACCTGACCAGCTCGGCCGTCAGCAAGAGTGTGGCGCGGCTGGAGGAACGGCTGGGCGTGATCCTGTTCGAGCGCAGCACGCGGCGTTTGAAGCTGAGCAGCGCGGGCCACGCCTATTACGCCACCTGCAAGCGCGTGCTGCAGGAACTGGCCGACGCGGAAAACGTGCTGGCCGAGCAGGAAGGCGAACTGGCGGGCACGGTGCGCATCGGCGTGCCGGCGTCCTACGGGCGCATGCGCGTGATGCCGGCGCTGATCGACCTGTGCGAAAAATATCCGCGGCTGCAGCCGTCGATCGCCTTCAGCGACCGCTTTGTCGACCTGTTCGAAGAGCGCATCGATATCGCCGTGCGCATCGGCGCACCAGGCCAGTGGCCGGCCGCGCTGGGCCAGATGCAGCTGGGCGAGGAACGGCTGATCTTTTGCGCGGCGCCCGCCTACCTGGCGCGGCGTGGCACGCCGAAAGATATACAGGAACTGGAACAGCATGACTGCATCGCCTACGGCCGTGGTGACGGCACGGCGGCGCCGTGGCTGTTTGTGGAAGAAACTGGCGTGGAGCGGCGCGTGGTAACGCCGCGTTTGATCGTGGGCGACGCCGAAGCGCAGACGGCCGCCGTACTGGCAGGCCTGGGCATCGCGCAGCAGGCGACGTGGCTGGTGCAGGAGCATTTGGCCAGCGGCGCCATCGTCGAAGTACTGCCTGATTACGCCACGCCAGGCTTGCCGCTCTACCTGGCGTGGCCGCTGGCGCGCCAGCTGACCATCAAGACCGGCACGCTGCTGCAGGAACTGAAGCAGCGTTTGCACATCAGCTGAAGATCAATACAGCACGTTCTTCGCTTCCGGCAGGTCGACATTGGCCTTGGTGACGATCACCACGCCGGTGTTGACGAACGGGTCGACCTTCTTGCCTTCGATCAGGCTGACGATGGTTTTCACGCCCAGCGCGCCCATCGAGTAGGAGCCCTGCACGGCGGTCGCATACAGGGTGCCGTCCTTGACGAAGTTTTTCAGGTCTTCATTGCCGTCAAAGCCCACGCCGATCACCTTGCCGGCCTTGCCCGCCTGCGCAAGCGCGCGGCCCATGCCGACGGCCGTCGGTTCGTTGGCGCCGAAGATGCCTTTCAGGTCAGGATTCGAGGCCAGCACGTCGGTGGTCTGGTTCAGCGCGGTGGCCATCTGCGATTGCGAATAATAGGTGCCGACGATCTGCAGCTGCGAGTTCTTTTCGATATAGCGCTTGAAGCCGCCCACGCGGCCCGTCTCGGAACCGGCGCCGGCCACATACGACATCACGGCGATCTTGCCGGTCTTGCCCACTTGCGAAATCAGCGCCTTGGCGCTGGCCTCGCCGGCCGCTTCATTGTCGGTCGACAGGAACGATTGGTAGTAACGCTTGCCGCTGTCGGCCACCAGGGAATCGATCAGCACCACGGGAATCTTCGCTTCCCACGCTTTTTTCAGGGCCGGCACCAGCGCGTCCGGGTCCGATGCGGCCAGCACGATGCCGGCCACTTTGCGGGTGACGGCGTTTTCCACCATGCTGACCTGGTCGGCAATGGCGGACTCCGAGGCCGGACCCTGGAAGGTCAGGCTGTAGCCCTTGGCGTCGGCCGCGCTGGCGGTTGCGCCCTTTTTGACGTTCTGCCAGTAGTTCGAGTTCGTCGTCTTGACGATCACGGCGATCTCTTTCGGCGCGGCCAATGCGGCGCTGGTGCTCAGGGCAAATGCTGCGGTCACCAGACCGAGCGACATGGCTTTGATGGTTTTCATTGTCGTCCTCGTTTAATTATAGATTTAATGGATATGACTTCAGGTCTCACTAACTCACTAACTCACTAACAGTGCTGCTTCAGGCGCGGTTGCGCTTCTGATCGATCCAGACGGTCAGCAGAATGACCAGTCCGATAATGATTTGCTGGATAAAACTCGATACGCCATTCATGTTCAGGCCATTGCGCAAAATGCCGATCACGAAGGAGCCGATGACGGTGCCGGAAATGGTGCCGATGCCGCCGATCAGCGAAGCGCCGCCGATCACCGCGCTGGCGATCGCATCGAGTTCATACATCACGCCTTCGTTCGGCTGCGCCGTCACCAGGCGCGACATCAGCACGCAGCCGGTCAGGCCCGACAAGGCGCCGGACAGGGTGTACACCAGCAGGGTCACGCGGCCTACTTTCACGCCCGACAGGCGCGCCGCTTCGGCGTTGGAACCGACGGCGTAGATATGGCGGCCAAAGGTGGTGCGGCTGAGCATGATGGAGACGGCGACGGCGATCACCACCATCAGCACCACCGGATACGGAATACCGGGGAAGACGACTTCGGGAAAGGTGCCGCCCGTATCGCGCTCGATGCGCCACAACACGCCGTTACCGAGTTCGCCGAACGATTCGCCCAGGCCCGAAATGGCGCGCGCACCGGTCACCTGCAAGGCCAGGCCACGGGCGATCAGCATCATGCCCAGGGTGGCGATAAACGGCGGCAGTTTGAGTTGCGTGATGCAGAAACCGTTGACGGCGCCGCACATGGCGCCCACCACGATGCCGCCCAACATGGCGACCGGCACCGGGATGCCGCTCTTGACCAGCATGGCGGCGGCCACGCCGGCCAGCGCCAGCACAGAGCCGGAACTGAGGTCGATGCCGCCGGTGATGATGACGCAGGTGGCGGCGATACCGAGATACGCAATCGAGGTCACCTGCAGCGCCACGCTCATGCCATTGCTGACCGAGAAAAAGGCATCGCTGGTCAGCGAAAACACCAGCAGCAGCAAGGACAGGCTGCCCAGCGCGGCAAATTTTTGGATCAGTTCTTTGTTCATTTTTTTGTCCAGCTTTCTGATTAATGGAGTGCTGCCTGTCCCGCAGTGGGGCTTGCCACGCGGCCCGATGCGAGATGCATGATCTCTTCCTGCGACGACTCGCGCGTGTTGACGATGCCGCTGATGCGCCCTTCATGGAACACGGCGACCCTGTCCGTCATGCCCATGATCTCGGGCAGCTCGGAGGTGATCAGGACCACGCCGATGCCCTCCGAGGCCAGCTTGTCGAGCAGCTGGTAGATGGCGAACTTGGCGCCCACGTCGATGCCGCGCGTCGGTTCGTCGAAGAAGATGATTTTCGATTCGCGGTACAGCCACTTGCTGATGACGATCTTCTGCTGGTTGCCGCCCGACAGATTGCGCGCGATCTGCTTCGAGGTCGGCGTCTTGATGCCCAGCGCCGCGATATACTTTTTGGCGACCGCTTCTTCCTTGGCAAAGTCGATAAAACCGAAGCGGTTGGACAATGCCGACACATTGGTCAAGGTCAGGTTGGCCGCCACCGACATGCGGATCGCCAGGCCATGGCTCTTGCGGTCTTCGGACAGGTAGGCGATGCCGTGGTCGATGGCGTCGATCGGCGAGTCGATCACGACTTCCGTGTCGCCCAGGTGGATCGCGCCGCTGGTGAGCGGATCGGCACCGAAGATGGCGCGCGCCACTTCCGTGCGCCCCGCTCCCATCAGCCCCGAAAAACCGAGGATCTCGCCGCGCCGCAAGTCAAAGCTGAGCGGGCCGAATACATCCTTGCGGTGCAAATCCGTCACGCGCAGCAGCACGTCATCGGTCGGTGTCGACACGCGCTCGGGAAATTTTTCATCGAGGGTGCGGCCGACCATTTTTGCCACGATGGCGTCGAGCGAGATCGCATGAAAGTCGTCGGTGCTGACGAATTTACCGTCGCGCAGCACCGTCACGCGGTCGATAATGTGCTGCATTTCTTCCAGCCGGTGCGAGATATACACCACGCTCACGCCATTGCGTTTCAGTTCATTGATGATCTCGAACAGCTGGCCCGTTTCGCTTTCCGTCAGCGAGGACGTGGGCTCGTCCATGATCAGCACTTCCGTGTTCAGCGACAGGGCCTTGGCGATTTCCACCATCTGCTGCTGCGCACACGACAGGTTTTTCACCAGCTGGCGCGGATCGATGCGCAGCTTCAGGCGGTCCAGCAGGGCCTGCGCATCAAGGCGCATCTTCTTGCGGTCGATGAAAAAGCCGCGCACCGGTTCACGCGCCAGGAAAATATTCTCGGCCACGCTCAGGTGCGGGATCAAATTGAGTTCCTGGTGGATGATGGCGATGCCGGCCGCTTCCGCGTCGACGCTGCTGCCAAAGCTGCACACCTTGCCCTTGTAGACCAGTTCTCCCTCGTCGGCCTGGTACACGCCGCTCATCACTTTCATGAGGGTGGACTTGCCGGCGCCGTTTTCGCCGCACAGCGCATGCGCTTCGCCCTTGCGCAAACTGAAGCTGACGTTATCGAGCGCCAGCACGCCGGGAAAGCGTTTGCTGACGCTATTGAGCGCCAATATCTCTTCGGATTGATTCATGGTGTGTCTCCTCCACTCCACTGCTATAAGCCGGCGCGCCGATGTCTAGGCATTCTTGGTGGCGCGCCAGTCAGGTACTGCGGTATCAGCCGTCGATCAGTTCCGGATTCCACGCATGTACGGTCTGCTGCTGTTCACCGAGGCCGGTAATCCCCAGGCGCATGGTGTCGCCCGGCTTCAGATACACGGCCGACGGTTTCTGGCCCATGCCCACGCCCGGCGGCGTGCCGGTGCTGATGATGTCGCCCGGGTACAGGGTCATGAAGCGGCTGATATAGCTGACCAGGTTGGCCACGCCGAACACCATGGTTCTGGTATTGCCGTCCTGGACGCGCTTGCCGTTCACTTCCAGCCACAGGCCCAGGTTCTGCGGGTCCGCCACTTCGTCGGCGGTCACCAGCCACGGGCCGATCGGGCCGAAGGTATCGCAGCCCTTGCCCTTGTCCCACTGGCCGCCGCGCTCCAGCTGGTATTCGCGTTCGGACAGATCGTTCACCACGCAATAGCCGGCCACGTGCGACAGCGCGTCCGCTTCCGACACATAGCGCGCGGTGGTGCCGATCACCACGCCCAGTTCCACTTCCCAGTCGCTCTTCTTCGAGTCCTGCGGCATCACCACCGCGTCGTTGGCGCCGATCACGGCGCTGGTGGCCTTCATGAACAGCACCGGTTCGGCTGGCACGGCCATGCCCGATTCGGCCGCATGGTCGGCGTAGTTCAGGCCCACGCACAGGAACTTGCCCACGCCCTGCCATGGCGGCGCGATACGGCCCGGATTTTCAACCACCGGCAGGCTGGCGATATCCACGGCAGCCAGCGTGGCGAGATTGTCTTTGCTCAGTGTGGCGCCGGTAATATCGGGCAGCACGCCGGACAGGTCGCGCACGGCGCCATTCGCATCGATCAGTGCCGGTTTTTCAGCGCCCTTGGCGCCATAACGCATCAGTTTCATGATTAAGCTTTCAAGTAAATATCAAACAACATAAACAAGTTCGGGGGCAATCAGGCCCGCGCCTTCACGACACCCGACAAAACCGTAGCGAGCGGAAGGGAGATGTGGCCGAGAAGCGCAGCTGTACGAATGTACAGTGAGCATCGCAAGCCGCATATCGCGACGCGCAGTAGGTTTGGTCGGGTGTCCTTAGTTAGACCAACCGCCGTCGATGACGTGCGTCATGCCGGTGGTGAAAGCCGATTCGTCGGAGGCCAGGTAGACGGCCAGCGCGGCGATTTCATCGGCCTTGCCGACCCTGCCCATCGGCTGGCGCGCGACAAAGGCGGCCTGCACTTCATCGATGCTCACGCCCGTCGCTGCGGCCTGCGCGGCAATGCGGTCCTTCAGCGATGGCGACTCGATGGTGCCGGGGCAGATGGCGTTGCAGCGGATGCCGCGCGTGACAAAGTCGGCCGCCACCGATTTGGTCATGCCCACCACGGCTGCCTTCGAGGTGCCGTAGATAAAACGGTTCGGTGCGCCTTTGACGCTGGACGCCACCGACGACATATTGACGATGGAGCCGGCGCCTTTTTCCAGCATGCCGGGCAGCACGGCGCGCATCAAGCGGTACATGGAGCGCGCGTTGATCTCGAAGGAGCGGTCCCAGGCTGCGTCGTCGCACTCGAGAATGGTGCCGCCGTCGACGAAGCCGGCGCAGTTGAACAGGATATCGACGGGGCCGATCTCGTTCACCAGCGCGGTGATGGCGGCGCCGTCAGTGACGTCCAGCAGGCGCACGGTGCAGCCGGTGGATTCCTTCAGCGCATCGAGCTGGGCCTGGTTGATATCGGTGGCGATCACGGTCGCGCCTTCGCGCACGAAGGCTTCGGCGGTGGCGCGGCCGATGCCCTGGCCGGCGGCGGTGAGCAGTGCGGTTTTGCCTTGTAGTCTGTCGGTCATTTCTGTCTCCTATTTTTTTTGGGGCTTATGCCATATGAAATACGTGTTCCATCATCGCCCAGTGTTCCCCCTCGGCGCGCGAGGCCAGCGGCAGCTGGCACGGGGCGCAAAAGGTCCACCAGCGCTGCGTCTCGGGGTCCTCGGCAATCGCGGCCATGTCGCCAGCGAAATCGCTGCCGTGGTATTCCCAGTAACCGAACAACAGGTTTTCCGGCTCGCGCAGGAAAATCGAATAATTCTTGATGTGTGCGTGCGCCAGCCTTTCCAGTACCTGTGGCCAGACGGCTGCGTGCAAGGTCTTGTACTCAGCGATGCGGTCCGGCGCGATGCCGATGACCATGCCCATTCTTTGCATGACGGTTCCTAAGCGAGACTGTAAAAGCGGCGTGCATTGAGACCGAAAATATCGTTGCGGTCCTGCTGCCCCAGGTGCGCCAGCAAGGTTACGCTGGCGGCCAGCCAGGCGCCATAGCCGCCGGACAGGTCCACCACGGGCCAGTCGCTGCCCCAGATCACGCGCTGGGCGCCAAAGACATTCAGCACATGATCGACATACGGACGCAGGTCCTCGACCGTCCAATCGGCTTTGGCTTCCGTCACCAGTCCCGACAGCTTGCAATGCACGTTCGGCAGCGCGGCCAGCTGCGCCATATGTTCGCGCCATTGGCCAAAGGCGGCGTCGGCTATCGGCGGCTTGGCCGCATGGTCGATCACGATGGCCAGCCCCGGCCAAGCACGCGCGCATTGCAGCAGCGCGGGCAGATGGGGCGGCAGCACCAGCGCGTCAAGACGCAAGCCGTGTTCGACCATGGCCGATAAGGCCGGCGCCAGCGCGGGGTTGGTGATCCACCGGTCGTCGTCCAGATCCTGCAGCATCGGCCGCAGGCCTTTCAGCTTCTTGTGCAACGCCAGGCGGGCAATCGCCACCGGCGCATCAAGCGCCAGCAGATCGGTCCAGCCCACCACGGCACGGATAAAATCGGCGCGGTCGGCCAACGCCAGCAGCCACTGCGTATCGTCTTCCGATGGCAGGGACTGCACCAGCACCGTGCCCTGCACGCCATGTTCGGCCAGCAGCGGTGCCAGGTCGGCGGGCGCAAAATCGCGATAAATCGCTGCCAGCGATGGGGGCGGCCAGCCACCGGCGCGCGCGGCCAGCTGCCAGAAATGCTGATGGGCGTCGATGCGCATCATGCGGCTCCCTTTGGCACCGGTGCGCGCGCATCGATCAGGCCCGCGCCCTGCAATGCCGTCCACAGGGCGGCGGGCAGAGGCGTGGCGAACCAGTCCAGGTTCTGCCGCAGCTGCGCCAGGTCCTGGCCGCCGGGTATGCAGGACGCCACGGCCGGATGGGCCAGCGGGAACTGCAGTGCGGCCGCCGGCAAAGGCACCTTGAATTCGCGGCAGATGGCGTCCAGCTGCGCCACGCGCTGCAGGATCTCGGACGGCGCATCGGCGTAATTGAACTTGCCATTGCCTGCCAGGACGCCCGAATTGAACGGGCCGCCTATCACGATGGCGTTGCCGCGTTCCACGCACAGGTCCAGCAGCGGCGACAGCGAGGCCTGCTCCAATAAGGTATAGCGGCCGGCCAGCAGGGTGCAGTCGAGGTCGAATTCACCCATCGCGCGCAGCACGATCTCGCATTCGTTGACGCCGAGGCCCACGGCTTTGACCTGGCCGCTGCTGCGCAACTGGTCCAGCGCGCGAAAGCCGCCGCCGCTGGTCAGCTGGCGCCAGTAATGATCATCGCGTTCGCCATGCGTCACACTGCCGATATCGTGCACGAACAGGATATCGATGCGTGCCAGCCCGAGGCGCTGCAGGCTGTCGTCGTGCGAGCGCAGCACGCCGTCATAGGTGTAGTCGTACTGCGGGCGAAACGGCAGCGGTGAACAAAAGCCGTCGTCGCCAGGGCGCACGGTGGCGTCGGGACGCAGCAGCCGGCCCACCTTGGTGCTGACCACGAAATCATCGCGGGGACGCTCGCGCAGCGCCGCACCGAGGCGGTGTTCGGACTGGGTATAGCCATAGTAGGGCGCCGTGTCGAAAAAGCGCACGCCGGCATCCCAGGCGCCATCGAGGGTACTGCGCGCCTGCGCGTCGCTGACCGGCTGGTACAGGCCACCGAGCGGTGCGCAGCCCATGCCGATGCAGGGTAGCGAAAGCCCGCCGCGCGGCAGCATACGGTGTTGAGTGACATCCATGAACTCAGCCCTCAGGCAGCGCGCAATGGGAAACAGCCTGGCCCCACCGCGTCGAATTGTTTATAGGTCAGCACGAATTCCTGGTGGCCCAGGTCTTCCGAGCGGCTCGGTGCGCCGTTGGCCACGTCCAGCACGGCGGCGACGATTTCGGCGCCCACTTCTTCCAGGCTCGCTTCGCCCGTCAGTATCTTGCCCGCATTGACATCCATGTCGTCGGACAGGCGTTCGAAGGTTTGCGGATTGGCGCACACCTTGATCACCGGCGAAATCGCCGAGCCGACCACCGAACCGCGGCCGGTAGTAAACAAGGTGATATGGGCGCCGCAGGAAATCAGTTCGACGATCTCCGCGTTGTCGGACACGTTCGGAAAGCCGAAGCGCGGCTCGCCGTCCGGCACCACGTCGAGCAGGTACAGGCCGCCGCCGGCCGGCTGGTCGCCCGGTTTCAATATGCCGACGATGGGCGAGGACCCGCTCTTGGCGTAGGCGCCCAGCGACTTTTCCTCTTGCGTGGTCAGGCCGCCATCGGCGTTCCCGGGCGAGAAGCTGCCGTGGCCCATGATGGTGTAGTAGCGCGCGGCCTTGGCCACGGTTTCGACGATGGCGTTGCCCAGGGCCGGGCTGACGGCGCGCCGCTGCATATGGTATTCGCAGCCCACCAGTTCGCCCGTCTCCTCAAAGATGCAGGGGCTGCCGGCCGCGATCAGTGTATCGAACGCCACGCCGACGGCCGGGTTGGCGCTGATGCCGCTGGTGCTGTCGGAGCCGCCGCAGATGGTGGCCACCACCAGTTCATCGATGCCCATCGGCACGCGCACCTGCTGCGCCAGATGTTCCAGCGCCCAGCCGATCCACTCGACGCCGCTGGCGACGCTGGGGCGGGTGCCGCTGTTTTCCTGGATGGTAATCGTGTGCACGGGACGGTCGCTGTCGGCCACCGCGCTCGACAGCCCATATTTGTTGAAGCCTTCGCAGCCGAGCGACACCAGCAGCACGGCGCCCACGTTCGGGTGCGTCAGCAGGCGGCGCATCACCTGGTCCGCGTATTCGTTCGGGAAGCAGCCCGTAAAGCCGATCAGGTGCACCGGCTGGCCGGGAAAGGCGTTGACCATCAGGCGCGCCACATGGTGGGCGCATTCGACCATATAAGCCACCACCACGATATTGCGGATGCCCTTGCGGCCGTCGGCGCGCAGGTAGCCTGACAAGGCGGGAATTGTCGTTGGAGCGTTCATTGTTTGGCGTCCTTGTCCAGGAAATGGTGGCCGTCCTGGCCCAGGGTAAACGTGGGGATGTAGTCGCTTTCCAGGTTGTGAGTATGGATATGCTCACCGATGGCGACGGGGGCCGTGATGCTGCCGATCAGCGCGCCATAGCGCAGCACCTTGTCGCCGACGGCCAGCGCGCGGCGCGCCACCTTGTGGCCGATCAGGATGGCTTGCGTCAAGGTGACCGGCACGCCGTCGATGGTGACGATATCGCCCTGGGCCAGCGCGGTGCGCGCGATCATGCAGTTGTCCTCGGGCGACATCAGCAGCAGGCTGGAGACTGGAGTAGCGTGGCTCATTGCGCGCCCTCCCCGGCATTGATGCTTACGACTGCGTCAGTTTTTCGCGCGTGCCGATCGACGACAGCATGGTGCTGCGCGAGGAATTGAGGTGCGACTTCATGCACTCGAGCGCCTTCGGTATGTCGTGCTCGGCCAGGGCCCGCAAAATCGCCAGGTGTTCCTGCACCGCGTACTGGTTGCGGCCCTTTTCCTCGCCCTTGTCCCACTGGTAGTGATAGTGAAACACGAACGAGACGATATCGTAGAAGCCCTGCGCGAAGCGGTTGTTCAACAGGCCGATCAAAAAGGTGTGGAACTCGCGGTCCAGCGCCGGAAAGGCATTGTGGCGCGTGTCGATCTTGGCCGCCAGCTTCTCGTGCTGTTTGATCAGCCGCGCCAGTTCCGCATACGCCGGATCGCCGTGCGGCAAGTGGGCAAAATGCTCCACGGCCGCCATCTCGAACATGCGCCGCATGTCCGCCAGCTCGGTGGCGAAGGATCTGTCGAAGGCGCACAGGCGCCAGCCGCCGCGCGGCTTCTTTTCGATCAGGCCGAAGCGCGAAAAACCGATCAGGAATTCGCGCACGCTGACGGTACTGGCGCCCGCCTCGCGCGCCAGCTCCGCTTCCGAAAACTCGGCGCCCGGCGGCATGTCGCGCTGGTAGACGCGCTCCATCAGCACCTGCTGGATGCGCTCCGCGCCCGATTGCAGCTCGGCGATATCGAAGTAATCGCCCGGTATCGGCTTCCTCAGCAGCCGCCGTTCGGCCGGACTGCTGATCAGCCGCCGCGTCGACAGATACGCAATCGCGCTGCGGATCGCCGTGCGGCTGCCCTGGCAGATGGTGGTCAGAAACTGCTCCGTCGGCAGCATCTCGCCCACTGCGACATTCTCGGCGAGAAATTGCAACAGCAGATTGGTACTGCGCTTGAAGACGGTGGCCGGTTTTGACATGGATGGGGGTGCTCGCTATGTCGGCGACAGGGAAAGTGGGAGAGTGGGCCATTTTAGTCGATATCGGGTTGGGTCGGCAGGCGGACGGGATCATCATTGTTGGACTCCCGTCGCCAGCAAGGCGCGCAGCTGCGGCTGGGCCAGCGTCGGGCACAGCTGCTGCGCCAGCGTCACCACGGGCGCCATGCGGCGGCGGATTTTCTCGCCATGGTTCTGCGCGATATCGGCCAGGCGGTGCGCCAGGAAGGGGTTATTGAAGCGTTCTTTCACCTGTTCCAGGTAAGCAGCGGCGGCCTCGCCTTCGCGCGCGCCCATGGCGGCAAACACGGGCAGCACTTCGTCCTGCCACAGCGCGTCGAGCGCGGCCAGCATGGCGCCATCCTGCATCGCTTCCCGTACCGTCATCGACGCCGGACTGCCCCTATCCAGCCACAGCTGCGCCAGGTAGGTATGGCCCAGGTTCAGCAGGAATAACTTGCGCTGCTCGTACTCGCGCAGGCTGGCGGTGACCACCAGTTGCGGGTGGCTGCACGGCAGCACCATGCCCGGTTGCGCTTCGATGGCCCACAGCGCATACGGTTCGGCCACGGCGCCGATCGGCTCTATCGGTTCCGAGACGATGCGGTCGACCAGGGAATTGATCCACACGCAGCCCGTCTCCAGGTAGGCGATAAAGGCGGCGGCCAGCTGCCACTGGCGCGCCAGACTGACGAGCAGTTCGCGCAGCACGGTGCCATTGTCGACCACCAGTTCGCACGGGTAAATCGTGATGGGCGCCGCGCCGGCCAGATAGCGGCCATGCAGCAGCACCAGCAACTTGGCGGGAAAGCTGTGCGGCGCCACCTCGCCATCGAGCAGGCCGGCATGGTCGGATTCGGATAATTGGTAGCCCGTGTCGCCCGTATTGGACAGGATCACGCGCGCGGCCACGGCCGCCGCACGCACTTGCGGCCAGTCGCTGCCAGTCTGCCAGGCTTGCGTGACGGCGTGCACGCGGCGCTCGTCGTCGACTTCGGCGCCGTCCTGCCAGCCGCGGATGCGCACCGGATAGCCGCCGGCCTGGCGAAACGCCGCCACCCGCGCCGCGCCCTGCGCGCTGTTCGTCGTTTGCACGATGGTGATATTGCCCAGTGCCTGGTCAGCTTGCGCCGCCTCGCTGACAAACAGGTCGGCATGCGCCTGCAGGAAGCGGCTGGTGCCGAACTGCAGGATGGGATTGTGTTGGAGAGTCGGGTTAGCTGTCATCTCAGACCTCGACGATGGCCTTGATGACGCCCGCCGACGGCTGCATCCAGTCTTCCAGCACGTTCGTGAATTCGTCGAGCGTGGTGCGGTGCGTATTGAGCAGCGCGGTCGGTACTTTGCCCGCCTTCATGGCCGCCACCACTTCCTCGAAATCATCGACGGTGGCGTTGCGGCTGCCCAGCAAGGTGGTTTCGCGCTTGTGGAATTCGGGGTCGGAAAACGACAGGCGGTCGCGCACGATGGACACCAGTACATACGATCCGCCGTGGGCGACGAATTCCAGCCCCCGTTCCATGGCGGCGATATTGCCGGTGGCGTCGAATACCACGTCAAAGAACTCGCCCTCGGTGGCGTTCGACATTTGCTCCTTGTCGCCGTCGCCCAGCTGCACCGTGCGCGTGATGCCCAGCGCGTCGCGGCAGAACTGCAGGCGGTCGGCGCGCCCATCGAGCACCGTCACCTCGGCCCCTTTCAAGGACGAAAACAGCATCACGGCCATGCCGATCGGGCCGGCGCCCACCACCAGCACGCGCTTGTTGGCGTCGACCGCGCCGCGCTTGACGGCGTGCGCGCCGATGGCGAGGAACTCGATCATGGCCGCGTCGTCGAGCGAAATGCCTTCGGTCTTGAAGACAAAGCGTTCCGGCAGCGCCAGGTATTCGGTCATGCCGCCGTCGCGGTGCACGCCCAGCACTTCGATGCGGGTGCAGCAGTTGGTCTTGCCCTGGCGGCAGGCCACGCAGGTGCCGCAGGACAGGTAGGGCATCACGTAGACCTGGTCGCCGGCGGCGAGGCGCGAACCAGCTGGCGCGCTTTCAATATGGCCGGACAATTCATGGCCCATCACGCGCGGATAGCTGAGGAAGGGCTGGGTGCCGCGGAAGATATGCATGTCGGTGCCGCAGATGCCGATGCGGCGTATGCGCACCAGTACTTCGTCGCCGGCGGGGACAGGCACGGGCCGCTGCTCCATGCGCAAGCTGCCCGGCGTATCGCAAACGATACTTTTCATCATGGTCGTCTCTCTCGCCATCCGGTCGTTGCCGGTGGCATATTATATTTAACGTACAAACCAACTGTAAAAAAAATCCGTCTGTGCGGATTGTCTTTCCAGTCCTGCCGATGGCGCTTCTTGCTGCGCCGCACAACGATTGTTCCGTAATGCCATGTGGCCCGAACGCGCCTGTCGTACTGCAGCCGTTGTTCGGTTTTATAAATATACCGTACAAAAAAATGAAGGTCAACGGATTCTTTTTTGCAGTTTTTTTTCGTCCTCTGCTACATTCCTGCTTGACCCTGACGTAGCGTCAGGCGCCATCGTGGATATACGCAACGAAGACCAGGAGAAGACGATGCTGTTGAAAATAGGCGAGCTGGCCAGGCTGACCGGCCTGACCGTGCGCACCCTGCACCACTACGACAGCATCGGCCTGCTCTCGCCTTCGGCGCGCACGCAGGCTGGCTACCGCCTGTACCAGCATGGCGACATGGACCGGCTGCACCGGATCATGGCGCTGCGCCGGTTCGGGCTGTCGCTGGCCGAGATCGCAAACTCACTGGCCAGGTCCGACCTGCCCCTGTCCGGCATCGTGGCCAGGCAGATCGCCATGCTGGACCAGCAACTGGCGCAGGCCAGCAGCCTGCGCACGCGCCTGCTGGTGCTGCAAGCGCAGCTGGAACAGGGACAGGAACCGGAACTGGCCGAATGGCTGACCACGATGGAGCAGATGAACATGATCGACAAATACTTTACGCAGGAAGAAGTGCGGCAAATGCCGATGCTGTCCGACACGGCAGTGGAACAGGAATGGCAGGCGCTGGTGGCGCGCGTGCGGGCGCTGATGGACGCGGGTGCGGCATCCGCCTCGCTTGACGCGCAGGCGCTGGGCACCGAATGGATGGTCAAGCTGGTGCGTGACACCAGCGCCCACCCCGGCCTGTTTGCGCGCTTGAATACCATGCACGGGCAGGAGCCGGGCATGCAGGCCAGAACCGGCATCGATGCGGAACTGATGCGGTTCGTGACGGGGGCGTTTGGCGCCTCGCGCATCGCGCTGTACCGCCCCTTTCTCGACGACGCCGAATACGCGTATTTGCAGGCCAACTACGGCCAGCGGTCCGGTGAATGGCCGGCCCTGATCGCCGCCGTGCGCGCGGCCATGGATGGACAGACACCGGCCGACGATCCGGCGGTGCTGGCACTGGCGCGGCAATGGAGAGAACTGTTCCAGTCGTATGCGGGCAAGGACCCCGCCACGCAGCTGAAATTTCGCCAGGCGCACCAGCAGGAACCGCGCCTGCTGCAAGGCAGCTTTGTCACGCCGCAGATGATCGCCTACCTGGCGCCGGCGATGGCCAGGGTGGCGCAAGAGTAAGGAGCAAGTCGGTGCGGCCATTGTAGAATCCCCCATCTTCTTCGATGGAACAAGCGATGCGCCGACTGACTTTTTTACTCGCCTGCCTGCCCGCACTGGCGCAGGCAGGCACACCTGCCGACAACGGCCAGCTGGCCGGCGTCTGGCAGGGCAAGCTGGGGAACACCGAAATCACCGCCTGCTTCAACCTGCCCAGCAAGTTCGACAACCGGGGCAATTACTACTACGCGCGCCACAAGACGCCGATCGGCCTGCTGCAGACCAGGGGCGAGACGCCGTGGATGGAAGTGACGGACGGCGACGACAAGACAGGCAGCTGGCAACTGGCGCCGGCAAAGGACGGCCAGCTGGCCGGCACCTGGCGCCATCCCAAAAACGGCAAGACCATGCCGCTCCAGCTGCGGCTGGTACGCCCGCCGGCCGGCGAAGAGCAGCCCTGCGCCAGCAGCGCCTACAACGCCGCGCTGGAAGATTTTCCCAAGTTGGTCACCAGCCGCGCCATGCTGTTCAAGGACCGCAAGGACCGCACCTTCCGCAGCCTGCGCCTGGCCGACCAGGTCACGGTCGAACTGCTGACGCCAACCGCGCCGGCAATCGCCAGCGTCAATCGCCAGCTGCGCGCGCTCCTGCCAAAGAACAAGGCGAACCTGGCCGAGTACTTCGAGCAGCGCCGCAATTTTCTCGGCATGGATGGCCGCGTGATGGAAGACGAGGTGCATGCGGAACCGACCTTCTGGTCCGCGCGCCATGTGACGGTCAGCTTTTACCGCTGGGCCGCCGGCATGGGCCGCAATGGCATCAGCAACCAGTTCCGCACCTGGGATCTGCAGACGGGCAAGGAGGTCGATGTGTGGCAATGGTTCGGCGGCAAATCGGACGCCGGCAGCCACGACATGAGCGCCCTGCCGGCCAAGCTGAAAACCATGTTGTTCAAGGATGCGGCGATCGACCAGGAGTGCAAGGGCGACTACCAGGGCCACGGCTACTATCACCTGAGCCTGACGGACACGGGCGTGCGCTTCTGGGAAGAAGCCTATGGCAGTGGCTGCGAGCAGGATTTCAAGGTGCCGTATGCGAAGGTGGCGCCGTTCCTGACGCCGCAGGGACGCGCCGCGCTCGGCGACTCCATGCCATAGAGCGCTGTGCCGTGGCTTTCAGTCCAGGCTTCAGTCCAGGTCCGCGTCGATGCGCACGATCAGGCCGGCGGCGCCGGTGCGTATCCTGAGCATGCCGGTCTCGTGGCCGAAGTCACCGGTGAAATCGACGCGGGCGATGGCGGCGGCATCGTCCAGCCGCTCCAGCGACACCAGCCTGGTGCTGGTGTGATAGCCCACGAAAAACCGCTCGATATAGCGGCGTATGCCATCGGCGCCGGCAAAGGCGTCTCCCACCGACACATCGTCGATGACCGCATCGGCTTCAAACAGGGCCAGCACGCCATCGACGTCGAAGGCGTTCGCGCGCTGGATAAAGGCATCGACGAGCTGTTCCATGTTCCCCTCCTCAGATATCGACGATGGTGGTGTCGGCGATGGTCTCGGCAAAGCCGTTGCCGAACAACATGGCAGGCGTCTGGAAGCCCGGGCGATGTTCGCCGGCCAGCACGCGCCGGCCCGCCTCGGCGGCGGCCGTCGCCGTGAACGTGTAGCCGTTGACCGTATCGAGTACCGAGCGCACGACGGCGCTGTCAGAACTGGTGACCTCTGCCACGGCCTGGTAGCGGTTGGCCAGCCGTTCCTGTTCATCGGGGCCGTCCGGCAGCGCCGACAGGTCGCCTTGTGGAAAGCCCTCGCCGGTCACGTGGACATATGCTTCGATGCCAGGCACGCCGGTGGCGCGCCAGATCGTGACGAGATCGGGCAGCGTCACCTGGAAGCAGTCAACGGGCCCCTTGCCAAAGTCCAGCTGCCGGATCGCTCCGGGCGCTTGGGCGACCAGCGCCCCATAGGCGCGCGCCAGGGTTTCGGCGGTGACGCTGGCCATGGCGCTGACGGCCGAACCGCGCGACAGGCCACCGGTGACATGCATGGCCACCCGGATGCTGGCCGGATGGCTGGTGCGCGCCACGGTGTGGCCGGCCAGGCAGCCGAGCATGGCGACGCTGCCGCCGCTGCCCGGCAACAGCATCACCCCTGCGGCCGTGGCGTCGGCATCGAGCGATTCGGCCAGGCGATAGCCGTCCAGTTCCGCGGCGACGTCGAGATAATGCACGCCATGGCGGATGCTGGCACGCATCAGGATACCGGCGGTGCTGGCAAACGGCCCCGCGCAGTTGAGGAGAACGGCGACGCCATGCAGCGAGCGCTCGATCGCGGCCTGGTCGTCGAGCGAAAAGACCCGGTATTCCACACCCAGGCTGGCGGCCAGCGATGCCAGCGCCGCCTCGTTGCGCCCGGCGAGTATCAGCGGCGTACCCGCTGCCGCGGCGTGCTGCGCCGCCATGCGGCCGGTATAGCCCGTCGCGCCATAGATCATCAGTTTTTTCATATAGCTTCCGGTATGTTCAGTGAGGACGATGATAGGACTGGCGCCTGCAGCGCACCCACCCGATCCTGCCTGAAACCTGCCTGTTCCTGCTTTTGCATTGCAGGCCTGGTTCGCTGACGGTGCCGGAACTACGCGTAAAAACAGTCATCGAGCAGCATGTCTTCAAAGAAGGCCCCATACGACAGGGTCGGATGGCGCAGATGGATTTCCAGTATCCAGCGCATGGCTGACGGTGTCGTTTTCAGCTCCGCCAGCGCGCCGGCGTAAATGGTCGCGTGGGGAAAATCCGACACGCGGTGGCCGCCCAGGTCGAAGTTCAGTTCCCAGCCCAGCTTGCGTGCTTCTTCTTCCGCCCAGGCATACAAGGCCTGGCCGGTCAGGCGCTCTCGCTGCCAGATTGCGCGCACGGCATGGAACAGCGCTTCGGCGTCGCGAGCGCAGCGGGCGTGGTCAGCACCCTGACCCACCGTAAACGTGGCGCCGCCATCACCCTCCCAGGCTTGCACGCGCGGGGCGATATCGATAAAGAAGATGTCGTTTTCCTTGAGGATCACGCCAGGCTCGGACGCGCGCTTCATGGCCTTGGTGGTGTTCGCGCCAAAGCGCACGCGCGTGGGGTGCCAGCTCAGCGCCAGGCCCATGTCGGCCAGTACTTGTTTGGCCATGGCGACGGCGTCTTCCTCGACCATGCCGGGTTCGACGCGCGCGGCGATGGCGGCGATGGCCTCGCGGGTCTTGCGGCGCGCCAGCAGCATGCCGTCTTCCGTAAAAGCGGGGCCGACTCGTTCGGCGGCCAGGGCGATTTCTTCCATTGTTGATCCTTGTCAGCGGCGCTGCCACGGTGGCGCGCCTGCAAGGAAAGTATAGGTTTGCACGCCCCTGCCATGGGGTGCCGGCTGGCGCGCTTTCCGGACAGCCTACCGCGCATTCCGGCCATCGCGCCGCGTCAGGCGCCGCGGCTGGAAAAATTCAGGCGGTACTGCGTGGCGGACACGCCCAGGCGGCGCCGGAACACCGTGCGCAGCTGGTCGGCGCTGCCCAGGCCGCAGCGCCAGGCGATGGTCTTCAGCGGTTCATCGGAAGCCTCCAGCAGCGCGCGCGCCGCGTCCAGCCTGGCGCTTTCGATAAAGTGCGCCGGCGTGACACCGAGCTCGCGCACGAAGACGCGGGCAAAATTGCGCGCGCTCATGGCCACCTGCCGGGCCAGGGTGTCCACGCTGAGATCGTCCGCCAGGTGATCAAGCACGTATTGGCGCGCCTGCGCCACCGGCGAGGCGGCGTCCGGCATCGGCGTCAGGTACGGACTGAATTGCGACTGGCCGCCCTGGCGCTGCGTGTAGACCACCAGCCGGCGCGCCACCTGCAGCGCCAGCGCGGCGCCGCCATCGATGGCCAGCAAGGACAGCGACAGGTCGATGCCGGCCATCACGCCGGCCGAGCTGACCAATGTCCCATCGTGCAGGTACAGGCTGTCCGCATCGACCCGCGCCAGCGGAAAACAGGCGGCCAGCGCGGCCGCGTCGTTCCAGTGGGTGGCCACTTTCTTACCGTCGAGCAGGCCCGCATGGCCGAGCAGGAAAGCGCCATTGCAGATCGAGCCATGGCGCCGTGCCTTGGCCGCCGCCTGCGCCAGCCAGTCGCTCAGGGCCGCGTCCCGGGGCTGCGCGGGCAGGCCCGGTCCGCCGGCCACCAGCAGCAGATCATGGGCATCCAGGGCCTGCGCATAATGACGGTGCGCGGCCAGCGGCAAGCCGTTCGAGCAGCGCATCAGGCCATCCTGCGTGCCCAATACCTCGATGCTGTACTGCCGTTCGGGTGGCAAAAAACTGTTCGCTTCGGCAAACACGTCCATCGGCCCCGTCACGTCGAGCGCCTGCACGCCGGGGAAGATCAGGATGGCGACGGTCGGCATTTACGAGCGTGCCTGCGCCGTGACCGCATCGCCGACCATTTCGGCCGTCGCCGCCGCCAGGGTCCAGCCCAGGTGGCCGTGTCCCGTGTTGTAGAACACGCCCGGCGCCAGGCCCGCGCCCACCTTCGGCAGCATGGCCGGCAGCATCGGGCGCAGTCCCGCCCACGGGATCACGCGCCGCGTGTGCACCTGCGGAAAATGCCGCTCGACCCAGCGCAGCAAAGGCGCCACGCGGTCGGCGCGGATATCGCGGTTTTCGCCATTGAATTCGGCCGTGCCGGCCACGCGCAGCCGGTCTGCCCCCAGGCGGCTGCTCACCAGTTTGGTGGCGTCGTCGAGCAGGCTGACGCTGGGCGCCCCCGCGCGGCTGGCCGCATCGTCCAGGTGCACGGTGATGGAATAGCCTTTGACGGGATACACATTCACATGGTCGCCCAGCATGGCGGCCATGGCGCGGCTGGCGGTGCCGGCGCAGATCACGGTCGCATCGAACACGCTGCTGTCGGCATCGGTGGTGACGCGCACGCGGCCGTTTTCAGGTTTCAGGGAGGTGATGGACTGGCCGTAGCGGCAGGCCACGCCACGGCGCGCGCAGGCGTCGGCGAGGCCCGAGGTGAACTTGTGGATGTCGCCGGTGGAATCGCTGTCCGTGTAGTAGCCGCCAAAGAATTCCCCGGCCAGCGCGGGTTCGATGGCGCGCATGTCGTCCGGCGTGACGGCGCGGCGAACCAGTCCTCCTTTTGCCAGCAGGCGCGACACGCCGGCCGCGCGCTCGAAACCGGCGCGCTCGCGATAGACGTGCAGGATGCCGGCGCGGCGGTGATCGAAATCGATGGCCTCGTCGGCCGCCCATGCAAACAAATGTTCGCGCGCGTCGATCGCCATGCGCGCGGTGGCGATGGTATTGCGCTCGTAGTGCGGCATGGCGGCCAAAAATTCGGCAAACCACGACAGCTTGTGCCAGCCGGGACGCGGGTGCAGCAGCAGCGGCGCGTCGCGCCTGGCCATCCATTTCAGGGCGTTCAGGATCGTGTATTTGTGGTTCCACACTTCCGCGTGCGAGGCCGACAACTGGCCGCCATTGGCGAACGAGGTTTCCATGGCCGCATAGCGGTGCCGCTCGATCAGGGTCACGTCCACGCCCCGTTTGGCCAGCGCATAGGCGGTGGTCACGCCCGTGATGCCGCCGCCGATCACGGCCACTTTCGTCATGGCCGCACCTTGCGCACCTGCGTGTCGCTCGCTTGCAGCACCCTGCCATCTTTGCTGACGACCTGCATGGTTGGCAGCGCCGCGCCGCCGTGCTTTTCCAGCAGGCTCGAATGGGCTTCGCCGGGAGCGAACAGCTGTGCTTCGCTCCACTGGCGCAAGCCCACCACCACCGGGAACAGCGCCAAGCCCCTGGGCGTGAGCACATATTCCTGGTAGGCGGTGCCGTCCGACGCGGGCGCGATGGTAAAGATGCCCTCTTCCACCAGCCCCTGCAGGCGGTCGGCCAGGATATTGCGCGCCACGCCCAGGCTCTTTTGAAATTCGCCGAAGCGGCGCATGCCGTCGAAGGCATCGCGCACGATCAGCAGCGCCCAGCGCTCGCCGACCACGTCGAGCGCGCGCGCCACCGGGCAGGGATCGGACCGCAAACTCTTGCGCTTGGCCATCAGGGGTCTCCAGGAATCAGTGGTTGCATTTTAAAACTTGCCGGCATAAACTCCAACTGGTTTTAATTTGCAACCACTCATCTGAAAGAATCACGATGCGCGATACGTCTCCTCCCGCCGCTACATTGGCACCTGCATTGGCGCCCTCCCTGGTCTGGCTGTTTGCCGCGGCGGCCGGCCTGTGCGTGGCCAATGTCTACTACGCCCAGCCGTTGCTGGCGACCTTGGCGCACGAGTTCGGCATGACGGATGCGGGCAGCGGCATGGTGATCACGGCCACGCAGACCGGCTGCGCGCTGGCGCTGCTGCTGGTGGTGCCGCTGGGCGACATGCTGAACCGGCGCAGGCTGACCCTGGTCCAGTTGGTGCTGCTGGGCGCCAGCCTGGCGGTGCTGGCCTGTGCCACCTCGACCGCCGCCCTGCTGGCCGGCATGCTGCTGGCGGGCTTGCTGGGCACGGCGATGACGCAGGGGCTGATCGCCTATGCGGCCAGCGTGGCGCCCAGGCATGAGCGGGGCCGCGTGGTCGGCACGGCCCAGGGCGGCGTGGTGATCGGCCTGCTGCTGGCGCGCACCTTGTCGGGCGTGGTGACGGACCTGGCCGGCTGGCGCGCCGTGTATCTGCTGTCCGCCGTGCTGTCGCTGGCCTTGCTGTTGCTGCTGTGGCGCATGCTGCCGCCGCCTGCTCCCGTCATGAAACGGCTGTCGTATGGCGCCCTGCTGGCGTCGATGCTGGATCTGCTGAAAACCAATCGTGTGCTGCAAGTGCGCGGCGTGCTGGCGCTGCTGCTGTTTGCGGTGTTCAATATTTTCTGGAGCGCGCTGGTATTTCCCCTGAGCGCGCAAGGCTACAGCCATGCGGCCATCGGCGCCTTCGGGCTGGTGGGCGTGGCGGGAGCGCTGGGCGCGGCGCGCGCGGGAGCACTGGCCGACCGTGGCCACGCGCAATGGACTACTGGCGCGGCGCTGTTGCTGCTGCTCGTGTCGTGGCTGCCGTTGGCGTTTGCCGGCAGCGCGTTGTGGCCTTTGATCGTCGGCATTATCGCGCTGGACCTGGCGGGCCAGGCGATTCACGTCACCAATCAGAGCCTGATCTTCAAGGACGACAGCGATGCGCACAGCCGGCTGGTGGCCTGCTACATGCTGTTTTATGCGGTGGGGAGTGGACTGGGTGCGATTGCCGCCACCAGCGTGTATGCGCTGGCGGGCTGGCATGGGGTATGCGCGCTGGGCGCGGCGGTCAGCTTGCTTGCCTTGCTGTTCTGGCGGCTGACCTTGCCGGCTGAACAAGCCTGAAACAAGACTTAATTCAGCAGCGCCGTGGTCGAACCGTGACGGTAGGTTTTCAAGGCATCGGGCTGGATCTGGATCAGCGAGCCGCTGACCTTGATCAGGTGCAGGTCGGTCAGCTGGTGCAGCACGCGCGACAGGGTGGCCGGCGCCAGGTTCAGGAACGACGCCAGCAGGCTCTTTTTCAGGTCCAGCTTGACTTCGTTCGAGCGCTGCTGGTCCGACGCCTGCAGCAGGTATTCGACCACGCGCTGGGTGGCGTTCTGCACCGAGCAGCGTTCCACATTGCGGATGAAACCCATCAGGTGGTGCGACAGGCTGTTCATCATCTGGCGCGCGATGCGCGGCGACTGGTCCAGCAGGCGCAGAAGCGCGTGTGGCGGAATGCGCAGCAACAGGCAGTGTTCGAGCGCTTCGGCGCAGAAAGGATAGGGTTCGTCGAGAAAGATCATGGCTTCGCCGAAACTCTGGCCAGGGCGGATCAGTTCCAGGACCTTGTCGGTGCCTTCCATCGAAAACACGCTCAGCTTGACCAGGCCGAAGACGACCACATAAGCGCCTTCCGCCACTTCCCCCTTGCGGAACAGGACCTTGCCTTTTTCTACTTCGACACGCACCACATCCTGGCGCAATTGTTCCAGCTGCGAAGGGGAAATATGGCGAAACAGAGCTTGGCTCGACAACAAGCCGTCGACGTTGACCTTATGCATGACACTCTCTTCATTTGATTAGCGAATAACTAAGTGTAATGGGAGGGCAGCGTCAAGACCATACGTCAAAGGGAGTAGGGGCCAACTAGCCAAAAGCGGCATGCAGATCAATTTTTCCAGGGTTGCCTGGCGGTTTTACTTGCCCAGGTTGCGTTCCACCGCATACACGGCGATCTGCACGCGGCTGCTCAGCTTGAGCTTTTTCAGGATATTTTGCACATGGATCTTGACGGTGCTTTCGGCCACGTCCAGCTGGCGCGCGATTTCCTTGTTGCTCATGCCTTGCGCCAGGCAGGCCATCGCTTCGCGTTCGCGCGGCGTAAGCTTGTCATAGTCGGCCTCGGGCGCGCTTTGCCCGCTGCGGAACTGCGACACCAGCTTGGCCGTCATGGCATCGGCGATCACCGATTCGCCGGCGGCGGCGCGCAGTATCGCCTGGCCCAGCTGCTCGGCCTCGATGTTTTTCAGCAGGTAGCCGCGCGCGCCCGCACGCAGGGCCGCGCCCAGGTCGGCCGCGTTTTCGGACACCGTCAGCATCAGCACCACCATCTCGGGCCACTCGAGCAGGATCTGCTGCAGCGCTTCCACGCCGGACAGGCCGGGCATGTTCAGGTCCATCAGCACCACGTCGGGCTGCAGCTGGCCCGCCAGCGCCACGCCATCGAGTCCGTTGGCGGCCTCGCCCACCACCTGGAATTGCGGATTGCGCTGCAACAGCAGCTTGACCCCGCTGCGCAGCAAGGTATGGTCGTCGACCAGCAGGATGGTGATGGGTGCGTTGATTGATTCGTTCACTGTAATGAGTTACCTGGTTATCTGTTAGGCGGTCTGGCGCCGTGCTTCCGGCAAGGCCAGCGAGATCGTCGTGCCTTCCCCTGGCGTGCTGTCGATGGCAAACCGGGCGCCGAGCCGCTCGGCCCGTTCCTGCATGATGCGCAGGCCGATCTGCACCTCGGTTTTCTGGTCGCGCAGGTTGGCCGCAAAGCCGTTGCCGTCGTCGCGCACCTGCAGCAAAAAATCGCGGCCGTTGTCGACCGTCACCTGCACCGCGCCCGCTTGCGCATGCTTGCGGATATTCGACAGCGCTTCCTGCACGATGAACAGCACCTGCAACTGCTGTTCCGGCGCCAGCGGCGCGCCATTGCCCGTCATGAGCAAGGCGCTGGCAATCCCGGTCTGCAGTTCGAACTTGTCGAGCACTTCGGCCAGCTTGCCTTCCAGATCGCTGCCATGCCAGCGCGTGCGGAAATTGACCAGCAATTCACGCACATCCTGGTAGCTCTGCTCGACCCCCATGCGCATCAGCGGCAGCACTTCGGCCGCTTCACCGAGCTCGCCGCGGCGCACCGAATCGTCGAGCATCTGCACTTGCAGGCTGATGAAATTGAGGCTTTGCGCGATGCTGTCGTGCAGGCCTTCGGCCAGCAGGCTGCGTTCGCGCGCGATGGCAAATTCTTTTTCGCGCGCGATCAGGCGCTGGTTGTCGATCGCGATGCCCAGGCTGTGACCCAGGGTTGCCAGCCAGCCATGCTGCTGCTCTCCCAGCACGGTGGTTTTCACAAAGTGCAGGGAAAAACTGCCGATCGGCTTCTCGCGCACCACGATGGGAAACACGGCGATCGCGCTGAAGCCTTCTTCGTGGCAGCGGAAGCGCTCCGGCGCGTCCAGATTGAGCAAATTCACCTTGCGAAAGTCGCGGATCTGGATCACGCCCTGCGCCACCGCCGCGCCGCACAGGCAGTCGTTGTTGCGCATGCAGTGCTCTTCCTCGATCATCGCGTCCGAGATGCCTTCATGGACGACGATATGCACCGTATCGTTGAGCGGATCGAGGATGCGCACGGTGCCGCCCACGGCGCTGGAAAAATCCATCACATGGCGCAGGAAGCCGCGGCACAGTTCATCGATGGCGTGCTGGCCCGCCAGCAAGGTGGAGATATCCTGCAAGGTCGCCAGCTGCCGCTCCTGCGCGGCGCTCAGGCCGGCCGGCAGCTGCGCCTGGCGGCGCTGGCGCCAGCGCGAGGCGGGCAATTGTTTGCGGGTGGGATGGCTACGCGGCACATGCATGACAGAATCGACTCTTCCAAAAAGTCCCGGCGTGGCGGCACGGCGGGACGCACAACATTACAGGCGGATCTCGGTGCCGAGCAGCTTGACGAACTGCGCCAGCCAGGCCGGATGCGCGGGCCAGGCCGGCGCCGTGACGAACTGGCCGTCCGTCACCGCATCGGTGACGGCGATGTCGGCATACTCGCCACCGGCCAGCTTGACTTCCGGCGCGCAGGCCGGATAGGCGGAAATGCGCTTGCCGCGGATCACATCGGCGGCGGCCAGCAACTGCGCGCCGTGGCAGACGGCGGCCACCGGCTTGCCGGCTTCGGCAAAATGGCGCACGCAGGCGATGACCTTGTCGTTCAGGCGCAGGTATTCGGGCGCGCGTCCGCCGGCGATCATCAGCGCGTCGTAATCGGCTGGCGACACTTCGTCGAAGCTGGCGTTGAGCGCAAACAGGTGGCCCGGCTTTTCGGTGTAGGTCTGGTCGCCCTCGAAATCGTGGATGGCCGTCTTGATGGTGTCGCCGCTTTTCTTGCCGGGACAGACGGCGTGCACGGTGTGGCCCAGCATCAGCAGGGCCTGGAAAGGCACCATCGTTTCATAATCTTCTGCAAAGTCGCCGGTCAAAAACAGAATTTTTTTCGCTGCCATTTGCTTCTCCCATGAAAAAATCGTCAATAAACCATGCACCACAAACGTGCGCCTGCCCATATCTTACTGCGATCAAGGCCGCTTGCCTGTCTTTTCCCGACATTATCAAACAATTACATTGCACTGCACAACAGGCAGTCGCCGCCCTGCCCGCGCAAAGGGCGGCAAGTTATGGCACCATCGAGCTCCCTCAATCTTTCAGTGGAAACGCCATGATTTTTGAAATTGCCCATATCCAGGTCAAGACCGGCAGCCACGCCGCCTTCGAAGCGGCCGTCACCCAGGCCGTGCCGCTGTTCCAGGGCGCGCAGGGCTGCGAGTCGATGCGCCTGGAACGCTCGATCGAGAATACGGATGCCTATCGCCTGGTGGTGGGCTGGACCACCCTGGAAGACCATACCGTGCATTTCCGCGGCAGCGAGGCGTTCCAGTCCTGGCGCGCGCTGGTCGGCGAATTCTTTGCCGCGCCACCACAGGTCGAACATATGGAAACTGTCGTGACGGGCTTTTAAAGAAACTCAAACGGCAGGATGGTGAAACACCTGCCGCAGGTAGGCTAAAAACGTTTCGTCCTTGCACAGCGTCTTGCCCGGCGAGTCCGACAATTTCGCCACCGACTGGCCATTACAGCGCACCAGCTTCATGACGATATTGAGCGGTGTCAAACCCACATCGTTGGTGAGGTTGGTGCCGATGCCGAAGCCCGTCATGATGCGGTCGGCAAAGTGCTGGTACAGCGCGATGGCTTTTTCCAGGTCCAGGCCGTCGGAAAACACCAGGCGCTTGGTATTGGCGTCGATGCGCAGGGCGGCGTAATGGGCCAGCGCTTTTTCGCCCCATTCGACCGGGTCGCCCGAATCGTGGCGCAGGCCGTCGAACAGTTTGGCGAAATACAGGTCGAAGTCGGCCAGGAAAGCGTCCATGCCGACCACGTCGGTCAGGGCGATGCCCAGGTCGCCACGGTATTCCTGGACCCAGTCCTCGAGCGCGGCCTTTTGAAAGTCGCGCAGGCGCACGCCAAACGACTGGAACGACTGCATGTATTCATGCGCCATGGTGCCGATCGGCACGATGCCCAGCTGCTTGGCCAGGTAGACGTTCGAGGTGCCCTTGAAATACTCGGGCACTTCGCGCGCCAGGCGCTGCACCACTTCGTCGTGCCAGGCGCCGGAAAAGCGGCGGCGCACGCCGAAGTCGGAAAACTCGAACGGGTGCTTGCGGCGCGGCACTTTGCCGAATTCCTTCAGCGCCGCCACCTTGGCGCTCAGGCGCGCGCGCCCTTCGGTCAGTGCGTCATCGAGATTGAAGCGGCGGAAATACAGCTCGTTGACGATGTACAGCACGAAGATTTCAAAGCCCATCACATGCACTTGCGGACCGGCCGCATGCACGACCAGCTGGTCGCCTTCGGTGCTGACGTCGATGAATTTGCGCTGGAAGCGGAACACCGTCAGGAAGTCGACAAAGTCGCTTTTCATGAAGCGCAGGGTGCGCAGGTAGGCCAGCTCGTCGTCGGCAAACGACATCGAGCACAGGTGATCGAGCTGCTCTTCGACTTCCTGTTTCAGTTCGGCCAGCGGAAAGGCCGGGGTATTCCTGCAAACGAATTCGTATTCGGTATGGGTGTTCGGATGACCATGCAGCAAGGCTTGCCACATCGTGAATTTGTACAGATCGGTTTCCAGCAAACTGCGTACTATCGGGGTCATGTAGGGTTTCTCCACTTTACTGTAGCCAGAATAGTACGCCTTTGCCGCGATTTCGGTTGCGTGCGCTTGCGCGGCCGCTCAGGCCGCCTGGTTGGCCAACAGCTCGGGCAGGATTTCCGTGGACGTCGCCAGCCGCGCGCCGCGCGCCAGCATCGCAGCAATAAACGCTTCCTGCTGCGCTTCAAAGCCGGTAACCGGGCTCATGCAGTCGGTCAGCAGCACCAGCTTCGCCAGCGCTTCCCTGCCCTGCTGCGCCTGCAGATAATCGGCGATATGTTCGGTGCTGGCTTTCACGCAATGGCTGCCGGCCTCGCCGCAAATATAAATCCGGTCGGCCGACACCAGGCTGTCGAGAAAAGGAATGTTGAGCTGGGTGGCGGGGTCCTGCGGGTCGGGCACTTCGGCCATCACGGCCGAATAATGCTCGGTCCACGGGTTGGAGCCCTTGGACAGCTTGGCCACCACTTGCAGCTGCGCCGCTTCCCACGCGTTGTAGGCGGCGCGCACGGCGCCATGGATATTCTGGCCCCAGGAACCGATCTCGCAATGCACGGGCCACACCATCAGCTGGTAGCGCCCGGCGCTTTCCAGCGCGTCGAGATAGTGCTGGGCGCGCGGCAAGGCGCCGGCCGCGGCGGGCACAAAGGCCCCCTCGCGCAGCTGCTGCGCGCTGATCTGGGTAAACGGGGCAACCGCGCCGCCATCACCCGTGCGCCAGAAGGTCGGGTGGGCGATATCGTAGTGGTGGTGGGCGTCGAGCGTGACGCTGATCTGCGTGAGGCCGGCGCCGCCGTCGCGGATCAACTGCGCCACGCGCAGCATGTCCTGGTGCGCGCCCGTGACGGGCAGGCTGGGCGCAAAGCCGCTGGGCAGCGACTCGGCGGGCAAGTCGCAAAAATCGTTTTGCGGGTCGATAATGAGCAGGTGCAGCTGGCGTTTCATGGCGATCCTCGTGCGTGGCGGGAATGTCCATCATAATGGCAACTTCGCCACCACGCCAACGCACGCCCGCCGATGAAGCTGCCAGCCCGCAATCCCCTGAACGCCAACAAGCTGCTGCACAGCAAATGGACGGCCGCCGCGCCCCTCGACAAGGAAAAGCATTTTATCGTCATCAAGGTGGTCGAGCCGGAGTCGCCTGACGCACCAGTGACGCACGTGCAGCTGCAGGCCGTGCATACGCAGCGCGTGCAGATCCTGCCGTGGCGCGCGCTGCGGGACGCCAGCGTGTGGCGCCAAGGCTGGGTGTGATCAGGCGCCGGTGACATACCTGCGCTGGCGCGACTCGACCAGCGTCTGCGCCGCGTCCGCCGCCTGCTCCTGCGCTTCCGCTTCGGTGGCAAACAGGTGATCGGCCCTGACCCGCTGCTTGCTCGTCACATTGTAGCGGTGCATGGGATTGGGCGACTGCGTGAAGATGGCGACATATGCGCCCCAGGTACCGCAGCCACGCAAGCGTTCGGCGGTGTAATCAATTTCATAACAACCAACATATTTGATCGGCACGAGGTTTGCTCCATAAAAGAAAGATGGATTAATTCCGGTCGCGCTCACGCAGGAAATTTACGGAAAATCAAGGGTATATAAAATATATCACTTTTGCGGCGCAGCAAAGGGGTTGCACGGCACGAATGTGCATTTACTTGATCTCATGACGTGAAATGCAAAACAGCCGCCAGAACAGGCGGCACAAAAGAAAAACGGCGCCGTGATCACGGCGCCGCAAGGGGGAGACAAGGGAAATGCGGAATCAGGCGGCCAGCGCTTCGATCGTGCCGCGGCCTTTGGCCAGGGTGGCGGCCACCGCTTCTTCGCCCAGCGCCACGCCTTCGGCTTGCACGAAGGTGATGTCGGTAATGCCGATAAAGCCCAGCGCCGTGCGCAAATAGGTGCTCAGGTAGTCATACGCGGCGCCCGCGCCTTCGCTGTACACGCCGCCGCTGGCAGTGAAGATATAGGCTTTCTTGCCGGTGGCCAGGCCGACCGGGCCGGTGGCCGTGTACTGGAAGGTGCGGCCAGCGCGCGCCACGTGGTCGATCCACGCCTTGACGGTCGATGGCACGGAAAAATTGTACATCGGCGCGGCCAGCACCAGGATATCGGCGGCCAGCAGCTCGTCGACCAGGGTGTCGGAGATTTGCACGGTGGCCGCCGCTTGCGCGCTGCGCTGCTCGGCCGGCGTGAAGAAGGCGCCCATCATCTCTTCGGTCAGGTGCGGCACCGGCTGCGCAGCCAGGTCGCGCGTGACGATGGTGTTGCCTTGCGCGGCCAGCTTGGCGACCAGTTCGCCCGACAACTGGCGCGACAAGGAACCGTTGTTGCGCACACTGCTATTGATGTGGAGTACGTTTGCCATGATGAATTCCTTTAAAACGGTGACGGGATGCGCTGCTGCGCTTGCACTTATCTTAGTCCGCATCTACTATCGATGAAACCGTGTAAATTTCTATTCTTATTATCGATTTTATGGATGTGGATCAGTCATGAGAGAGCCGGGCCAACCATCGCTGGACCAGTTGCGGGTATTTGTCGCCGTGATCGACGCGGGCGGCTTCGCCCATGCGGCGCGCCAGCTGCACCGCACGCAATCGGTGATCAGCTACACCATCGCCAACCTGGAAGAGCAGCTCAATGTGGTATTGCTCGACCGCAGCAAGCGCAAACCGACCCTGACCGACGCCGGCAAGGCCCTGCTGGCCGATGCGCGCACGGTGGCGCTGAAGGTGGACGCCATGCGTGCGCGCGCCAAGGCGCTGGCCGGCGGGCTGGAAGCGGAAGTGTCGGTGGTGGTCGATGTGATGTTTCCCACCTGCGTGCTGGTGCGCATGCTGGAAGCATTCCAGGCGCAGTTTCCCACCGTCGCCCTGCGCCTGCGCATCGAGGGCATGGGCATGGTCACGCAGCTGGTGATGGACGGCAGCTGCCACCTGGGCGTGGGCGGCTGGATGTCGTCCAGCGCCGACGCCTTCGAGCGTCTGGCGGTGGGCTATGTGCGCCTGATCCCGGTGGCCGCGCCGGCGCATGCGCTGGCGCAGATGGCGGGACCGATCCTGCCGGCGGTGGCGCGCGAACACGTGCAGCTGGTGCTCAGCGACCATAGCAGCCTGACCGCGGGCCAGGATTTCGGCGTGCTGGGCCTGCGCAACTGGCGCCTGGGCGACCTCGGCTCCAAGCACGCTCTGCTGCGCGCGGGCCTGGGCTGGGGCAATATGCCCGAATCCATGGTGCGCGAGGACCTGGCCGCCGGCCGCCTGGTGCCGCTGCATTTGTCGGTCGACAGCGGCGAGGATTATCCGATCTACCTGATACAGCGCGCCGACACGCCGCCGGGACAGGCGGGCAAGTGGCTGATGGAGCGGTTTGCGGAGCAGTTGCCGCTGTTGCTGGAACGGGGGTTTTAAGACGGCGCAGCCAGCGGTATGATGCGGCACTCACCTCAACAAGGAATCACCATGGCCGGCATCGACGATTTCGTTAACAAGCAAAAACCAGGCGCGCGCTTTGTCATCACGGCGCCGATGCTGCGCATGACGCCGCAGCAGTTCGACAGCGTGGCGCAGGAATGGATGGAAGACGGCGGACCCGGCTTCGATATCGCCGGCATTCCGCACCGGGTGGTGATCGACGGCCAGTTTTATATCGCCCGCATCACCGTGCAGCGGCACGCCGAAGACGCGTAGCTACTCGACGCCCAGCACATGCAGGCGACGCCGCAGGCGCGCCACTTCTTCCGACAAATCGACCACCAGCGCCGCCAGTTCGGCGTTGGCGTCGAACACCGATTCGATTTCGCGCAGATGGCGCGCGCGCGCCAGGTCGATGCTGGTAAAACGCCAGCCGGTGGCCTGCACGGGCGGCGGGCCGCCATGCAGCAGCACCCCCGTCTGCACGCGCTGCACCACCCAGTCGGGTTCGACGGCGCAGGCGCGCGCCAGTTCTTCCAGGCTCAGGGCCGAGTCTTCCAGCAGTACGCCGATCACATTATTTGTCATGATTATGCTCCCAGCTTCTGGCGCGGATTGAAGGCCATCTCGCGCGCCATGGTTTCATACAGTGCGCGCGCCTTGTCGTCATGCGCGGGCGGCAGCACCACTTCCAGCAGCAGATACAAATCGCCGGCCTGGGCGGCGGGAATGCCGCGTCCTTTCAGGCGCAGCTTGCGCCCCGTCTGCGAATCGGGCGGCACCGTCACAGACACCGTGCCCGATGGCGTCGGCACGTCGATCGAACCGCCGAGCGCCGCTTCCCATGGCGCCACCGGCACGGTTTCAAATACGTCGCGCCCTTCCACGCGGTAGCGCGCATCCTGCTCGAAACGGATTTCCAGGTACAGGTCGCCGGCCGGCGCGCCGCCGCTGCCGGGATTACCCTGGCCTTTCATGCGCAGCTGCTGGCCTTCCGTCACGCCTTTCGGTATCGTCACTTCCAGGGTGCGCTCGCGCGTGACGACACGGCCCTGCGCATCGGCTTCGGGCACGCGCATGACGATGGTGCGCGTGGCGCCATGGTAGCTATCGCGCAGCGCGATGGTGATCGCCGCATGGCTGTCGTCGCCCTGCATCTGGAAGTTGCTGTTGGCGCGGCGCCGTCCGCCCACATGGGCGAACAGGTCGGCAAAGAAATCGTTGTCGTCGGTGCTCGAGGATTCGAAGCCGGCGCCCCAGTCGGGCGGCGGACGGAAACCGCCACCAGGCCCGCCCTGGGCGCTTTGCTGGCGGCCAAGGTCGTCATAGGCGGCGCGCTTTTCCGCGTCACCGAGCACGCCATAGGCTTCGTTCAGGGCCTTGGTGCGCTGGTCGGCATCGGCTTCCTTGCTGACGTCGGGATGGTATTTGCGCACCAGCTTGCGGTACGCCTTCTTGATGTCGGCCTCGCTGGCCGATTTCTCGACCCCGAGTTCCTTGTAGTAGTCCTTGTAATCCACCGTGCATGCTCCCCATGGTTGAACCGCTTGCTGGAAAGATTACACGAATTGAAGCGGGCATGCAGTGCGTTTGCATGCCCGCTTCAGCGGCAAGTCAAGGATTGTTAACGAGCGCGGCGAATCGAGGAAATCTTGCGGTCCAGGCCACCGTCGATGCGGTTGTAGCTGCCCGGCCCCATCACCACGCAGCGGCCGCGGAAGTTGGCATCGGCGCAGAATTCCCAGCGGCCGTAGTTGACGACGATGGACTGGGCGCGGTCATTGAAGCGGTAGCGGTTCAGGTCATTGACTTCGTTATCGAGGCGCACCGGCTGGCCACGCATGCCGGCGTCGGGGAACAGCAGCACGGCGCCATTGTTGTCCGGACGGCCAGGACGGTTGCCGCCATGGCCACCATCGTGGCCACCGCCGCCGCGGCGCACTTCGCGCACCGACGAGATGGAATCGTTCATGCCCGGCAGGCTGGCGTAGCGGCCCGGCTGCAGCACGCGGCAGCTGTTGCGGAAATTGGAGTCCTTGCACACCTCCCAGCTGCCCGAGCGCACGACGATGCTCGAGGCCTTGTCGTTGAAGTCCAGGCGCAACAGGTCATTGACATCGTTGCGCACATTGACCGAGCGGCCGCGGAAATGATCATCCTGGAACAGGGTCATTTCGCCTGCCTGCACGGCGGCGTGGGCCAATACGGTGGTGGCGCACAGCAGCGCGTACTGGATCGTTTTCATTTTTATCGTATGTGACATGGTCGACTCCCTTGATTGCATGAGCACCAGTGTAGTCTGGCACAGCGGCGGCGAGTGTAACAAATGGCAAGCAAATGTCAGCGCACGGCTGGCACAAGAAAAAGCCGCCTGGCAGGCGGCTTCACGTGCAAGCGTCGCGCCTGCGATCAGCGCACGCGGCGCAGCGACGAAATCTTGTTATCGAGCGCGTTCAGGCGCGCGTATTGTCCCGGCCCGATCACTTCGCAGCGGCCGCGAAAATTCGAATCGCTGCACACTTCCCACTGTCCTTCGTTGACGACGATGGAGCCGGCGCGGTCGTTGAAGTTTTGGCGTACCAGGTCTTCGGTATTGCGGTCCAGCGCCAAAGGTTCGCCGCGCATGTCCGCATCGGGGAACAGCAGGATGGCGCCGCGCTGCTGGTACTGCTGCTGCGGATATTGCTGGTACTGGTTCTGCGGATATTGCTGATACTGGTTCTGCTGGTACTGCTGCTGTTCATACTGCTGCTGGCGCCGCGCTTCGCGCTCGTCGACCATGCGCGCCGACGACACTTTTCCGTCGAGGCCGCGTCCCAGATCGTCATGGCGGCCCGGCCCGAAGATGCGGCAGGTGCCCTGGTAGTTGGCGTCGCTGCACAGCTGCCAGTAACCGTTGCCGATCACGATGCTGGTGGTACGGTCGTTGAAGCCGATGGTGACGAAGTTATCATTGTCGCGGTCCAGGCGTGCCGAACCGCCGTTCTGGCCGGCGCCGGAATACACTTCCAGCGACGCGCGCCGGCCGTCATTGCCATGACCCCAGTCGCGGTCCGGGCGGTGGCCGTCGCCACGGCCGTCGTAGCGTCCAACTTCGCGCACCGAGGAAATGGCGTCGTTCATGCCCGGCATCGAACGGTATTCGCCCGGCGTCAAGGTCTTGCAGTTACCGCGAAAGCCGGAGTCGGTACACACGTCCCACGTACCCGAACGCACCATGATGCTCGACACCTTGTCATTGAAGCCCATGCGCGACAGATCGTCGGTGGTCTCGCGCACGGTCACGGCGCGGCCACGGAAGTTATCGTCTTCGAACAGAGTCAGTTCGCCGGCATGCGCGCCGAGGTGGGTCAACAAGGCGGCTGCACACAGCAGGGCGTGGGTAAGCGGGCGGTTCATGGGGGTGTCTCCAGTGGTTGTCAATGCGACTATTCACCAGTGTAGCCGCCCGGCGAAAAAACGGTGTAACAAAGTATGAGAAAAACACAATAAATTGTTACCAAAGGAAATAGACATCGAGACAAGCCGCCCGGACAATCCCCCGAATTATCAGTAGAATCGCAGCTTCGACCCAGCCAGCATCCGCTTTTACCCATGCCCCACACTACATCGTTTACCGTCCCCGCCATCCGCCAGGAAGTTTCCTCCCTCTGGAGGCTGGCCTGGCCCATCCTGATCGGCCAACTGGCCACGGTCGGCATGGGCGCGGCCGACGTGGCGATGACGGGCCATACCACGCCCGATGAACTGGCGGCGGTGTCGCTGGGCGCGGCCATCTGGTCGATCGTGCTGGTCACCGTCAGCGGCATCATGATGGCGATCAATACGCTGGTGGCGCATGAAATCGGCGCCGCGCGCCACGACAGGGTGCCGCATATCGTGCGCCAGTCGCTGTGGAAGGCGCTGGCGGTCGGCCTGGTGGCCTGCCTCTTGACGAATATGGCGGCGCTGGTGTTCGACCACCTGATGCTCGAACCGCATGTGGCCGCGAAGGCCAAGCTGTTCGTGCACATCATCAGCTGCGCGCTGCCGGCGTTTGCCGCCTACCGCGCCCTGTACGGCTACAGCACCAGCATCAACCAGACCAAGCCGGTGATGGTGATCGCGCTGGCCGCGCTGGCGCTCAATATCTTCGTCAACTACCTGCTGATCTACGGCCACTGGGGCATGCCCAAGCTGGGCGGCATCGGCTGCGCGGTGGCCACCACCTGCTGCGTGTGGATGATGCTGCTGGCGATGCTGGCCTGGATCAAGTATGCGCCGGCCTACCGCGCCACTTATCCGTTCACGCACTGGGAGTGGCCGCAAGCGTCGGCCATCGGCCCCATGCTGCGCCTGGGCCTGCCGATCGGCGTGACCTATTTCGCCGAGGTCAGCGCCTTTGGCGTGATCAGCCTCTTGGTGGCGCGCTTTGGCGTGGTGCAGGTATCGGCGCACCAGATCGCCCTCAATTTCTCGTCCGTCGTGTTCATGGTGCCGCTCACCTTCGGCATCGCGCTGGTCACGCGCGTCGGCCATGCGGTGGGCGAAGCCAATTTGCGGCGCGCGCGCTTCATTTCCTGGGTCGGCGTGGCGATGTCGCTGACGGCGGCCATCGTCTCGGCCGCCGGCATCACCATCTTCCGCCACCAGATCGCGCAAGCCTATACGTCGGACCCGCAGGTGCAGGCGCTGTGTGCGCAGTTGCTGTTGTTTGCCGCCCTGTTCCAGCTGTCCGACGCGACCCAGGTCGCCACCTCGTGCGCGATCCGCGGCTACAAGGTGACGCGCCAGCCGATGCTGATCCAGCTGCTGGCGTTCTGGGGCTTTTCGCTGCCCATCGGTTATGTGCTGGGCCTGGCGCCGCAGGGCTTCATCTGGTCACCAGACGCGCCGATGGCGGCCGCCGGTTTCTGGATCGGCCTGGTGACGGGCCTGACGGTGGCGGCCGTGCTGCTGACCTGGTATCTGAACCGGCTGTCGCTGGAAAGGCTGCGCGCAGCCATATAAAACACGGAGTTTTCCCGGGATATGCCGAAGGAAAGCCGGCAATCCGTGGCGTATTCCGTGGCCTGCCCTATCGCATTGCTTGTCACGCTCTGGTATTGTTTGCCGTCAAGAATTCACTTGACCTCTTTCACATCACCGAGACATCCATGCGTTTTATTCTCTGTTTTCTGGCCGCCATGGCCAGCGTTCCCGCATCGGCCGAAAAGCTGACGCTCGAACGCATCCACGCCGATCCGGCGCTGGCCGGCCCCGGCGTGCGCAACCTGAAGGTATCGCCCGACGGCGAGCGCGTCACGTTCCTGCGCGGTCGCGCCGACAACCAGTTCCAGCTCGACCTGTGGGAATTCAAGCTGAAAGACAAGAGCACGCACCGCCTGGTCGATTCCAAGGCGCTGGTGCCGAATGAAACCATTTCGCCGGCCGAACAGGCGCGCCGCGAACGCGAACGCACGGCCAGCCTGGCCGGCATCCTCAGTTACAGCTGGTCGCCGGACGGCAAACAGCTGCTGGTGCCGCTGGCCGGCAATCTGTACCTGGTCGACGCGGCCCATCCGGACAAGGCGCGCCTGGTCGCCAAGGGCAATGTGCTCGACCCGAAAATTTCGCCGAAAGGCCGTTATTTATCTTTCGTGCGCGAGCAGAACCTGTATGTGATCGACCTGAAGACGGGCCAGGAACGCCAGCTGACCAGCGACGGCAAGGACACCATCCATAACGGCGAAGCCGAATTCGTGGCGCAGGAAGAAATGAAACAGCGCACCGGCTACTACTGGGCGCCCGACGACAGCGCGATCGCCTACAAGCGCTACGATGAAGCGCCGGTGCCGGTGGTGCGCCGCTTCGAGATCTTCGCCGACCGCACCGACGTGGTCGAGCAGCGCTACCCGGCCGCCGGCGACGCCAACGTGCTGGTGCAGCTGAAGATCGTCTCGCCGGAAACCGGCGTGCAGCGCCAGGTCGACCTGGGCGCCAACCCGGATATCTACCTGGTGCGCGCCGACTGGAGCACGGACAGTAAAGCCTTGCTGTACCAGCGCCAGTCGCGCGACCAGAAAACCCTGGAACTGATTGCCGTCGATGCCGCCACCCTGGCGCAGCGCACGGTGCTGACCGAAACATCGAAAACCTGGGTCAGCATCCACGACGACCTGCGCTTCCTGGCCGACGGCAAATCGTTTTTATGGTCGTCCGAACGCACGGGCCGCAATCATCTGTACCTGTACGACATGAGCGGCAAGCTGCTGCATCCGGTCACGTCCGGCGAGTGGGGCATCGACAGCCTGCTGGCCGTGAATGAAAAAACCGGCAAGGTATATGTATCGTCGAACCGCGACGCCGTGATCGACAAGCAGACCTACGCGCTGGCGCTCGATGGCAGCACCGCCGACAAGCCGCAGCGCGTGACAAAAGCCGACGGCTGGCACGACACCACGTTCGCCCGCAATGGCGCCGTGTTTGTCGACACGTATTCCGACCCGGCCACGCCGCCGCAGGTCAGCATCCGCCGTCCCGATGGCGCGATGGTGGGCTGGCTGGAAGAAAACGCCCTGAACGCCAGCCACCCGTATGGCAAGTTCAAGGCCGATCATTTGCCGACCGAATACGGCACGATCAAGTCTGACGACGGCCAGACGCTTTATTACTCGCTGGTCAAGCCGTCGAACTTCGATGCGTCGAAACGCTATCCGGTCTTCCTGTCGACCTACGGCGGCCCGCACTCGCAGCACGTGGCTCGCCGCTGGGGCAACAACTTCGACCAGTACATGGCGCAGCAGGGCTTTGTCGTGTTCCGCCTCGATAACCGGGGTTCGTCGCGCCGCGAGCGCGCGTTTACCGACGCGATCTACCATAACCTGGGCAAGGCCGAAGTGGCCGACCAGCTGGCCGGCATCGCCTGGCTAGGCCAGCAAAGCTTTGTCGACGCCAGGCGCATCGGCGTGTTCGGCTGGAGCTATGGCGGTTTCATGAGCTTGCGCCTGCTGTCGGCCGCATCCGACAAGATCGCCGCCGGCGTGTCGGTGGCGCCCGTGACCGACTGGTCGCTGTACGACACCCACTACACGGAGCAATTCCTTGGCATGCCGAAGGAAAACGTGGAAGGCTACCAGGACAGCACCGTGTTTGCGCATATCGACGGCCTGAAGTCGCCGCTGCTGCTGGTGCATGGCATGGCCGACGATAACGTCCTGTTCTCGAACAGCACCCGCCTGATCGACGCACTGGTCAACCGTGGCGTGCAGTTCGACCTGATGACCTATCCGGGCGCCAAGCACGGCATCTCGTCGCGCGCCGGCCAGCGCCATGTGTACGCAAAAATCGCCGCCTTCTTCAAGAAGAACCTGAAAGTGGACGACGCGAAATAATATTTCGCCGCACAATTGAAAACCGCCGCCTGTCTTGCGACAGGCGGCGGTTTTTTTATGCTGGATCGCCGCGCTGGGCGGCGAATAGCAAAACCTTACGGTTTGCGAGTAACAGTTTCAACGGCGTCTTTGACGTCGCCAACTTTCTTCTGCACTTGGCCTTCGACCTGGTTTGCCAGGCCCTTGGCTTGCTGTTCTTCGCTGCCGACGACTTTGCCAGCTGTTTCCTGGATTTTACCGCCAACTTCTTTCAGTTTACCTTCGACTTGATCTTTGTTCATGATAGCTCCTCGATGTAGTTGATTAGCCAGCCCAGGGGCCGGTACTGCGGCTCACACGCTGCTGTTTGGCTTGCTGCGTGTCGATGAGTTCATACTACGCCTGGAGCGGCAAAAACTATGTACGGTTCCTAACACATGGGAAAATATTGCTATCTTTCACCATCCTTGCGCCAGACAGTGGCCAGCCACGGCTGCTGCTCGCGCGGCAGACCGGGCGGGCGGTAGTAGTGGTCGAGCAAGGTAAAACCGGCCGCCTGTACGTGCGCGGTCCAGGTGTCGAGGTCGTAATAACTGCCATAGCGGGCGCCGCTCCAGCCTTCCTGGTTCTGGCCGCGCGGATTCGAGCTGAACAGCACCCCTCCCTCTTTCAGGCAGCCATGCAGGGCGCGCAGCACGCCGGCCAAGGCGCTGCTGGGCACATGGAACAGCACGGCATTGGCAAATACGCCGTCAAACGCGCTGGCGGGCAAATCGAGATCGAGAAAATCCTGCTGCCAGACGGTGCAGCCGCTCCAGGCGCGCGCCATCTCGACAAAGCGGGCCGAACCGTCGACACCGGTGGCATGGTGGCCCAGCTCCGTGAAAGCCTTCAGGTCGCGCCCCGGCCCGCAGCCCAGGTCGAGGATCTCGAGCGGTGCGGCACCACCGATGGCGGACAGCAGCGCGGCCATGTTCTGGCGCACGTCGTGCTCGCGCGTGCCTTCGAAAAACTGTTCGGCGCTGGCGTCGTAATGATCCAGGGTGCGGCGGGTAATGGCATGCAGGGGGTCTTGCGGGGTGTCGGTCATGGTGGCGCTTCCGTAAAAGATGCCGCCATTTTAGACGCAAGCGAGCATGCATGCGGGTTTGCGGGCGGTTCGAGGGAACCTGAAAATTATTTTGAATTATTTTCAAAAAAACCCTCAAGTTCTGGCTGAGGCCGCCGTTAATCTAGACAAGCGTAAAACCATTGATAAAAATACAGGTGTGCTCATGAACTCCAACGACGTGCTTTCGATGTATGAAAATATTGCCGGTTTGACCAATCAGATGGTCGTGGCCACACGTTCGGAGGACTGGGAAAGCTTGAGCGCGCTGGAAAATCAATGCGCCAGCGCAGCGAGCGCCACCCTGGTCGGCGCCGTGCCGGCCCTGTCCGGCTCACCGCGAGTGCGCAAGTTCGACCTGATCAAGCAGATCCTGGCCAATGACCGCGCCATCCGCAATATCACCGAACCCTGGATGGCGCAGCTGTCCAAGACCATGCCGGCGCCGCGCGCGCACAGATAACCCGTTTTACCAGAAGAGAAGACGACGGCGCCTGCGGGCGCTTTTTTTACGTCCAACGCAGGCAACCTTGCGCCCCTCAGCGCGAAAAAGGCTCGGGCTCCGGCGCCAAAGCCGGCTCATCGCGCTCAGGCACAGTATCGCCAGGCGATACCACCGGCGCCGGCTTGCGGCGAAACGGCTTGCGCAGCAAGACCCAGTATTTCGATGGCGGCCTGGGCCCTGCCTCCGCACGCCCCTTGCGCTTGCGCAGGATATACACGATGACAGCCGTCACCAGCAGGAACAGCACGGTGCCCAGGCCCAGCCACCACAGGCCATTGCCACTGCCTTTCTTTTCCGCCACCGCTGGCTTGGCCTTGGCATGCGGCGCCACGGCGGTGGCTGGAGCAGAGGGAGCAAGGGCGGCAGGTGCGGCCAGCGCCTGCTGCAGCGCCGAGACCTTGCCTTCCAGCACACCAATCTTTTCATTCAAGGCCGTGTTTTGCCGGTCCAGCGCCACGCACGCCGCGGCCGGCACACCGGCCGCTTGCGGCGCGCAGGCGGCCACCGGCGCCGGCGCCGGCGCGCGGCGCAGCGGTGGCGGCGAAACCGGCACGAAGGCCGGCTTGGACGCCACCGGCGGCGCGACAAACACGGCCGGCGGGCGCAGCATGCCTTCGGCGCGGGCGCGCGCCGCCAAGGCGGCTGCGTCCGGTACCGCGATCGGCTTCGAGACAAGGACCGGCACGGGGGCTTGCGGCACGACCTTGGGCACGGGTGCTGGAACGACCACTGGCACCGTCGGCACCGGCGGCGCAGGCGTCAGCCAGACGGTGGCCAGGCGCACGATGCCGCGATTGCCATTGCCCAGCACCAAATACACATGCACATGGCCGGCATTGATGGCTTGCCGCGTGCTGAGGTGGACAAAGCGCCGGCCGTCGCGCTCCACTTGGCTAATCGTCAGGGTTTGCAGGGAGGCGTCCATGCTGATGCCGCCGCCTTCGTAGACATTGCCGGAGGCCAGGCGTACCGGCAGGCCCTGCAGCTCATCGGGCGCCAGCGCCGTCAATTCGATATCGGCCGACAAGGGCTGGCCCACGTGCGACTGCACGCTGATATCGCCCAGCTCGGCCGCAAACACGGCCGGCATGGCCAGGCAGGCGGTGGCGCACAGGGTCGCGGTCCAGCGGGAAAAGACTATGCTCGGCATGAAATAATCGCTTTGACAACAGGAACAAGGGATAACGTATCTTGTTAACGGCAGGAAATTGAAAAAATATAGGCGCCAGCAGGTGCGCTGTGCGTTTTCGGCGCCTGGAGTACACTCGGTCCACCAACACAGATGAAAGGGATGCCATGAGCAGCAGAATCGAACGCGACAGTTTCGGCCCGATCGACGTACCCGCCGGTCAATTATGGGGAGCGCAGACCCAGCGCTCGCTCGAGCACTTCCATATTTCCACGGAAAAGATGCCGCCCGAACTGATCGCCGCGCTGGCCACCGTCAAGCGCGCGGCCGCCCACGTCAACCTGGGCCTCGGCTTGCTCGGCGGCGACAAGGCCGTCGCCATCACCCAGGCGGCCGACGAAGTACTGGCCGGCCAGCATGCGACCGAATTTCCGCTGGCCGTCTGGCAGACGGGCTCTGGCACGCAAAGCAATATGAACATGAATGAAGTGCTGGCCAACCGGGGTTCCGAACTGATGGGCGGACTGCGTGGCGCCGAGCGCCTGCTGCACCCGAACGACGACGTCAACCTGGGCCAGTCCTCGAACGATATCTTCCCCACCGCCATCCACGTGGCCGCCGCGCTGGCAGTCGCCAACACGGTATTGCCGCCGCTGCGCCAGCTGCGCGCGACATTGGAAGCCAAATCCGCCGCCTTTGCCGACATCGTCAAGATCGGCCGTACGCACTTGCAGGACGCCACGCCATTGACCCTGGGCCAGGAATTCTCGGGCTACGCGGCTCAGCTGGAGTTTGCCGAACACATCATCGAGGCGTCGCTGCCGCCGCTGCTGCAACTGGCGGCCGGCGGCACGGCGGTGGGCACGGGCCTGAACGCCCATGCCGAATTTGCCGACCGCATCGCCGCCGAGCTGGCGCAGCTGACGGGCCAGCCATTTGCCAGCGCCGGCAACAAGTTTGCCGCCCTCGCCGCCCACGACGCGCTGGTGGCCGCCCATGGCGCGCTGAAAACCCTGGCCACGGCGCTGATGAAGATCGCCAACGACGTGCGCTGGATGGCGTCCGGCCCCCGCTCGGGCCTCGGTGAAATCACGATCCCCGAAAACGAACCGGGCAGCTCCATCATGCCGGGCAAGGTCAATCCGACCCAGTGCGAAGCGCTGACCATGCTGTGCTGCCAGGTGTTCGGCAACGACGTGGCCATCACGGTGGGCGGCGCCTCGGGCAATTTCGAGCTGAACGTGTTCAAGCCGCTGATCGCGCACAATTTCCTGCAAAGCGCGCGCCTGCTCGGCGACGGCATGCGCAGCTTTGACGAGCATTGTGCGCACGGCATCGAACCGAACCGCGAACGCATCGCCGAACTGATGGAACGTTCGCTGATGCTGGTCACGGCGCTGGCGCCGCATATCGGCTACGACCGCGCGGCGCAGATCGCCAAGCAGGCGCAGCACGAAGGTACGACGCTGAAGGAAGCGGCACTGGGCCTGGGTTTCGTAACGGAAGAGCAATTTGCCGAGTGGATCGTGCCACTGGACATGACGCGCCCGAACAAAAGTTAAGGCCACTTCCGCATGCCCGCTTGCAACCATGTAAACTAGCTGTTTGGCTCGGCAAACCGGGCTGCACAGTGTTGAAAACACATTATTGCGATTGAGGATAGAATGCAAAAAACAAGCTTTGATTTGACATCCGAGTTCGTCGAGCTGAACCAGCTGCTCAAGCTGGTCGGCTTGTGCGACAGCGGCGGCGCGGGCAAGGTCATGGTCGACAGCGGCGTGGTCAAGGTCGACGGCAAGAAGGAATTGCGCAAGACGGCCAAGATCCGTGCCGGCCAGGTGGTCAGCGTGGCCGATATCCGCATTACCGTGGTGGCACCCGCCTGAGGCCGCTTTAACGCGCTCCTGTGTCAGATCAAAACCCGCCCGGCTGGTTTGCCTATGTTTATATTATTGCCATATATTCATCAACAAGCGGAAAGGATAGCCATGGACAATGCCGAACACGGCACGCGCAGCCAGGAGCGATTGATCGCCGACTTGCGCCAGGTCATCGAGAATGCGGAAGACCTGCTGCGCACCACCGATAAATACACCAGCACCTTGTACCAGGGCGCGCGCGCCAAGCTGGAGGTGGCCCTGGTGGCGGCCACCGCCGAACTGGCGCATTTCGAAGACGAACAACTGGCGCGCATGATGGAAGCGACCCTGGCGGCCAACGCCGTGTGCCACGACCAGACCGGCGAAGCGCGCATCCTGCGCGCGTTTCAATAGCCTTATTCGATGAGCATGGCCGTCAGCACGGCATGCTCCAGCCACAGGCGCAGCTGCCCACCGAGATCGAACTGCGCGTCGATCCCGAAGGCGGCGTCCAGCGCCACGCCAAAACTTTTACCTTGCATCAGCAGCAGCAGTGCCGCATGGGCGGCCGCATCCAGCGCCAGCGCCTGTGCCTGCCACTGCGGCCGGCACACGAGGGCGTGACTGGCGGCAGCCATCTGCTGTGGAAATGCCGCATGTTCGTGCTGGTGCGCCTGCCATAGCGCCACCACCTGCCAGTCGGAATGGATCAGCGCGCACGCCGGATGCAGGGTGAAGCGGCATGCTTCCAACTGCTCCGGCGCCAGGCTGGCCAGCGCGTCCGCCGCCAAACCCGCCGCATCCGGCGCGTAATGGGCCAGGTGCAGCGCCCATTCCAGGCGCGCCATGTCCGGCAGGTACGGCAATTGCGCCGCAGGCGGAAAAGTGGCGAGGAAGGCGGCAAAGCCGTCACCGAACTGGTTCAGGTCGGCATCCTGCGAAGGATGCCGACGGCCGTATTCACGCGCCAGGCCCGCAAAAAATTCCTCGCCCACCAGCGCCAGCACTACCGGATACGCCTGGCCCAGCACACGGCGCCAGGTGGCGCTCAGATTGCCGCGGTACAAACCCAGCCGTTCCTCGACCAGCGCACCCCGAAACAGATTCACGGCGCCGGCCGCCTGCTCCATGTCGACCAGCGCGTCGGCAAATGCCTGCTGGGTACGCGCCAGTTGCCGGCCCGACGGCGACGCCATGACAGGGTGGATCGCACCGCGCCATGGCGCAGCTTCATGATGACGCCGCTGCATGGCGCGGGCCCGGTCGGCCTCGCCCAGCAACACAGCCAGTTCCGGCACGTCGGTATCCCATTCGACCAGGGTTGCTACCTGGCCAAAGCGTTGCAAGGCGGCCTGGTACAAAGCCCAGACGGGCTCGGCCACGGCAGCGCCGTGGTGGTCGATCACCGCGCGCGGCGTGACCAGATGGCCGCCCAGGTGCAGTTCGCCAACGATACCGGCGGGAATGTCCAGCAAGGCGGCCAGCGCGTCTTCGCCGTGGTTGCACTGGTTCACATACAAATTATTGACGTCGAGCAGCAGGCCACAGCCGCTGCGGCGCGCCAGTTCGGCCAAGAACTGCGCTTCGCTCATGGCATCCGCGTGAAAACGCAGGGTAGTCGACACATTTTCCAACAGAATGGGCCGGCGCAAGGCATCCTGCACCCTTGCCACCCTGGCGCACAGCAAGTCCAGCGCGGCCTGGTCCAGCGTCAGCGGCAACAGATCGTTGAGCTGCCGCCCCGCCACCGCGCCCCAGCACAGATGCTCGGATATCAGCGCCGGTTCGATGCGCCCGGCCAGCAGCCGCACCCGCTCCAGGTGCGCTTCGGAAAAACCGCGCGCCGACCCCAGGCCCAAGCCCACGCCGTGCAGGCTCAGGGGATAATCCTGGCGCACGGCCCGCAGCACCTGCCAGTCGCGGCCGGAACACGCCAGGTAATTTTCGGTATGCACTTCCAGCCAGTCGACGCGGGGCCGGCCTTCAAGGAAATCGCGGTAATGCGCGGCGCGCAGGCCGACGCCCACGCCGGCCAGCGCATGGGCGGGCTGCGCCATAGCTGGCCGGTTTATGACTGCTTGGCTGGCGCGGCTTGCTTGCCCGCCTTGACAGGCTTCAAGGTGCCGCCCGCCTGTTCGCACGTGCCCTTGGCAACATACGTCCATTCGGTCGGCAGATTGTCGCTGGCGGCCTGGCCGGCGCAGGAATGCGCGCCATCGGACGAGGCGCAGTCATTCTGGCCTGCCTTGGCGACGCCATAGCATTTTTCCTTGTCGCCGGCAGTGGCTGCAGCATGGTCTGCGGCGCTGGCGGCCGAAGTGGCGCAAAGGCCGGCCAGGGCGGCGGCAACGAGAGCGTGACGTTGGTTCATGGAAGTCTTTCGTAAAATAAGCGGTAGCCGATTTTACGCTGTCGCGGAAAAAGAAGGGAAGACCCTTCATGCAAACGAACGCCGCGGCCAGATCGGCGGCGGCGTGAGCAGGCCCGGCCTGGCAGGAATCAGGCCGTCGTATTGATGCGGTTGCCCAGGTGCGAAGGCAGGTTGGGCGCGGCCGGCACGGGCGGCAAGGCCTCGATCAGGGCGGTCGCGGTCGAGCTCTGGATGTCCTGGGCTTTCTTCAGGACGGCCATGCCCACGGCTTGACGATTGCCGGTCTCGGCCATCGTGGTTGACAGTTGTGCGATGCTTCCGACGTCCATAAGTCTCTCCATCCATTAAAGGTCTACCAGGATTAACGGCCGGCCGGCGCAATACTTTAGCGCTATTTTTCAAGCCGCTTTGCCAGCCGCTGCAGCAACCAGCTTAGCACGCCTGCGCGATCATTCAAGTCCAGCCAGGCCACGCCGGCGCGCAAATCGGGCGGCGCCGGCGCGTCCGACGCCACGGCGATCACGGTCACGTCATGCGGGTACAACGGCGCTTGCCCCACTTCCGGGCGAAACACTTCCAGCTTGGCGATGGGATCGGTCTTGAAGCCTTCCACCAGGGTCAGGTCGGCCGGGCCCATGCGCGCCAGTTGCTGCGACAAGGTCGGTTCGGGCGCGCCGCGCAACTCATGGACGATGGCAAAACGATACGGCGACGCCACCAGCACTTCGGCCGCGCCGGCCATGCGCAGGCGGGCGCTGTCCTTTTGTGGCGGCTCCAGCGCCAGGTCATGGTGGCTGTGCTTGATCAGGTTGACGCGCAGGCCGCGCGCCGCCATTTGTTGCACCACATATTCCAGCAAGGTGGTCTTGCCGCTGCCGGAACGGCCGACCACGCCCAGTACCGGGTGGGCAGGCGCGAACGCGGATGTCGCATGGTCCATCGTGGGCTTTCTTCCGTGAGATAGCCGCATTATACCGGCCATCCCACGTGCAACCAGGCAACGATGACGACCTGCTTGATGCAGGCAAAGCCCCTCAACCGTCGCGCAGGCCGTCGCCCGCGTCCATCGGCCAGGCATGGTGATCGGGATGGTGATCCTTGCGCCTGCGGCGCGAGATCGATTGCGGCGCCTTGCTGCCATGGGTCGCCAGCGCATTGCGGGCGCTGCGGGCCAGGTGGCGGTGCGCGGCCACCGCGCCGGCCTCCTCGTCCGGCATGGCCATGGCCGGCCCTGCCGCCGCCGCGCTGTCGAGGGCGCGCAATTCGTCTTCCCAGCGCCTGCGCTGCTCGTGCACGCTGGCCGGCAGCGCGGGCGCCGGCCGCAGCTGGGCCAGGTCCAGCGCCACGCCCAATCCGCTGGCGGCGGCCACGCGCGCGCCCATGGCGGGCAAGGCGCCGTCGGCGCCACGGCAAAAGCGCTGCAGGATGGTCTTCAGGATCGAGGTGTGGTCGAACAGCTGGTGGCAGACACTGCCGGGGCCGACCAGCGGCGACACCAGCAGCATCGGCACGCGCACCCCATACTGGCGAAAAGCGGCGTCATCGTCGACGGCGGCCGGTGGCGGCACATGGTCGAAAAAGCCGCCATGCTCGTCATAGCTGATCACGAGCAAGGTGCGCTCCCAGGCCGGCCCGCGCGACAGCGCCTGGTAGACCTGGGCCACCAGCGCCTGGCCGGCGCGCACATCGGCCGGCGGATGATCGTCGTTGGCAAAGAAGTGCGGGTCGATCCAGCTGACCGACGGCAGGGCGCCGGCCAGCGCATCGCCGACAAAGCCATAGCGCCGCCCTTGGGCGCCGAACGGTTCGTAGAATTCGGACGAACGGTAATGCTCGTCCGTCAGGGCCAGGGTCCATGGCTTCCAGAAAGAATAGAATTTCCAGCTGACCATATTGCGCTCAAGGTGGCGCACGAACGATTTGTTGGCATACAGGGGCACGCGCTTGCTGTCCTTGCTGCCGGCCGCGCGCCCGCTGACGGCGTACAGCCGGTTCGGCCAGGTGGCGCCCGGCACCGAACTGTGACAACGGTCGCAGACGCAGAACTGGCGCGCCAGGAAATCATACATGGGCAGGTCGGCGCCGTTGTAATAGCCCATCACCAGGCCGGGATCGGCATCGCCGGGATGCGTCAGCGCATAATCGCCGACAAAACCGCCGTTATTATCCTGCAACTGGCGCGCCACCGAAGCGCCCGTATGGCCGGGATTCTGTCCGGGGTGCAAGGCGGTGGACTGCAGATGGTGAGCAAAATAGGCCTTGCCCGCATGCAGGTTGACATGCTCGCTGCGCAAGCCGTCGATATCGCCGCGCCCGCCTTCCAGACTCAGATAGCCGAGCATATGGTCGAAGGAACGGTTTTCCATCATCAGCACGACGATATGGTCGATGCGGTCGAGCTTGTTAATTGTCATGCATCCTCCGGCTGGCGGCCACCCTGGCGCCTCCCAGTTTCGACCGGCACCATGCCAGCGGGTTCAGGCGCTCACGGCATTGCTTGACATGCAACAATCAGCGGCTGGTCCTCAGTACGGCACGCGGTAGCGGTAGCCCTTGAAACTGAAGATGGCCGCCTTGGGCTGCAGTTTTTCCAGCACCAGCCCCGGCGCCACTTCCTCGCCCTCGTGGCGCAGCACCTTGTCGATCAGCAGCAGGCGGTCGGCCGGATCCTTTGAATAAATATAGCCGCCCAGGGCAACCGGCGGAATCTGCCGCTGTATCGGTTCGGGCAGGTCGCGCAAGCCGGGCGTGACTTCTTCGGACGGCGCCGGGACCGGTACGGGGGCCGGAACCGGGACCGGGACCGGCGTGACGGCCTTGATCACCGGTGCAGGTGCTGGTGCAGGGGCAGGCGGCGCGGCCTTGACGGCCACCGGCACCGGCATGGGTGCTGGCGCTGGCGCGATGACCGGCGCAGGGGCCTGAACAGGGACCGGAGCAGCCGCTACCGGCGCCGGCGCCACGCTGGTCTGCGCCGGCCACCACCACCAGGCGGCGGCCACGGCGCAGGCGGCGCCCACGCCGAGCCACAACGGCAAGCGCCGCTTGCCGCTGGTATCCGGCGCCGGCTGCAGCTGCACTTGCGGCGCATGGATGGACGGCAATTCACCGAGCTGGCGTTCGGCTTGCGATTTTTTCAGTGCTTCAAGAATATACGACATTTATTTCCCCGCCACGGTGGCCGCAACAACAGGCAGGGCCACGGCTAGAGCGGCGCGCGACAGGCGCGGCTCCGTGTTGTCGCCCAGCTGCATCAGGCGCATGAATGTTTTCGGTCCCGCCAGGCCATCGGCCTTCAGGTTCTGGCTGCGCTGGAACTCGCGCAGCAAACGCTGCATGTCCGCGTCCAGCGGCAGGTTGCCGGAAGGCAGAGGCATGCCATGCAGCTGCGCCAGGCGCGCCGCCAGCCAGTCCACGTCCGGGCCGCGCGCGCCCACCGGCACTTCATCGCGCCAGTTGCGCGGCGCGCGCCAGAAGGTGACGAAATCGCCATCGCCGCGCTGCGCCAGCTCCGGCACGGGCATGGTGACGGGCTTGCCATCGATCTGCACGCTGGCGGTATCGCCCTGCACGCCGGACAGCAGCGCCAGCTGTTCGCCGGCGCCGTCCTTGCCGCGCAAGACCAGCATGGCGGGACGGTCCAGCACACGCAATTCGGCCACGCCGCCCCGGCTTTGCAGGCAGCGCAGGCCGGCGCGGGCGGCAGCCTGGCAAGCGTCACCGGCGGGCAAATGCTCGCCCCACAGGGCGGCCAACTGGCGCAGCACGGCATCACGGTCCAATGTTACGGCGGCCGGAACCGGGACCGGGGCCGGCGTCGATGCACTCGCAACAACCGGCTTGACCGGGGCCAAGGCCGCTACCGGCGCGACCACCTTGTTCAAGGGCATGAAATACCAGGCCAACGCCCCCGTTATCACAGCGCCGGCCAGCACGCCGCCGGCCAGCTGCTGCCAGCGCAATCCGCTGCCGGCGGCTGGCGCGGCGCCGCCCGCTTCGGCAAACACTTCGGCGGCCGCGCGGCGCAGGATCTGGCGCGTCACCTGCGGCTGGTTTTCCACATAGGCGCCCAGCAGCGCGCGGTCGCACAGCAGGTTGATGCGGCGCGGCACGCCATGGCTGAGCTTGTGGATCTGCGCCATCAGGCGCGGCCCGAACGGCGCGCGCGCCGTGCTGCCGGCCACGGCCAGGCGATGGTGGATATAGCTGGCCGTTTCCGGTTCCGACAGCGAACCCAGGTGATAACGCGCGATCACGCGCTGCGCCAGCTGCTCCAGCTCGGGCCGGGCCAGCATGGCGCGCAGTTCGGGCTGGCCGATCAGGATGATCTGCAGCAGCTTGCGTTCGCTCGTTTCCAGGTTGGTCAGCAGGCGCAGCTGCTCCAGCACGGCGGCCGACAAGTTTTGCGCCTCGTCGATGATCAGCACATTGTTCTTGCCCTGCGCGTGGCTGGCCAGCAGATGCACATTGATGGCGTCGACATAGCTTTTCACGCTGCCCGCACCGGCCGGCGGCGCGATGCGGAATTCCTCGCAGATCGACAGCAGCAATTCCTCGACCGACAGCTTGGGATTGAAGATATAGGCCAGCTGGCAATTCTCGGGAATCTGCTCCATGAAGCAGCGGCAGACGGTGGTCTTGCCGGCGCCGATCTCGCCCGTCAGCAACACAAAGCCGCCGCCGCTGCCCACGCCATACAGCAGGTGGGCCAGCGCTTCGCGGTGGCGCTCGCTCATGAACAGGTAGCGGGGATCGGGGGCGATCGAAAACGGCGATTGCTTGAGCTGGAAATATTGCGTGTACATGGAGACCCTGCGGTGGGACGATCAAAACGCGCCAAAACGATTGCACACGGCCATGCCTAGCGGGTTTGTGCCGGCGGCAATGGCTTGTACTTGGCGCAATAGACTTTGGCCTTGGTGCGAAAGTAGACGATTTTACTGCCAGGCATGGCGCCACGGACAGGAAAAGCGGAATAATCGAGTTTGTCGAAGCGCAGGCCCGACGCGGCGCGGATGGCCGGTTCGAGCTTTTCCGGCGTGGTATCGGCCACCACGCCCATGAAGACCAGCGGGCTGGTGTCGTCGCTGACGATCACGTCGGTCACCGGCGCGCCCCACAGCACGGCGTCGGTGCGGAACCAGTAGGCGCCGCCCTCGTGCTTGTAGGCCGGGCCGAAGGCCGTCAGCAGATATGCATAAAACGACTTGTTGTCGATCTGGTCCAGGCACAGCACGGCGTTGCCCACCACCTGCCCGAAGGTCGATGGCGGCGGCTTGGGCTGCGCCTGCGCCAGCATGGCCGGCAACAGCAGCGCCAGCACGGCCAGCGGCCGCCAGGCACAGAGCAGGCGGTGCGCGCGCATGGTCAGCGCTTGCGCTCTTCTTTCTTGACCTTCTTCGCTTCCTTTTTTTCCTTCATGGATTTAGCCGGTTCCTTCTTGGCTTCCTTCTTGCTGTCCTGTGCCTTGCTCATGGTGTGCTCCGTACGTGGGCGGGGATGCCTCGGGCATTATGACACCGCGCCGCGGAAATCGCCGTGTAAAAAACAAGCGGCCGCGCAAGGCGGCCGGTTCGATCAGTGCAGGCAGAGGCGGCGCTTGGTCTTTTCGATCAGCGCCGTATCGTAGGGATACAGGTTTTCGATAAAGAACAGTTCCGTTTCCGCCTCGTCTTCCAGGCACATCGCGATCATCACTTCGCCATCGCTTTCGCGGCCCAGGAAATCCTTGGGCCAGCGGTTCTTGCGATGCGTGCGCATCAGTTCCATGCCCAGCGCCGCCAGGGGCTTCGAGACGCCGGCGGCCAGCGCCGCTTGCTGCCAGTCATCCCAATAATCGCTTTTTGCTGCCTTGTCGTTCATGTGCTATTCCAGCTTCAGGTGTAAAAGGCGGACTGTACTCCGGACAGCCCGCGCTGCCAAGCAGGTATTTGTACGGCGCGGGCGGCAGCTGGCTTGCCGTGCTGGAAATTGGACTTGAACAAGTCCACATCAATACCATTTTTCGCCACACCACAATCCTTTTATAAACAATGACTTATATCGAATAACCAGAAAGTCCCAGCTACCACATACAATACCACTTAAATACCTGTTGACAGCGCCGCGCGCCAACCCTATAGTGCTTTCAGCTTTTTCGCCGCCCGCAAAACAACAGGGGCCGGCGCCATCCACCATGGCTGGACCACACATGATCGAATACATAATCGGCGTCGACGGCGGCGGCAGCGGTACCCGGGTACGCCTGGCGCGGCCCGACGGGCAAGAACTGGCGCAGGGACACAGCGGGCCGTCCGGCCTGGCGCACGGCATCGCCCACGCATGGACGGCGGTGGCGCAGGCCGTTGAACTGGCGTTTGTCGAGGCGGGCCTGGCGCAGCCGCCCCTGCAACGCATGGCCATCGGCCTGGGCCTGGCCGGCGTGCACAACAAACAGTGGGCCGCCAGCTTTATCGAACACCATCCCGGCTATGCCCACGTGGCGCTGGAATCGGACGCCCTGACCACCCTGCTGGGCGCCCATGGCGGCCAGGCGGGCGCCATCGTGGCGATCGGCACCGGCAGCGTGGGCGAAGTGCTGCATGCCGACGGCAGCCGCCGGGAAGTGGGCGGCTGGGGCTTTCCTTCCGGCGACGAAGCGGGCGGCGCCTGGATCGGCATGCGCGCCGTCAACCATGCGCAGCAAGCGGTCGACGGCCGCGTACCCGCCAGCGGCTTTTCCACGGCCATCGTCAATGCCTGCGGCGGTGATCGCGACGCCATGCAGGCCTGGCTGGCGGCGGCCACGCAAACCACCTATGCGCAACTGGCGCGCGTGGTGCTCGACCACGCCGCCAGCGACGCCATGGCGCATGGCCTGCTGACGGAAGCGGGCCGCCAGGTCGCGCTGATCGCCAGCGCGCTCGACCCGCACGGCGGCTTGCCGGTGGCACTGTGCGGCGGCCTGGCCGCGCCCTTGCGCGCCTGGCTGCCCGACGCGCTGCTGCAAAAAGTGGTGCCGGCGCAGGGCGATTCGGCGGCCGGCGCCTTGCGCCTGGTGCGCCAGCGCCTGGAAGGCCTACCATCATGATGAGCACCCTGGCGGCCTTCAAGCCGGAACCGGACAGCGACACGCCGCTGTATCTGCAGCTGGCGAACATGCTGTCGGACGGCATCGCCGGCGGCGAGTGGCGCGCCAACCAGGCGCTGCCTTCCGAACGCGTGCTGTCGGACATGGTGGCCGTGTCGCGCGTCACGGCGCGCAAGGCGATCGACATGCTGTGCGAGCGCGGCATGCTGACCAGGAAGCGCGGCTCGGGCACCTATATCACGCCCAAGCTGGAACAGCCGCTGTCGCGCCTGACCAGTTTTTCGGAAGAGCTGCGCCAGCGCGGCTTCACGGCCGGTTCGCGCTGGCTGCAGCGCGACATCGGCGCGGCCGCGCCGCTGGAACTGCTATCGCTGGGCCTGTCGCCGCATATGCCGGTGGCGCGCCTGCGCCGTTTGCGCACGGCCGACGACGTGGTGATGGCGATCGAAACGACCACCATCCCGCTGCAGTACATGCCCGATCCGCAGCAGGTGAACGACAGCCTGTACGGCTACCTGGAAGCGCGCGGCGCGATCCCGATGCGCGCGCTGCAGCATATCCGCGCCGTCAACGCCAGCGCGGAACAGGCCAGGCTGGCGCAAATCAAGGAGGGTGAGGCCATGCTGCACATCACCCGTGTCAGTTATCTCGACAATGGCGCGGCGGTGGAACTGACCCACTCTTATTGCCGCAGTGATTATTATGAATTCGTAGCGGAGTCACGCAGATGAGCAGTACTACTATCCAAGGCAATATCCTGACCCCGGCCGGCTGGGTCCACGGCGCCATCGCCTTCGGCGAACGCGTGACCGCAGTCAACGGCGCCTCCAGCCACCCGTCGCAGAACGGCGACGACTATATCCTGCCCGGCTTTATCGACCTGCACGTCCATGGCGGCGGCGGCCACGACATCATGGAAGGCGGCGACGCGGTGCATGCGATCGCCGCCATCCATGCGCGCCACGGCACCACCAGCCTGTTGGCCACCACCATGACGGCGCCGCCCGAAGACATCGACATGGCATTGACCGCCATCGGCGCGGCGGCCAGACAGCGCCGCCCGAACGCGGCGCGCGTGCTGGGCGCCCACCTGGAAGGCCCCTATATCAATTCGGGCAAGCTGGGCGCGCAGCCGAACTACGCGCGCGCCGCCACCCTGGCCGAAATCGAACGGCTGGAAACCCTGGCGCAGCTGCGCGTGATCACGGTGGCGCCGGAAATCGCCGGCCACCTGGACCTGGTGCGCCAACTGGCCGACCGTGGCGTGCGCGTGCAGATCGGCCACACCCTGGGCTCGTATGAAGACGGCGTGGCCGCGCTCGAACACGGCGCGTCGGGTTTTACCCACCTGTTCAACGCCATGAGCGGCCTGCATCACCGCGAACCGGGCATGGTGGGCGCCGCCCTGGCCCATGCGCAGTACGCGGAACTGATTCCCGACCTGCTGCACGTGCACCCGGGCGCCATCAAGACGGCGCTGCGCGCGATTCCCCATTTGTACTGCGTGACCGATTCGACCGCCGCCACCGGCATGCCGGACGGCGAATACATGCTGGGCCGCCACGCCGTGCAAAAGTGCATGGGCGGCGTGCGCCTGCCCGACGGCACCCTGGCGGGCAGCACCCTGACGCTCGACCAGGCGCTGCGCAACCTGGTGGGACTGGGACTGGACCTGGCCGACGCCTCGCGCCGCGTCTCCACCAATGCCGCCGATTACCTGGGCCTGCAAGAACGCGGCCGGCTGGCCCCCGGCACTTACGCCGATCTGGTCGTGCTCGACCGCGATCTCAACCTCAAAGCTGTTTATATAGAAGGAGAACTCTGTGACCTCAATGATGCTTGAAGAAGCCGTTTCCGCCGCCGAATGCGTCGCCCTGCAACTGGCCAGCGACGGCGACCGCTACGCGGAACTGGGCCGCAAATTGAGGAGCACGCAGTTTTCCACCACGCTGACGATCGCGCGCGGCAGCTCCGACCACGCCTGCAGCTACCTCGCCTACCTGATCATGGCGCGCCTGGGCCGCGTCGTGGCCTCGCTGCCGATGTCGCTGGTGACGCTCAATAAATCGCCGTTGAAGACGCGCGACACCCTGGCCATCTCGATCTCGCAATCGGGCCAGAGCCCGGACGTGGTCGAACCGATCAAGTACTTCCGCGACGGCGGCGCCACCACCGTGGCGCTGGTCAACGATATCGACTCGCCGCTGGCGCACGCCGCCGAATGGGCGATGCCGCTGCGCGCCGGCAAGGAGAAAAGCGTGGCCGCCACCAAGAGCTTCATCACCAGCCTGGTGGCCGGCGCGCGCATGGTGGCGCAGTGGCAGAACGACCCGGAACTGCTGGCGGGCCTCGAAGCGCTGCCCGAAGCCCTGCTGGGCGCCACCCGCATCGACTGGTCGCCGGCCGTGGACGTGCTGGCGCCGGCCCGCAACATCATGGTGGTCGGACGCGGCATCAGCTTCCCGGTGGCGCTGGAATCGGCGCTGAAATTCAAGGAAACCTCGGCCCTGCAGGCCGAAGCGTTCAGCGGCGCCGAGATCAAGCACGGCCCGATGGCACTGATCGAGGACGGCTATCCGCTGTTGATCTTCGCCACGCGCGGCCCGACCCAGGCCAGCCTGCTGCAGCTGGCGACAGAGATGCGCGGCCGCGGCGCGAAAGTGCTGCTGGCGGCGCCCGACGATGTGGCCGAACGCGACCTGACCCTGCCGGTATCGGCCACGCCGGATCTCGATCCCATCGTCGCCATCCAGTCCTTCTACGTGATGGCAGCCCAGCTGGCGGCCGCGCGCGGCATGGATCCGGATGCGCCACGGCACCTGAGCAAAGTCACCAAGACCAACTAAGCCATACCTTTCATGGACCCGGACGCAGAGCCGGGCCATGGGCAGCGCACAGCGCGGGATAATAAAAATGATCAAGAGACTGCTGGCGGCACTCGCATGCGCGGCCCTGATGCCGTGCGTCCACGCCGTGGAAAACATCGAATTCTGGACCTTCAGCATGAAGCCCAGGTTCACGCCGTATTTCACGGACGCCGTGGCGCGCTACGAGGCGCAGAACCCTGGCGTGAAGATCGAGTGGATCGATTTTCCATGGGACGTGATCCAGACCAAGCTGGTCACGCGCATCGTGGCCGGCACGCCGCCGGCGCTGGTCAGCCTGAACGTACCCTGGGCCGATGAATATGCGCGCGACGGCCTGCTGATCCCCGTCGATGGTTTGATGGGCGAGGCGCGCGCCAGCTACTTGCCGTCCGCCCTGGCCGACCTGCGTTTCAATGGCCGCACCTATGGTTTTCCGCTGTACAGCAATGTGGCGATGATCGCCTTCAATACCGCCATCTTCAAACGGGCAGGGCTCACGCGCGGCCCCGCCAGCCTGGACGAACAGTTGGCCTTTGCGCGCCAGATCGCGCAAAAGACGGGCAAGGCGGGCCTGGCGCCGGCGCTGTCGAAAATCGACGGCCTGTTCATGCAGCAGGGCCTGGCCGTGATCGACAATCACCGCGCCGTGTTCAACTCGCCGCGGCATGTGGCGCTGGTACAAAAACTGGCCGACACCTATAAAGTGGGCGGCCTGCTGAAAGAAAGCCTGTTTGCCGAAGATAACTTCCCGGCCGTGATCGACGCGTATAAAGGTGGCCGGCTGGGCATGCTGCTGGCGCCGCCGACGGCCATGCAGCGCATCCGCAGCGACGCGAAAGACATCTACGCCATCACCGACGTGGCGCCAGCGCCCCTGGGCCCGACCGGCATCGCCGACGGCGGCTGGCTGGTGCATTTCGCCATCCCGAAAGGCGTGCCCGCGCGCCTGCTGCCGGCGGTCGGCAAGTTCGCCCGTTTTCTCACCAGCGACGACAAGCAGCTGGCCTTCGCGCGCCAGGCCGGCGTGTTTCCCACCACCGTGAAAGCGGCAAGCGATCCGTTTTTCCTGGCCACCCCGGCCAACGCCGGCGCCGCCGAAAAAGCGGTGGCCGCCGGCGCCCTGTCGATGCCCCACTCGCGCACCCTGTACGTGGCCGGCATCGACGACTACGACGAATTGCGCCGCTCGCTGGTAAAAGCCGTGGAAGCCGGCGTCACCGGCAAGCAGGATGTACGGCAGGCACTGGACCAGGCGGTCGCCATCTGGAACCGCAAGCTGGCCACCCTGCCCCGCCACGGAGAGCCGCGATGACACCAAGCCACCGCCGCACGCTGCAAGCCTGGCTGTTTCTCGCGCCGGCCCTGCTGCTGCTGGCGGCCTTTTCCTTCTGGCCGGTCGGCTACGGTTCGGTACTGGCGTTTACCGATTACAGCCTGATCCGCGAGACGCGCTTCGTCGGCCTCGACAACTTCCGCTACATCTTCAATAACGAGATGTTCGTCACCGGCCTGCAGAACTCCGTGGTGTTTTTGCTGATGGTGCCCTTCGTGCAGGTGGGCGCCATGGTGCTGGCCGTGCTGGTGAATAACCGTCTGCCCGGCATCCGCCTGTTCCGTGCCGCCTTCTATGTGCCGGTGGTAACCACGGTGTCGGTGGTCGGCATCATGTGGGGCTTCATGTTCCACGAACAGGGCGCGCTCAACTACGTGATGATGACGTTAAGGCTGGTGAGCGCGCCGGTGGGCTGGCTCAGCAACGACAGCCTGGCGCTGTTTGCCGTCATGTTCGTCACGCTGTGGCGCGGCCTGGGCTGGTATATGGTGATGTACCTGGCGGCCCTGCAGTCTATCCCGTCGGAGATGCAGGAAGCGGCCATCCTCGATGGCGCCAACCGCTGGCAGCGCTTCTGGAAGATCACCGTGCCCATGCTGCGCCCCACCATCATGCTGTGCACGATATTGTCGGTGCTGGCGGCATTGAAAGCCTACCAGGAAGTCGACGTGCTGACCCAGGGCGGGCCGATGAATTCGACGTTTACAGCCCTGTACTACGCCTACGACCAGGGCTTGAAACACCTGAAGCTGCCGCGCGCGCTGGCGGCCAGCTTTGTCGTGTCGCTGCTGTGCATCGGCATCGCGCTGGTCTGCCTGCGCTATCTGAAACCGAAGCACCGCTGAGATGGGAGCGATCTTGAAAAAACGTTTGCAACTGTTGGGCCACTACGGCGTGCTGTGCGCGATCGCCGTCGTCTGCGTGTTTCCGTTCTGGTGGACCCTGGTGACCGCCATTTCCACCGAGGGCAATATCTTCGCGTTTCCACCGACCTTCTGGCCGCAATCGCCGTCACTGGATAATTTTATCGAGGTGTTCCGGGCGATTCCGGTCTGGTCCTTCTTCAGGAACTCGGTGCTGATCGCGGCGTTCACGGTGCTCTGGAAACTGGCGCTGTGTTCGATGGCCGCCTATCCGCTGGCGCGGTTGAAATTTCGTGGCCGCAAGCTGGTGTTCGGCCTGATCCTGGCCACCCTGGTGCTGCCGTCCGAGGTCAATTTCCTGGTCAACTTCATCACCATCACACGTTTGAATCTGGTCGATACCTATACCGGCGTGATCCTGCCCAATGTGGTGACAGCGGTGGCCATTCTGCTGCTCAAGCAGGCCTTCGAGGAAGTGCCGCAAGACCTGATCGACGCGGCCAGGGTCGACGGCGCGTCCGAGTGGATCATCTTCAGCCGCATCATGCTGCCCTTGATCACGCCGTGGCTGGCGACGGTCGGCATATTGACGGCGGTCGAATCGTGGAATGACTATATCTGGCCGTCGATCGTGATGAGCAAGCCCGACGAATTCCCGCTGTCGGTGGGCGTGCTGTATTTGCGCGGCACCTTCGGCAGCAGCACGCGCGTGATCGCCGCCGGCACCCTGATCACCATCGTGCCGACCCTGCTGGCATTCCTGTTCACCCAGCGCTTCTTCATGCGCGGCATGGACGGCGCCGTCAAATGAAATCCTTGCATACCACCTCCCTCGAAAGGCACGACTCCATGAATGACAAAGCCGCACGCAGTCCGATCAGCTGGGTACCCACGCTGTACTTTGCCCAGGGACTGCCGTTCTATGCGGTGGCGCTGGTGGCCGGCCTGATGTTCAAGAGCATGGGCGTGCCGAACGATCAGATCGCGCGCTGGACCGGGGCGATCGGCCTGGCCTGGGTCTTCAAGCCGCTGTGGAGCCCTTTCCTGGAACTGGCCGCCAGCAAGAAGACCATGGTGGTGCTGTTCCAGTGCCTCGGTGGCCTGAGCCTGGGCATGATTGCGCTGGCCTTGCAGACGCCGGTCTGGTTTGCCGCCTGCGTGGCCGTGCTGGCGGTGGCGGCGCTGGCCTCGTCGACCCACGATATCGTCTGCGACGGCCTGTATATCGCCAGCCTGTCGCCGAAACAGCAGGCCGCCTATGCCGGCTGGCAGGGGGCGTTTTTCAATGCCGGCAAATTCATTTCGCTGGGCGGCCTGGTGATCCTGGCCGGCTACTTGGAAAAGCATATCGGCGTCAAGCCGGCATGGTCGGTGATCTTCCTGATCATCGGTGCCATGATGCTGGCGCTGGCCCTGTACCACAGCTGGTCGCTGCCGCAGGTACGTAACGTTGTCGTGGCCGACAGGAGCATGGCCGGCATAGGCGGCACGCTGTGGGACGTGTTCATCGACTTCCTGAAGAAACCCGGCATCTGGGGCATGATCGCCTTTATCATTTTGTTTCGCGCCGGCGAAGCGCAGGTGCAGACCATCGGCCCGCTGTTCCTGCGCGAAGCGCGCGAACTGGGCGGCCTGGGCCTGTCGACCACCGAAGTGGGCGCCGTGTATGGCACGGCCGGCACGGTGGCGTTTTTGCTGGGCAGCATAGGCGGCGGCTACTTCACGTCGGCGCTGGGACTCAAGCGCGCGATGCCGCTCCTGATCCTGGCGATGAATCTGCCCAACCTGGTGTTTTATTACCTGAGCCACAGCATGCCGACCGACCTGGCCCTGATCACGGCCGCGCTCAGTGCCGAGATGTTCGGCTACGGCTTCGGCTTTGTCGGCCTGATCCTGTTCATGATGCAGGTGGTCTCGGTCGGCAAATACCAGACCGCCCATTACGCGTTCGCCACCGGCGTGATGCAGCTGGGCTTCGTGCTGTTCAAGATGGTCAGCGGCGACATCCAGACGGCGCTGGGCTACAAGACGTTTTTCCTGTGGGTGCTGGTGTCGGCGCTTCCCGTGCTGGTGATGTCGCGCTTCATGCGCATCGCGCCAAAAGATGATGGAGCAAAGGCATAGCATGGCAGCGGTCACCCTCAACAATATCGTCAAGCGCTACGGCGAGCACGCCGTCATCCACGGCATCGACCTGGAGATACGCGACGGCGAATTCATCGTCTTCGTCGGGCCGTCCGGCTGCGGCAAGTCGACCCTGCTGCGCATGATCGCCGGCCTGGAAGACATCAGCGGCGGCGAGCTGCATATCGCCGGCAAGCTGGCCAACGATATCGCGCCGGCAGAACGGGGCCTGGCGATGGTGTTCCAGAGCTATGCGCTGTATCCGCACATGACGGTGTACGAGAACATGGCATTTGCCTTGAGCCTGGCCGGCCACAAGAAGGCCGAGGTGCGCGCGGCCGTCGAGCACGCCGCCGACATCTTGCAGATCACGCCGCTGCTGCAGCGTAAACCAAAAGACCTGTCCGGCGGCCAGCGCCAGCGCGTGGCGATCGGCCGCGCCATCGTGCGCAAACCGCAGCTATTTTTGTTCGACGAACCGCTGTCGAACCTGGACGCCTCGCTGCGCGTGCAGATGCGCATGGAACTGTCGCGTTTGCACCAGGCGCTGCAAACGACCATGATCTATGTCACCCACGACCAGGTCGAGGCGATGACCCTGGGCCAGCGCATCGTCGTCTTCAACGGCGGGCGCATCGAGCAGGTCGGCACGCCGCATGCGCTGTACAACCACCCCGCCACCTTGTTCGTGGCCGGCTTTCTCGGCGCACCCAAAATGAATTTGCTGGCCTGCGTGGCGGTTGCCACCGATGCCGCCACGGTGACGGTGCGCCTGCCTGGCGGCGCCCTGCTGGCGGTGGCGGCCGATGGCGGCGGCGTGACGGCCGGCGACAGCCTGAGCCTGGGCGTGCGCGCCGAGCATATCGCCACCGCCGGCAGTGCCGGCAGCAACCTGGTCGAGGCCGCCGTCAGCCATGTGGAATACCTGGGCGACATGGCCATCGTGCATGCCAGCGTACAGGGCGTCACGCAAACGCTGTCCATCAGGCAAGCTGTGGAAGGCGGCTTGCCGCAGGCCGGCCAGGCCCTGCGCCTGCATTTTCCGGCCCACCATTGCCTGTTGTTCGATGCCCAGGGCAAGGCCCTGCCGCGCACGCCAGGCGCCCCGCCCGCCCCGTTTATGTGACAATAGACCATGTTGATCATGCTGCCGCTCTTGGCCTTGCGCTTGCGGAGTGGCAGAATGCCTGTTTTTCCAATTATTCCTGCCCCAGGCATGGCCGCCGCGCGATCCGCGGCAGAGCGTGCCGGAGCGTCTTTTTGTTATTGATTGAAGGATAACCCATGTCCCAATTCCGTCTTGCCCGTATCAGCCTGCTCCTGGCCGCCATCGGTCTCAATGTCCTGCCTGCCCTGTCGCACGCCCAGGACGCCAAGCCAGCCGCCGCAGGTGCGCCTGCCGCCGCGCCGGCCGACACGGTACGCCCTGAAATCTTCAAGCTGCTCGATCCGGCCGCCGTCAAGGCGTCGATGGATGCCAAGAACTACGCCGATGTGCAAAGCCGCATCGACCAGGCCGCCGCCACGCCGGCCCTGACGCCATATGAAACCTTCGTCATCAACCGCCTGCGCGTGGCGCTGGGTTCGACCACCAACAATGCGGCGATGGCCATGCCTGCGCTGGAAGCGGTGATCGAGTCGGGCAAGCTGGACAAAAAATCGCAAGGCGACTTCATCCAGGCGCTGGCCAACTACCACTACAACGCCAAGGATTATCCGAACGCGATCAAATGGTTCACGCGCTACCAGACGGAAACCGGCGACGTCGCCAGCGTGCGTCCTTACATTATCCGCGCCTATTATTTCGGCAACGACTTCGCCCGCGCCAAGCAGGAATTGCTGAGCGACATCACCGCCAAGCAGCAGGCCGGCCAGACGCCGACCCTGGAAGAACTGCAACTGCTGGCCAACACGGGCTCGAAAAGCAAGGAACCGGCGACCTACCTGATCGCCATGGAAAACCTGGTGCGCTACTACCCGTCGGATGACTACTGGACCGACCTGCTGGGCCGCGTGCAAAGCAAGGCCGGCTATTCGGACCGCTTTGCGCTGGACGTGCTGCGCCTGCAATTCAAGGCCGTCGGCACCATGCCGGAACGCGACTACAGCGACATGGCGGAAATCGCCCTGGCCAACGCCTTCCCGACCGAAGCGAAAAAAGTCCTCGACGCCGGCTACGCCAAAGGCCTGCTGGGCACGGGCGCGAACGCCGCCAAGCACAAGCGTCTGCGCGACCAGGCCAACAAAGGCGCAGCCGACGATGCGAAAAGCATCGCCACCGGTGAAGCGGCCGCCAACAAGAGCAAGGACGGCACCGGCCTGATCAACCTGGGCTACGCCTATGTGACGATGGACCAGTTCGACAAAGGTATCGACCTGATCCAGAAAGGCATCGCCAAGGGCGGCCTGAAGCGCCCCGAAGACGCCAAGCTGCGCCTCGGTTCCTCGCTGGCCATGGCTGGCAAGAAAGACGAAGCCATCAAGGTACTGGAAACAGTCCAAGGCGGCGAAGGCGTGAGCGACCTGGCCCGCTACTGGATCTTCTGGCTGAACCGCCCTGCCACGGCAGCGGCAGCAGCACCTGCAGCCCAGTAAGTTTCAGGCATCAGCTACAACAAAGCGGCCCCGGTTAATACCGGTGCCGCTTTTTTCCATGTCTTTTGTTTGACCAATAAAAGATTGGATACACTTGGCTTGGGCGGACATGATCTATGGAGCTGCGGTTGTCGGCCAAGAGTGGACATTGCCAAACTTGTACATCGGCTCGCGGTTTTTCTCCACGCTTCCTCCCCACGGTCGGTCCCACGGTCGGTCGCCCTTCCGCAGTTGTGCTTCACTTCGTTCGTTATGGCCAGCTCACGGCAGGACTTGCACAAGCAAGAATACGCCCATGCTGGACGCACATAGAAAAGCCACCAGCACAGTTATGCGGCAGGCAGCGAAACCTAGCGTGCCGGGCAAGGAGAACCAAAGCGAAATGTTGGACTTATTACGATATAATCAAATTATTATTTAAATAACCAAATCCAACGATGACACAAGACGAAATGAATAACCTGTTACTCGAGAATGTGGCTTTGATCTCGGACGTTGTCGCGTCGTTAGGCGAGACGATTAACGAGCAGGCGCAGTCTGTAGCCGCGCTTGAAGCGAGACTAGAGGCACGTAGCGCACTGCCTGATCTATTTTCTCTAGCCCTTTTTAATCAGCTGTCATCCACTTTCCCTGAGTTGCCAGACGAGTTGCTGCGCGTTCTGCGAAACTTTTCCGAGCAGCCGGAAATCAGTTCGGAATGGAAGGAAACGGCAACGGCCCTCATCAAGATCGTTGAGACCAACACGAATAACGGTGAACCAGACCAATCGGCGCGGAACCTTACGCTAGTCTATAGCAGCGAAAAAACATAGTCTTTCTCGATAAGGATCTAAAGCGCCGGAAATCTTGAATATCCGCTTGATGGCTATTGTGTTGAAAAACGCGGGTACGTTGACGTTTAGATAGAAAGCCTGCCAGCCTAGACTGGCCGAACCGCCGCTATTGAAAGATCAGCGACTGCTTGGAGGTCTGAAACCTCCCGAAATTGTTGCCGTTCGACTTCTTCAATACAATAGTGCGTAACCTGCCATTCAGCGATGGACCATACAGCTTTCCTGCTCCATGAGCAAACCAGCAAAATATGTCACGACCAAAGTCGCCAGCCCAGGCTCTCCGGGCCAAGCGGGCCTGAAAAATGTCGAGGGCAAGGCGCGGCGACGCAGACAGTACGCATGTACGGCAAGGAGCCGCAACGCCGCCATCGGCATTTTCTCGGGCCCGCGTCTCCGGCCCGCTGTTTTTAAGTTTTTAAGCTTCAGGCATGACGGCTGCTTACCCCGGCTTGCAACCATCGAACCATAAAAAAAGACAGGCACCCATTACAGGAACCTGCCTTGAAAAACAACCGGCAGCAAGAACGCGGTGCCGCGCGCCCCTATCTGCCTTGAAAACTACTACAACTTACAGCTTGCCGCGCACGCCGAGGTAAAAGGTCCGGCCATTGCTGTAGAAAGCGCGTGGCTGATCCTTGTTCTCCGCATACATCTTGATGGTCGTATTGGTCAGGTTCAGCGCATCGAACGTGATGGTGAAATGCTCGTTGATCTTGTAATTGATCGAACCGGCCAGTCCACCACTGCCTTCCACATGCTGGCTGGCGCCACGGTCCACGCCCGCCTTGTAGGCCGAACGATAGTTATAGGCCAGGCGCGCGGACAGCGCATTGGCTTCGTAGAACGCCGTCAGGTTGTAGGTGTTGCGCGACGCGTTGACCAGTTCGTCACCGTTGTCGAGCTTGCCATCGGCATAGGTGTAGTTGGCCAGGATGCCGAAGTCGCCAAACAGCGGCTGCTGGTAGCTGAACTCCGCGCCCTTGTTCTTGCCGCTGGTATTGAATGGCGACGTGATCAGGTAGACGGCGTTGGCATTGCGCTTGCTGTTGAAATACGTGGCGCTGACGGTACCGTTCGACACCACCGATTTCAGGTCCATGTAGAACAGGCCCACCGAGAAGGCCGACTTCGGTGCGAAATACCATTCGGCGCTCACTTCGGCGTTGTCCGACTTGACCGGATTCAGGTTGACGTTGCCGCCGCTGCCGCTCAGTGCATCGTCGTTCAGCGAGACCGAACCGCCCAGCGCGCTGTAGTCGGGACGGGCGATGGTGCGGGCAATCGCTGCGCGCACCACCACGTCGTTGCGCACGTCGAACTTGATGTTGGCGCTAGGCAGGTAGTCGTTATAGGTACGCTCGTACAACTTTTGCGAATACGGGCCCCAGTCGGAACCGGTGATCGTGCCGCCGGCCTGGTTGACCAGGGTCGACTGCTTGGTATGCACGGCGCGCAGGCCGAAGTTGCCGCTCCAGTTGTCGCCGGTCAGGTTGGCCATGGCGTAGACGGCCGAGGTTTTTTCCTGCAGGCGGAATTCGTCGGTCCAGTTGTGGCGGCGCACATAGTCGAACAGACGGTTGCCGTTGGCCGCGCCCCAGGCGCCCAGGGCCGCGCCGTCATACTTGAAGTAGTTCGACGACAGGTTGCCGCCCAGGTTGTTGGCGAAGTCGCTCGGGTACATGCTGCCGGTCCACACCGGGCCCGGGTTGGTGAAGCCCAGCGCGCCCGGACGGGTTTCGAACGGATGCTCGGCATCGCGCTTGTGGTCGGTCATGCGGCCACCGAACTTGATGCTGTCCCACACGCCGCTCGAGATGCGCAGTTCGGCGTCGAGCTGGGCGTATTTTTCCTGGTCGACCGAACGCGATTCGCCACCGCCGGCCCAGGCCGTCGAACCTGGCTTGGTGGTGGTGCCGCCCGGATACGAGACGCTGGCCGGGCTCATGCCGTTCAGCTGGTAGACCATGCCGCCGTCGACATTGTTCTGGTAGTACACATCGTCGCGGTCATAGCCGACGCCGTGGGTCTTGCCCACTTTGCCGCTCAGGGTCAGGTCCTTGGTGGCGCGGTACTTGAAGTTGAAATCGAGGTAGTACGATTCGCCGCCCGCGTCGGGACGGTAGATATTGTCGACTTCGCCCGAGTTGGTGCCGAAGGTGGCGCCCGTCAAGGTGCCATTCTTGACCGTGTAGTTGGTCGGCACCTGGTTGGCGCTGTTGATCGAGTTGGCCGGCGCGGCCAGCCAGTTGGTGTTCTGGTGCGGGGCTTTCAGTTCCGAATAGAAACCGTTCAGGTCCAAGGTCAGATCCTTGCTCGGCTTGAATTCGATGTCGAAGGCGCCACCGGCGCGGGTTTTCTTTTGCTCGAACAGGCTGGCGCCGATAAAGGTCGGCACTTTCACGCCGGCCAGTTCAGGGTGGGCCTTGGCGGCAGCGCTGTCGGCGGCGATCGGCGTATAGCCGAGGATTTCCTGGCCATCGCGGCGCACCGACGATTTTTGCGAGAAGCCCTGCACCATGATGCCCAGGGTATTGCTGTCGTTCTTCCAGTTCACCAGGCCCGAGAACTGCGGTTCGGTCTTGCCGGCCAGGTCATTGTAGAAGCCCTGGATCGAGCCTTCGGCCGTCACCTGGTTCTTGAATTCCAGCGGACGGCGGGTGATCACGTCGATCACGCCCGACACGCCGCCTTCCGGCAGGTCGGCGGTGGCGCTCTTGTGCACCACCACGGAACTGACCAGTTCGGACGGCAGCAGGGAAAAACTGCTGCTGCGGCCGACATTGCCGCCGAACTGGTTCAGCACGAACCAGTCGCCGGTGCTGATGGCATGGCCGTTGAACAGGGTTTGCTGGAAGCTGGGGCTGGTGCCGCGCAGGCTGACGCGGTCGTTTTCGCCGAAGCCGCCTTCGCCGCCGGCCGACGATTGCGTATTGACACCTGGCAGGCGCTGGATCGCGTCGGCCACGTTACGGTCAGGCATCTTGCCGATATCTTCGGCGGTCACCACTTCGACCACGGAATCGGCATTGCGTTTTTGCTTGAGCGACTTTTCCAGCGAGGCGCGCACGCCCGTGACGGTCACCACGGTGACGTCTTCGGCCGGCGCTTCCTGCGCTTGGGCCGAAAACGCCAGACCGGCGGCCAGCACGGCCACCGCCGTGGCGATCGGCGTGCGGCGGCGCGATCCGGATGTCACAACGACGGCTGCAGGTGTCAAATTGCGTTTCATGTACTCCCCCTTGATGGCGGTTCCAGGATGGAACCTGTTCATTTTTTAATATGGATCCTGTTGATGTTGCGGACCCTTCTGTCAACCACTTACAAAACCAATTTAACGCCAATATACTACTATCCAATACCAGAACACTACCAGTTAAACCATTTTTTTTATAACGTTGTGACAATCACACAGACCACTTGGGGCTGTTTCAGGGCGCTGCCGTATGGGGAGACAGCCATACCAGAAGGAAAAAAGTGGCATGACGGGGAAGAAAACGAGGTGGGGTGAATTGGTTTTGCCGTGGTCTTCTTTGGTATTATCCATTCGCGCATCAGCGCCAACCCAGCAGCCACAGAGCGCGTCCGCAACGCGCCGCACCGGAGACCGACAGCACATGACCACCCTGGCTGACATCATGCAAGACCTGGGGCAAAGCAGCAGCCTGCCCCTGTACCAGCAATTGCAGCGCGCGCTGCGCCTGGCGATCGACAAGCGCATCCTGGGCCCGGACGAAGCGCTGCCGGCCGAGCGCCAACTGGCCAGCGATCTGTCGGTCTCGCGCATTACCGTGCGCAAGGCCATCGATGGCCTGGTGGGCGAAGGCCTGCTGGTAAAGCGCCCCGGCTCGGGCAACTTCATCAATACCCGCATCGAGAAGAATTTTGCCAAGCTGACCTCGTTTTCGGAAGACATGCGCGCGCGCGGACGAACGCCGCGCAGCGTGTGGCTCAAGCGCTCGGAAGGCACGGTGACGCCGGAGGAAGCGCTGCGGCTGCGGCTGTCGCCAGGCGCGCCCGTGTACCGTTTTCACCGCATCCGCTATGCGGACGACCTGCCGATGTGCCTGGAATACGCCACCATCGCGGCGGGCTGCCTGCCGTCGCTCGAGTCGGTCGACATTTCCATGTATGACGCGCTCGAGCAGGCGGGCAATCGCCCGGTGCGGGCCTTGCAGCGCCTGAGCGCGCTGCTGCTGACGGGCGAACAGGCGGTGCTGCTGCAGGCGCGCGAAGGCGATGCCGGCCTGTCGGTCGAGCGCCTGGGATTTTTGCGCGATGGCCGCGCGGTGGAGTTTTGCCGCTCCTACTTTCGCGGCGACATGTATGATTTTGTGGCGGAACTGAGCACCAGCTGAGGCCGGCATCGCGATTCAAGGAGAAGCACATGAAGGAACCGCTGCTGCCGCCCTGCCGGCATCCGCTGGTCGAGATCCGCAGCCTGCTGCCAGCCGACATTCCCGATTGGTATGCCTACCTGCGCGAACCCGAGGTCATCCAGCACACCAGCTGGAACTTGCGCGATATTAACGACCTGTACGCGCTGTACAACGATTACCAGTGCGAGGGACCCGAAACGCCGCTGCGGTTTGCCATCGCCGAGCGCGCCACCGGACGCCTGGTCGGCACCCTGGGCTTCAACCATCGCTCGCTGCAGCATCGCCATGCCGAAATCGCCTATGATCTTGCGCCGGCATGGTGGGGACGCGGCATCGCCACCGCGCTGTGCCTGGACGCCAGCGAGTGGGCGCTGCGGTCGCAGCACTGGCTGCGGGTGCAGGCGGTGGTGCTCGACACGAATGCCGCGTCGATACGGGTACTGGAAAAAGCGGGATTTGAACGCGAGGGCTGGCTGCGCGCCTATCGCGTGGTGCGCGGCGTACCGGGCAATTTTTTCATGTATGCGCGCGTGGCGTCTGGCGCCGCCCTCTAGTGCCCCTGGCGGGACACTGACGGCAGGTAAACACTTACTTCTCTTCCTTGGGCGGCAGGAAGCAGGCTTCGACGATCTGCAGGTCGTTGTCCTTGGCAAACTCGCGCACGAAGTGGAAGGCCATCGGTTCGATCTCGCGCAGCTTGGTGTTGACCACCACCGACTTGACGCCGTTGACGATGGTCGGGCGAACGTAGGGAGAGTATTGCAGGTGCGCATTGCGCCCGCCACCCTCGGGATTGAAACAGGACATCACTCCGCACAGGCGTTCGGCCCAATCACTGGGGCGAAATTGCTTGCCATTGCTGGTGAGACCAAGGATGAAGAACTCGTCTGAGAGTTTTCCGTTGTTTTGAGATAACTCGGCCATGTGGCTTGTCGGGACTGGATTGCGTGAATGGCCCCGGCGGGTAAACCGGGCTGGTAGTTCAGTGCGTCTTGCGGACAGTCAGTATTATATCTTATAGAAGACTTGGGTTCTACCTCGATCTGTCCTGATCTGCCGGCCAGATGCAAAAGGGGCCGGCACACTTGCGGCGCCAGCCCCTTATTCTAATCGAATTGCACTTGCCACACGACGTGCATCAACCGAGGAAGATCGCACCTGACAACAGCAGCAGCAGCAGCATCCACAGCAGCAAGGCGCGCCAGACCAGGCCCACCGTGCTTTGCAAGGCGCGCACGCCGGGCTCGTCGCCGGGCAGGATATCGCTTTCGCTGTCGCTGTCGTCGATCGCCACGTCGAGCGTGATCACCACGCGCGCCGCGGTCTCCGCCGGCGTGCCCAGGCGTACGCCCATGGCGCCGCCGCCGGCCGTCAGGATGATGCCGATCGCCTCGTCGTACCAGCGATGGGCGAAATTGCGCCAGGCGTAGATGGCGTCTTCGAAGTTGCCGACCACGGCAAAGGCGACCGCCGTCAGGCGCACGGGAATCCAGTCGATCCAGTAAAAGGCGCGCGCGGCAAACAGGCCAAATGCTTCATTGCGCATGTGTTCGGGTTCATTCCAGGCGCGCGCCAGGTATTCGGCCACGCGGTACATCACGGCGCCGGCCGGCCCGAACGGCATCATGAACCAGAAGAAGACGCCGAACACATTGCGATGCGTGGTGATCAGGGCTTTTTCGACGGCGATGCGGGAAATTTCATTGGTCTCCATGCCCACCGTGTCGAGCTTGGTCCATTCGGCCAGCAAGGTGCGCGCGGCCGGCTCGTCGCCGGCGCTCAGGGCCAGCTGTATCGACGTGAAGTAATGGCTGTAGTGGCGAAAACCCAGGGTCAGGTAGACGATCAGCACGTTCCAGGCAAACATCACCAGGGTCAGCTCGTAATACTTCAACGCCCAGTAGATCCCGGCGGTGGGGATCATCAGCATGCCCATCATCAAAAACCAGCCCATGCGGCCGTGGCTGGCGTGGCCAGCGTTGAACCAGGTCTCCATGCGCATCGCCATGCTCTTGATCTCGGCGTAGATCATATTATCCGCACGCAAGGGCTTGAGCTGCTCGATCAGTAGTGCGCAAAGTATGGAGAAAAATGTCATCGATGGTCCTTTTTGTCTTTTACAGCAATACCGCAATGCCCGCTACGATAACGCAGTGCAGTGCCGGAATCAAACTTATTACAATTGAAGCTGATATTTGGACAATTGTCTAAGTAATCTTCAGGAAAATATTGTGAGTTTATGACGAACAGAACCGGATGCTATGCAAGGCGTTCGCTGCGACGCAGTGCGAGCACTGCTAGCAGCGGACAACGCCGCAGAGCGCCGGTTATGGAAGTCAGAAATCACAAGAATTTATTGGATGTTACGTTAGGCGCGCAAGAGGTGGAACAAGTTGCGCAACATGCCGGCGGTCGCGCCCCAAATGTAAAACCGCTCATACGGCATGGCGTAGAAGGAGCGGCGCCCGCCCGGCAATTCCACGGACAAACGCTGGTGATTCAAGCCATCCATCAGAAAGGCCAGCGGCACTTCGAATATTTCCGCCACTTCCGACGGATCGGCGCGCAGCTCGAACGGCGGCGTAACCAGGCCCACCACGGGCGTGACGCGGTAGCCGGTGCCGGTCAGGTAATCGGGCAGCTGGCCCAGCACTTCCACGTGGCTGCGCGCCAGGCCCACTTCTTCTTCCGTTTCGCGCAGCGCCGTGGCAATCGCCGAGGCGTCATACGCTTCGCTGCGGCCACCGGGAAAGCTGACCTGCCCGGCATGGCTGCTCAGGTGATCGGTGCGCATGGTCAGCAGGATCGTCAAGCCTTCGGGGCGCAGCACCAGCGGGATCAGCACGGCGGCCGGCACCGGTTCGGCGCGGGCGGACAGGAAATCCTGGGTGATCTCGGGCTGCCATGCCGGCGGCGATGACAGGCGCTGGCGCAAGGCCTCGGGCGTCATGCGCGCGGCATCGAGCGCCGCTTCGCCGGCAATCGAATCGACAGCCAGTTTTTTCGGGTCAAACGCGATAGTTGCCATGCTAACAGCCTCCAGCTCCAGAAATAAAAAGGGGGCACCCATAGGCACCCCCTCTTCCAAACGCAGACGCTGGTATTACGCGCTTGCTTTCGCCACAACGCGGCGGTTTGGCAATTTTTCTTTGATACGCGCCGATTTACCCGAACGCTCACGCAGATAGTACAGCTTGGCGCGGCGAACATCACCACGGCGTTTCACTTCGATCGAAGCGATCAGCGGCGAGTACAGTTGGAACGTACGCTCGACGCCTTCGCCGGACGAGATCTTGCGAACGATGAAGTTCGAGTTCAGGCCACGGTTACGACGGGAGATAACGACGCCTTCGTAAGCCTGGGCGCGCTTGCGCGTACCTTCGACCACGTTGACGCTGACGATGACGGTATCGCCTGGTGCGAAGTCAGGAATCGATTTACCCAGACGGGCGATCTCTTCTTGCTCTAATTGTTGAATCAGATCCATTTTTAACACTCCGAAAGCCATCATGCCGGCGCACTGTGGATAGCTGACTATCCGCCCGGTAGAGGATGGGTACTGCACTAATTGGGCAACATGCCCGGCACTGCAAGGCCACCCTGCTTGTTCTCAGAAGAAAACTTACAGGCTGGCCAGGAATTGTTCGTCGGCCTTGCTGAGCAAGCCGGCGGCGCGCGCGCTGATCAACAGATCAGGACGCTTCTTCGCGGTCGCTTCCAGCATGCGCTGGCGGCGCCACTTGACGATCTCGGCATGGTTGCCACCCATCAGGACGGGTGGCACGCTCGTGCCTTCATACGTTTCCGGCCGCGTATAGTGCGGCGAATCGAGCAAGCCATTGACAAAGCTGTCTTCGACCGCCGACGCCTCGGTGTTCAACACACCAGGCAACAGCCGGATCACCGCGTCCATCAGCGCCATGGCGGGCAACTCACCGCCCGACAACACGAAGTCACCGACGCTGATTTCCTCGTCGACACAACGGTCAAGCAGGCGCTGGTCCACGGCTTCATAGCGGCCACACAAAATCACCAGGCCGGGTTCGGCCTTCAGTTGCGTGACGCGCTCATGCGTCAGGGCGCGGCCTTGCGGCGACATGAACACCACGCGCGGCGCGGCCAGACCGAGGTCCTGCTGGCGCTGCTTTGCTGCATGGATGGTCGCCTCCAGCGGCTTGGCCATCATCACCATGCCAGGGCCGCCGCCATACGGGCGGTCATCCACGGTACGGTGATTGTCGCTCGTGAAATCACGGGGATTCCACAAGGACAAGCCACATTTCTGCTGCTCGAAGGCACGCCGGGTCACACCCGACTGCGTCAGCGCGGCAAACATTTCCGGGAACAGGGTCACGACATCAAATTGCATCGCAGCCCCATACAGAAAGTTTGCCCGTCGCGATCAGCGCAGGCGGCTTAATAATCGAGGCCCCAGTCGACCGTGATCTTGCCGGCGACCTTGTCAACATTGATGACAAACTGGCCGACAAACGGGATCAGGCGCTCGGGCGCCTTTTCAGCTGACTCATCGGCAGTGGCGACAGGGGTGACGCGCAAGATCGACTGCGGACCATTGCTCATCATGTCGTGCACTGTGCCGAGGCACTCGCCTTGCAAATTCTCAACTGTCAGCCCGATCAGATCGGACCAATAAAACTCATCGGCATCCAGCGTCGGGAAATGGCTACGCGGAATTTGCACGGAGACGCCTTTCAGCGCTTCCGCGGCATCCCGCCCGACCACACCCACCAGCTGGGCCACGACGTCGCCGCCGTGTAACTTCGCCTGCCTGACTTGAACGTCATGCAAGGTCGGTTTATCAAGCCACCAGGTTTTAACGCTTAACAATGCATCCGCATCGTCGGAGAAAGGAGTGATCCTGACCCCGCCAGCGATGCCATAGGCACCGGAGACATAGCCTACCTGTACCAGGTCATCGGGGACTTTCACCCCGGATGCAGTCTTGACCGTCAAACCAGTGATCTGAATTAAGCTGCTGCTTTGTTGTTGCTGGCTACCAGGCGAGCAACGGTTGGCGACAATTGTGCGCCAACGCCTTGCCAGTAGGCCAGACGGTCTGCGGTGATACGCAGTGGAACTTCGCCACCTTGCGCCATCGGGTTGTAAAAACCGATACGCTCAATGAAGCGACCATCGCGGCGATTGCGCGAGTCAGTAGCGACGATGTTGAAGAACGGGCGCTTCTTGGCGCCTCCACGAGCTAAACGAATAACGACCATAATATTTCCAAAAAGTGTGCTGAGGCGGAAAAAGCCGCAAATTATAGCGCGCTTTACCGCCAGGCAGCAAGCGTTATGATGACGGGCGTGTAATTTGGGCTAATCAAACATTATGACCAGTCAGCGCCAAAGACGCAATAGGCGCGTGCGTTTATGGCCCGTCGCTGACCCGTCGCACCACACCGCAAGACTGTTTTAATCACCACAAACGGCCCGCTTTGACCGATACTACCTCTTCCCTATCGCTGCGCAACCGGAACGCCATGACCACCACGACGATCTTGCAACATTCGCACAAGAACAAGGCTTTTACCTCGCTGCTGGCCTTCCTGCTGGGCATGCTGGGCGCGCACCGTTTCTACCTGCATGGCGCCACCGACCGCTGGGGCTGGCTGCACCTGGCCGCCCTGCCCGCCAGCCTGGCGCTGCGCCAGCTGCTGCCCGAGGCCGACTGGTTCTACCAGCTGCTGCCGTTGACCATTTCGGCGCTGATCGGCTTCCTGGAAGCGCTGGTGCTGGGCCTGATGCCCGATGACAAATGGGATGCGCGCTATAACGCCGGCTCGGGGCGGACCTCGGACACGGGCTGGCCGCTGGCCGTGGTGCTGGTGGCCACCCTGATGCTGGGCGCGGGCACCCTGATCGCCACCATGGCGCGCCTGTTTGACCTGCTGTACACGGGCGGCGCCTACGGCTGAAAGCCGGCAAAACCCGCGCACGGCTGTGTTGGCAAGCAATTATGCTTTTCCTCTATACTGTACCCACCACCAGCATCGCTGGTCGCTTATTGGAGAAGATCATGATTCGTCGCCCTACTATTATTATTGCCATGACATTGGCCGGCCTGCTCGGCACGCCCGCCTTTGCACAGAACCTGTCGCCCAAGGCGCAATACGCCTACGACAGCAAGCAGGCCAATACCCGCTATGCGGATGACAAAAAATTGTGCGCCGAGGAAACCTCGTCGAAAGCGCGCATGCAGTGCCTGCGCGACGCCAAGACCGAATACGACCAGGCCATCATCAACGCCAAGGCCGCGCAAAAAGCCGGCAATGCCTACGCCAGCCAGCCGGCCAAACAGCAGCAGCAAGTATGCGCCGATTGCGGCAAGGTGCTGTCAGTCAATGTCACCGAGAAAGCCGGTGAAGGCGGTGCGCTGGGCATGATAGGCGGCGGCGTGGCCGGCGCCCTGCTGGGACGCCAGGTCGGCAGCGGCCGCGGCAAGGACCTGGCCACCCTGGCCGGCGCCGCCGGTGGCGCCTATGCGGGCAAGCAGGTCGAAGGCCATGTGAAAAATTCCAAGGTATGGACCGTGACGGTGCAATACGAAACGGGCGCACGCGCCGATTTCGCGTTCGACCAGGACCCGGGCCTGCAGTCGGGTGACCTGGTGCGCAATTCCGGTAACGGCATTACGCGCCGTTAAGAAGAGCAACAACAGCCCGAGCCGCTAAAATAGGCCCGAGTCCTGAACCAAGGCGCTCGGGCCTAGCGGGCGCGTCTCCGGCCCGCCATTTTTCAGATTTAAACCATCAAAACTGCTCTTCGGACAACGCCATCACGCCGGCGCTGCCGTCAATGATCGTGGCACGCAAGCCCGGCGCCTGCGACAGGATATGGTCGGCAAAGAAACGCGCGGTGGAAATCTTGGCTTTGTAGAAGGCCGCGTCGCCGCTGCCTTCGCCCAGTTTCTGCTGCGCCGCCACGGCCGCGCGCGCCATCTGCCAGCCGCCCAGCACGATGCCGGCCAGTTTCAGGTACGGCACGCTGCCGGCGAACACGGCCTTGATATCCGTCTTCATGTTGGCCACCACATATTCCACCACGGCTTCGAGCGCCGCGCTGCCTTCGGCCAGGTGCCGCTGCATGGCCTGGAAGTCGGCGCCCGTGAACTCACCCAGCTGGGCTTCCGTGGCGCGCACCTGGGCGATGATGGCCTTCGCTACCGCGCCGCCGTCGCGCACCGTCTTGCGGCCCACCAGGTCATTCGCCTGGATCGCCGTCGTGCCTTCGTAGATGGTGAGAATTTTTGCATCGCGGTAATGCTGGGCGGCGCCCGTCTCTTCGATAAAACCCATGCCGCCGTGCACTTGCACGCCGTCGCGCGCCACGTCCTGCGACATTTCCGTCGACCAGCCCTTGATGATGGGCACCAGGTATTCATAGGTGGCCAGGCTTTCCGTGCGCACCTGCGCGTCCGGATGGTGATGGGCGACGTCGCTGATGGCCGCGCCCACATAGGCCAGCGCGCGCGCCGCCTCGGTTTGCGAGCGCATCGACATCAGCATGCGGCGCACGTCCGGATGGTGGATGATGGAGACCGGACCGCTGGAACCGGCCAGGTCGCGCGACTGCACGCGGTCCTTGGCAAACGCCACCGCCTGCTGGTAGGCGCGCTCGGCCAGGCCGATGCCCTGCAGGCCCACGCCGAAGCGGGCCGCATTCATCATGATGAACATGTATTCCAGGCCACGGTTTTCCTCGCCCACCAGGGTGCCGATGGCGCCGCCGTGGTCGCCGAACTGCAGCACCGCCGTCGGACTGGCCTTGATGCCCAGCTTGTGCTCGATCGACACGCAGTGCGCGTCGTTGCGCTCGCCCAGGCTGCCGTCCGCATGGACGAGGAACTTCGGCACGATAAACAGCGAAATGCCTTTCACGCCCGGCGGCGCATCGGGCGTGCGGGCCAGCACCAGGTGGACGATGTTTTCGGCCAGGTCGTGCTCGCCATAGGTGATGAAAATCTTGGTGCCGAACACTTTGTAGGTGCCGTCGCCCTGCGGCACGGCGCGCGTGCGCACGGCGGCGAGATCAGAGCCGGCCTGCGGCTCGGTCAGATTCATGGTGCCGGTCCACTGGCCCGACACCAGTTTTTCCAGGTATATGCTTTTTTGTTCGTCGCTGCCGGCCGTCAGCAGCGCTTCGATGGCGCCGTCGGACAACAGCGCCACCAGCGCGAACGAGATGCTGGCCGCATTGAGCATTTCGATGCACGGCGTGGCCAGCAATTTGGGCAAGCCCTGGCCGCCGAATTCGGTTGGATGCTGGACGCCCTGCCAGCCCGCTTCACCATATGCCTTGAAGGCTTCCTTGAAACCCTTCGAGGTGGTTACTTGCCCGTCGTGAAAGAAGCTGGGCTCCTTGTCGCTGGGGCCGTTCAGCGGGGCCACCACGCCGCCGCAGAATTTGGCGTTCTCTTCCAGCACGGCCTCGGCCGTATCGGGCGTGGCGTCCTCGCAGCCGGGCAAGGTGTGGATCTCGGCCAGGCCGGCCAGTTCGTTCATGACGAACAACATGTCTTTCAGCGGGGCTTGATAGCTCATCTTCTTATCTCCAAGAAAAAAGCCACGCGGCTCGCCGTGTGGGGCGGGCCGGCGTGGCTTTGCAATTCACAAAACCGGGTTGGGCTTATTTAGCCCAATTCTTTGACCAGTTGCGGCACGATCTCGAACAGATCGCCCACGATGCCGTAGTCGGCCACGGCAAAGATCGGCGCTTCCGGATCCTTGTTGATGGCGACGATGGTTTTCGAGTCCTTCATGCCGGCCAGGTGCTGGATCGCGCCGGAAATACCGACAGCGATGTACAGCGACGGCGCGACGATCTTGCCGGTCTGGCCCACTTGCCAGTCGTTCGGCACGAAGCCGGCGTCGACGGCGGCGCGCGAAGCACCCATGGCGGCGCCCAGCTTGTCGGCCAGCGGCTCGAGGATCTGGAAGTTCTCGGCCGAACCCAAGCCACGGCCACCGGAGACGATGATTTTCGCGGCGGTCAGCTCAGGGCGGTCGGACTTGGCCAGTTCGCGGCCCACAAACGCCGATTTGCCGCTGTCGGCCACGGCCGTGATGGTCTCGGTGACGGCCGAACCGCCGGTGGCGGCGGCCGAATCGAAACCGGTGGTGCGCACGGTGATGACCTTGACCTTGTCACCCGACTGCACGGTGGCAATCGCGTTGCCGGCGTAGATCGGACGCTCGAAGGTGTCAGGTGTATCGACCTTGGTGATTTCCGAGATCTGCGCCACGTCCAGCTTGGCGGCCACGCGCGGCAGGATGTTCTTGCCGTAGGCGGTGGCTGGCGCCAGGATGTGGCTGTAGTCGCCGGCGATCGCCAGCACCTGCTCGGCCACGTTTTCGGCCAGGCCGTCGGCAAAATAGGCCGCGTCGGCGACGATGACCTTGGCCACGCCGGCGATTTGCGCGGCGGCGGCAGCGGCGGCCGACGCGTTCGAACCGGCGATCAGCACGTGCACGTCGCCGCCGCACTGGACGGCTGCGGTGACGGTGTGGTGGGTGCTACCTTTCAAGGTAGCGTTGTCGTGTTCAGCAATAACTAATGCGACCATGATATGTCCTGTAATTGTTCTGGAGAGGCGGCGAGCCGCTTAGATGACTTTGGCTTCGGTACGCAGCTTGGCGACCAGCGTGGCCACGTCCGGCACCTTGATGCCGGCCGAGCGCTTGGCTGGCTCCGCCACTTTCAAGGTTTTCAGGCGCGGGGTGACGTCGACGCCCAGGTCTTCCGGCTTGACGGTTTCCAGCGGTTTTTTCTTGGCCTTCATGATGTTCGGCAAGGTCACATAGCGCGGCTCGTTCAGGCGCAGGTCGGTGGTGACGATGGCCGGCAGGGTCAGGGCCAGGGTTTCCAGGCCGCCGTCGACTTCGCGCGTGACGGTCACTTTGCCGTCTTCCAGCACGACTTTCGAGGCGAAGGTGGCTTGTGGCCAACCGAGCAGGGCCGCCAGCATCTGGCCGGTCTGGTTGCTGTCGTCGTCGATCGCCTGTTTGCCCAGGATGATCAGTTGTGGCTGTTCCTTGTCGGCCAGTGCCTTGACCAGCTTGGCGACGGCCAGCGGTTCGAGTTCGGTGGTGGTTTCGACCAGGATGCCGCGGTCGGCGCCGATGGCCATGGCCGTGCGCAGGGTTTCCTGGCACTGGGTCACGCCGCAGGAAATGGCAACCACTTCGGTGACCTTGCCCGCTTCTTTCAGGCGCATGGCTTCTTCGAGAGCGATCTCATCGAAGGGATTCATCGACATTTTGACGTTGGCGGTATCGACGCCAGTGCCGTCACTCTTGACGCGGACTTTGACGTTGTAGTCGACCACGCGTTTGACGGGTACCAAGACTTTCATAGCTATGCCTTTGGGAAATTATAAAAATGACGGATCAAGTGCTGATTGTGAGGTCGATTATAAGAGAAATTTGAATCTCGAACCGAATTTAAGCACGATCGTGCGATTTTTAGTTAGAGCAAACCATCTAAACTGACTAGGATGGCTGCGAATGAGGGAATCTGGCGCTACGCTGCGGGGCAGCAAACTAGCACCCGCCAGCGCCGGTGAAGCATTACTTGCGCTGCATCAGGAACACAAACTCGGTACCCGTCTGCACGTGCGACAGCAAGGCATTGCCGGTCTGCTTGGCGAAGGCCTGGAAGTCGCGCACGGAACCGGGATCGGTTGCCATGATGCGCAGCACTTCACCGCTTTGCAGCTCTGACAATGCCTTTTTTGCTTTCAGAATCGGCAACGGGCAATTCAAGCCCCGCGCGTCGAGTTCTTTATGAAATTCCATAATCTCGGTATCAAGTAGTGTGTCGCTCATCAATATCCCACCATTGTTTTGTTGTACTGATTTTCGACATACTACTCTAATTCAGGGCCAATGACGCGCTGCACCAAAATAGTTCACCGGCTGTTGTGGGGTCACAACGAGATGCTCCAAAGCAAAACGGCCCGCAAACCGGATTTGCGGGCCGCTTTACAGCGCATGCGGGGCTCGCACCCCGCATGGATGCAGCGTTGCGGCTTATTTCACCTTGTCGCCGACCCAGGCCGGCACGCCGGCCAGGGCGTTCGGCAAACCGCTGGCGTCGGTGCCGCCGGCCTGCGCCATATCGGGGCGTCCGCCGCCTTTGCCGCCCACTTGCTGTGCAACGAAGTTCACCAGTTCGCCCGCTTTCACGCGCGAAGTGGCGTCCGCCGTCACGCCGGCGATCAGGCTGACCTTGCCGTCCGTCACGCTGGCCAGCACGATGGCGGCCGTCTTCAGCTTGTCCTTCAGCTTGTCCATCGTTTCGCGCAGGCGCGCCACGTCGGCGCCTTCCAGCACGGCCGCCAGCACCTTGATGCCGTTCACGTCGACCGCCTGGGTGACCAGTTCATCGCCCTGGCCCGACGCCAGTTTCGATTTCAGGGCCGCCAGTTCCTTCTCCAGCGCCTTGACATGGTCCTGTACCTGGCCGATGCGCGCCGTCAGCTCTTCCGGATTCGACTTCAGCGCGGCGGCCGCGTCGAGCAGGCGGCGGTTGATGGTTTGCACCAGCGCCAGCGCGCCTTCGCCCGTCACCGCTTCGACGCGGCGGATGCCGGCCGCCACGCCGCTTTCGGCGATGATCTTGAACAGGCCGATGTCGCCCGTGCGCTGCACGTGCACGCCGCCGCACAGTTCTTTCGAGCTGCCGATATCGAGCACGCGCACTTCGTCGCCGTATTTTTCGCCGAACAGCGCCATCGCGCCATGTTTCACCGCGTCGTCGAACGACATGTGGTGCGACTGCACCGCATGGTTTTCCAGGATCTCCTTGTTGACGATGGTTTCCACCGCCGCGATCTGTTCCGCCGTCATCGGCGCATTGTGGCTGAAGTCGAAACGGGTTTTATCCGGGTCGACCAGCGAGCCCTTTTGCGCCACATGGCTGCCCAGCACTTCGCGCAAGGCCTTGTGCATCAAGTGGGTGGCCGAGTGGTTGCGGATGGTGCGGCCGCGCTTGGCCGTGTCGACATCGGCCGAGACCGTATCGCCGACCTTCAGGGCGCCTGATTCCAGCACGCCATGGTGGCCGAATACGTCAGCCTGGATCTTCAGGGTGTCGTCGACCTTGAACGACGCGCTGCCCGCCGTGATCACGCCCTGGTCGCCCACCTGGCCGCCCGATTCGGCGTAGAACGGCGTGGTGTCGAGCACCACGATGCCGGCCTGGCCCGCCGTCAGTTCCTGCACAGGGGTGCCGGCAGCGTACAGGGCGATGACCTTGCTGCCAAAGCTCAGCTGCTCGTAGCCGACGAATTTGTTTTTCTCGCCCGCGTATTCGACCTTGCTGTCCTTGTGCGACTTGCCGCCCTTGCGCGACAGCTCCTGGCTTTCTTTCAGGGCCGCGTCGTAGCCTTCCTGGTCGAACGCGATATTGCGTTCGCGGCAGATATCGGCCGTCAGGTCCGGCGGGAAGCCGTAGGTTTCGTACAGCGTAAATGCGGTGGCGCCGTCGATGCCGGTGGCGTCCTTGGCCAGCTGGGCTTCCAGCACTTTCATGCCGGTTTCCAGGGTTTCGCCGAAACGCTCTTCCTCGGCTTTCAACATGTTGGCGACGTTGACCTTGGCTTCTTCCAGCTCCGGGTAAGCGGCGCCCATCTCGATAGCCAGGTCCTCGACCAGCTTGTAGAAGAACGGTTTCGTCTGGCCCAGCTTGTGGCCGTGGCGCAGCGCGCGGCGGATAATGCGGCGCAGCACATAGGCGCGGCCTTCGCTGCCCGGAATGACGCCGTCGACGATCATGAAGGCGGCGGCGCGGATATGGTCGGCGATCACGCGCAGCGATTTGTTTTCCAAATCCGTCGCGCCGGTTTCGCGGGCGGCCGCCTTGATCAGGTGCTGGAACAGGTCGATTTCATAGTTCGAATGCACGTGCTGCAGCACGGCGGCCAGGCGCTCCATGCCCATGCCGGTGTCGACGCACGGTTTCGGCAGCTTGTGCATGACGCCCGCTTCGTCGCGGTTGAACTGCATGAACACCAGGTTCCAGATTTCGATGAAGCGGTCGCCGTCTTCGTCAGGCGAGCCCGGTGGGCCGCCAGGAATGTCGGCGCCGTGGTCGTAGAAGATCTCGGTGCACGGGCCGCAAGGGCCGGTATCGGCCATCTGCCAGAAATTGTCCGAAGCGTAGCGCGCGCCCTTGTTGTCGCCGATGCGGATGATGCGCTCGGTTGGCACGCCGATTTCTTTTGCCCAGATATCGTAGGCTTCGTCATCTTCGATGTAGACCGTGACCGTCAGTTTTTCGACCGGCAGGCCGTACACCTTGGTCAGCAGTTCCCACGCGAAGTGGATCGCATCGCGCTTGAAATAGTCGCCGAAGCTGAAGTTGCCCAGCATTTCAAAGAAGGTGTGGTGGCGCGCCGTGTAGCCGACGTTTTCCAGGTCGTTATGCTTGCCGCCGGCGCGCACGCAGCGCTGCACGGACGTGGCGCGTGTATACGGGCGGCTGTCGGTGCCCGTAAACACATCCTTGAATTGCACCATGCCGCTGTTGGTCAGCAGCAGGGTCGGATCGTTGCCTGGCACCAGGGAACTGGAACGGACGATGGAATGGCCCTTGGACTCGAAAAACTTGAGGAACTTGTCGCGGATTTCAGATGATTTCATGTTTTTTTGGCAAAAAGTGGCGGCAGCTTTAAAGGGAAGATTATACGTGATATGGCTGCCTGCAATTAAGGCACAATCAAGACAAACCAGGGCCGGTGCGGCGAGTGTTGCGCGCACGCCCAGCCCAGATACGGCTCAGGTGTGGTCGGCGCAGCCGTGCGGCGCGGGACTGGCGGAAACCGCCACCCCGCCGGCCGCATTGCAATCGGCGCAGCGGCCATACAGGGTCAGCTCATGGCGCTCGACCACGAAGCCCTGCGGCGCCATCCGCTTCAGGTCGCCGGGGCAATCATGCACGTCGAACACGCGCTGGCAGCTGGTGCACTGGAAGTGATGGTGATGATGATTGGCCACCGTGTTCGATTCATAGCGCGGGTTTTCACCGGGCAAGGTAACCACATGCACCTTCTCTTCCAGCACCAGCGATTTCAGGTTGCGGTAGACGGTGGCAATGCCCAGCTGCGTCACCTGCAGGCTGGCTTCTTCAAGGATTTCCTGCGCCGACAGCGGGCGCCGGGCCGACTCGATGGCGGTTTGTATAGCGGTTTTTTGACGTGTTGTGCGTTCCATAGCCGACAGAATACACCATGGGGATGCTCAAGCCGTAGCATCTGGCGGTTCACACATTAATGATAATGGTTTATCATTATCAAATTAACGCTTGCCCAGCCCCTGCAAACACCGTCACACAACAAGGAATTGAACCATGACCGCACCGCACTCTTTACATCGCCCCACCCCGCTGGCCCTGGCCCTGATGCTGGCATTTGCCGCGCCCGCCAGCGCACTGGCCCAGCAAGCACCCACCTTGCCGGCCGTGACCGTTTCAGCCAGCGCCCTGTCGCTGGGCAGCGACGACATGAGCACGCCGGTGACCGTGCTTGAAGGCGATGAACTGGTGCGCACCCGCGAAGCGACCCTCGGTGAAACCCTGGCCGGCCAGCCCGGCATTACCTCCAGCCATTTCGGCGCCGGCGCCAGTCGCCCCATCATCCGCGGCATGGATGGCCCGCGCGTGAAAGTATTGTCCGATGGCGCCGAAGTGCAGGATGCCTCGACCATCAGCCCCGACCATGCGGTGGCGTCCGAACCGATGCTGGCAGAACAGGTCGAAGTGCTGCGCGGACCGTCGGCACTGGCCTATGGCGGCGGCGCCGTCGGCGGCGTGGTCAATGTGATCGACAAGAAAATCCCGACGAAAGTACCTGCCAAGGGTTTCGAAGGCAGCGCGGAAGTGCGCGCCAACTCGGCCGCGCGTGAAAAAGCGGGCGCCTTCGAGGTGACCGGCGGCTCCGGCAATTTTGCCTTCCACGCGGAAGGCGTGAAACGCGACGCGAAAGAATACAAGGTCGGCAGCGGCTGGGAAGGCGGCTCCAAAGTGGCCGGCAGCTACAACGAAACCGATACCGGCAGCGTCGGCGCCTCGTGGGTGGGATCGCGCGGCTTTTTGGGACTGGCATTTACCAGCCAGCGCGCCGAATACGGCCTGCCCGGCCACAACCACGAATTCGAAAGCTGCCACCCGCACGGCACCCATCTGCATTGCGGCGAGCACGAGGAAGAGGAAGGCAGCGACCACGATCACGAGCACGAAGAAGGCGGCGCCGTACCCTACGTGAAACTGAAAAGCGAGCGCTGGGACGTGCGCGGCGAACTGCGCGATCCGGTCCCCGGCTTTACCCGCCTGCGCCTGCGCGCCGCGTTTACCGATTACAAGCACGATGAGATCGAGGGCACGGAAGTGGCCACCACTTTCAAGAACAAGGGCCACGACGCACGGCTGGAAATGGAACACGTGCCGCTCGGTGGCTGGCGCGGCGTGGTCGGCCTCCAAACGACGAAACGCGATTTCTCGGCCCTGGGCGAAGAAGCGTACGTGGCGCCGACCCTCACCAGGAAACACGCGGCTTTCCTGGTCGAGGAATACAACCTCGCGCAATGGCGCTTCGAAGCGGGCCTGCGCCACGAATGGCAGGATATCGATGTCGACAGCACGACGCTGAAAGACCACAGCGCCAGCGGCACCTCCGTCTCGCTGGGCGCCGTGTGGAAATTCGCGCCGCAGTATTCGCTCGGCTCGACCATCTCGCGCACCCACCGCCTGCCGAGCGCCGAAGAGCTGTACGCCAACGGCGTGCACATGGCCACCGCCACCTATGAGCTGGGCAATGAAAACCTGGGCAAGGAAACCTCGAACAATATCGACCTGACCCTGCGCAAATACGCGGGCGCCACCACCTTTTCGCTGAGCGCCTACCGCAACAAGATCGACAACTATATTTTCGGCTCCACCCTGGACAGCCATGAAGGCTTCCAGCTGATCGAATACGCCCAGCGCGACGCCACGTTTACCGGCATCGAAGGCCAGATCCGCCAGCAGATCAATCCTGTTTTCGGCGCCAGCGTGTTCGGCGACCATGTACGCGCCAAGCTGGCCGATGGCGGCGGCAATCTGCCGCGTATCCCGGCCCAGCGCCTGGGCGTGAAATTCGACGCCAACTGGCAGAACTGGAACGGCGTGGCCGAGTTCTACCGCGTCGGCAAACAGGACAAGGTGGCCGCCTTCGAGACGGACACGCCTGGCTACAATATGCTGAACCTCTCGGCCAGCTACAACACCCGCTTAGCCGGCACGCCGACCCAGTTTTACCTGAAGGCGAATAATCTGACGAACGAGCTGGCGTACAGCCACACCTCGTTTATCAAGAATGCGGCGCCGTTGACGGGGCGTAATCTGACGACGGGGGTAAGGGTGACGTTTTAATTGTTAACCCAAACGCAAGGATTGAGGTCAGACCCTGAGGGTCTGACCCCGGATGTTGTTTTGGGGTTCGGTTTATCCAGCCGCAATGATATCTATCCTGTCCGTACAAAACCCATCCACGCCCCACGTAAATAACTCGCTGGCCCTTTCCGGCGTATTGACGGTATAGCAGAACACACCCAGCCCTTCCGCTTTGATCGCTTGCACCTGCTCAGGTGTCAGCACCTTGTGATCACAATGCATGGCCACCACGCCCAGCTTGCTTGCCTGCGCCAGCCAGTCATGCGGCAATTCATCGACCAGCCATCCCCGCGCCAGTTCCGGCGCCGCCTCGCGCGCCGCTTCCAGCGCTTCCATGCTGAACGACGACAGCAAGGGCAATAGTCCGCCAGCGGCAAAATGCTGGCGCGTGGCCCGCGCCACCACGGCTCCCGTCTGCCGTTCAAACCCCGGCGCCGGCTTGATCTCGATATTCATCCAGATGCCGTGCGCCTGGCAATACGCCACCACCGCGTCAAAACCCGGCACGCCCTCGCCCGCAAACTCGGGGCCGAACCAGCTGCCCGCATCCATCGCCGCCAGCTGCGCCGCCGTGTAATCGGGAATGGCGCCGCTGCCGGCCACCGTACGGCCCAGTTCCACGTCATGCACGACAACCGGCACGCCGTCTTTGGCCAGCATGACGTCGAATTCGACGGCGTGGTAGCCGTGCGCCAGCCCGCAGCGCAAGGCGGCAATCGTGTTTTCAGGGGCCAGCGTACCGCCGCCGCGGTGTGCCAAGGTGCGTGGATAGGGCCACATGGTGATCCTTGCTGGTTGGTGATGGACTTGCCATCATAAATGAAAGCACGAAAACACAAGGGGGCATGCAGCGATTGGCGCCGTGTCAGCCCCGTTTCGTCGCACCGGCGTTGCGCTGGCCGCGCACAAGCCACACAATGTCTTATCGACCACTTAACAGAGCGCATATGTTCAAGCCGACCATCCCTCCGGACCAGCCAGCCAGACCGCGCCGTTCGCGCTACTACCGCATGCTGCCCGACATCCGCTATGCGCTGGCCATCAATGTGCTGTGCGCGCTGGTGATTACCTATATCTTGAATCCGGGCAGCCACCTGGGCCAGAACCTGATTGCCGCCATGTGCATCGGCAGCATCGCCTTCGTGTTGATCGACGGTGCGCGCCTGACCCTGTGGCACGAGGGCCAGCGGCCGAAAGCGCTGCCCTTCATCGCCATCATCCTGGTGTCCGTGCCGGTGGCGCAATGGCTGGGCATGCATCTGTTTGTATGGCTGACCGACGTGAAGGTCAAGGCATTGACCACCCTTGATGCCGGCGAAGTGACGGCCAACCTGGTCTTTACGCTGGCCGTAACGGGCGCCGCCATCCTGTTCTTTTCCAGCCGCGAAAAAATCTCGCGCCTGCAGACGGCGGCGGCGCAGGAAAAAGCGCGCGCCGAATCGGTGGCGCGCCAGGCCATGCAGGCGCAATTGCAGCTGCTGCAGGCACAGATCGAGCCGCACATGCTGTTCAATACCCTGGCCAACCTGCAGGGGCTGATCAGCTTTGATCCGGACCGCGCCCAGCTCCTGCTGGACCAGCTGATCCAGTACCTGCGCGCCACCCTCAGTTCCTCGCGCGTGGAGACCACCACCTTGGGCCAGGAATTCGACCTGATGCAAGCCTACCTGGGCCTGATGGCCGTGCGCATGGGTGCGCGCCTGGCCTATACGCTGGACCTGCCCGACGACTTGCGCCAGGTGAAACTGCCGCCGATGCTGCTGCAGCCGCTGGTGGAAAACGCCATCCAGCACGGCCTGGAGCCGAAGATCGACGGCGGCCATATCGCCGTGCGCGCCAGCCTGGACGGCGGCATGCTGACGCTGATCGTGGCCGACGACGGCCTGGGCCTCGACCATCCGGGCCAGACCAAAGGGACCCGGCTAGGCGTGGCGAATATCCGCGAACGGCTGCAGGTCATGCACGGCGATGCGGCCAGCCTATCGCTCAATGCCAATCCGGGCAGTGGCGTGACCGCCCGCCTGACCCTGCCACTTCAACCTTCCGAATCTTCCATTTGAGCACGACGCCATGACAGACCTGACCAGCACCGCCGCCCCAGTACGCGCCCTGATCGCCGAAGACGAACCGATCCTGGCCGCCGCCCTCGCCCACGCCCTGCGCCGCCTGTGGCCCGAACTGCAGCTTGTCGCCACCTGCGCCAATGGCGTGGAAGCCTTGCAGCAGGGCCTGGCCCTGCGCCCGGACATCCTGTTCCTGGACATCAAGATGCCGGGCAAGACAGGCCTGGAAGCGGCCGAGGAACTGGCCGAGCAATGGCAGGACGACAACGACGGCATGCCCTTCCCGCAGATCGTGTTCGTCACCGCCTATGACGACTATGCGCTGGCCGCCTTCGATCAGGCGGCCGCCGACTATGTGCTGAAACCCGTCAACGATGCGCGCCTGGGCAAGACGGTGGAACGCTTGAAACAAAGGCTGCAAACCGCGCCGATAGCGCCGGCCGCCGCCGCGCAAGCCGTCACCGCGGCACCGGCCGACGACAACCTGGCCCGTTTGCTGACCCAGTTGCAAGCGATGACGCCGCCGGCGCCGCGCCTGCAGATGATACGGGCCGCCGTCGGCAGCAGCGTGCGCATGATCCCCATGGCCGACGTGGTCTACTTCGAAGCGATGGACAAATACATCAACGTGGTCTGCCGCGACGGCGAAGCGCTGATACGCACCAGCCTGAAGGAATTGCTGCCGCAACTGGACCCCCAGCAATTCTGGCAAATCCACCGCGGCACCATCGTCAATGCCGGCGCCATCGCCAGCGCCGTGCGCGACGAGGCCGGCAAGCTGTCACTGACCCTGCGCCAGCATCCGGCGCAGCTGCGCGTCAGCCCGCTGTACGCCCACCTGTTCCGCCAGATGTAATGGATCAATGCAGCTGGTGTTTCAGGTCCGACAGTTCATCGTGGACCTTCAGCACCGCTTGTTTCATTTCCGGCGTCAGCTTGGCCGCCGTGCCGCAGGCCTTCTTGGCGCGGTCGCCCAGCGATTCCATATTGTCGACCGCCTGGCGGATGCGCGCGTCATCGTGCGAGTCGATCGCCTGGCGCACCGACGCTTTCTGCTG